>DATATE010000209.1:0-37661 GCA_036268955.1 Pseudonocardiaceae bacterium
AGGTCGCCGCCGAGGGTGACGACCGTGTGCCGCAAGGTCGCGTCCCGGCCGAGTTTGGTCTGGTGCGCGGTGACGTGCACCGCGTCGTCGGCCCAGTCGTGCACGGCGACCACGGTGAGCTTGGCGCCGTCGCCGACCACGAGTTCCAGGTTGTCCGCGTAGCTGCCGGAGCCCCGGAAGTCGAGCACCACAACGGCTTGCGCGAACTGCTCGACACGCACCTGGAGGTGCCCGTAGGCGGTCTGGCCCACGCCGGGGCCGGTGACCGTGACCATCACCGGTTCGTCCACCTTGGACTCACGCGGGATGGTGACCACGGTGGCCTTGGCGAAGGACTCGAACGCGGTGCGCGAGATGTAGTCGGTCGGCTCGCCCGCCGCGCCGATCCGCTCGTCGTCGCGGCCGACCGAGTCGACGATGACATCGCGGCCCGAGGAGACCTCGACGGTCGCGGTGCCGGTCGCCGGCTGCGCCGGAACCAGGCTGCCCAGCCGCTTCATCGGCGTGAAGCGCCAGTTCTCCTCCCGGCCCTGCGGCACGGCGACGTTGTCCTGCCGATCCGCCCGGGTCGAGGCAGGCACCACGCCGGAGCCGTGCGAGTGCGCGCCGAGTCCGTGCTGGGTCGGCTGTTGGGTGGTCGTCATGATTAGCCGACGGCCCCTTCCATCTGGAGCTCGATGAGCCGGTTGAGTTCGAGGGCGTATTCCATCGGCAGCTCGCGCGCGATCGGCTCGATGAAGCCGCGCACGATCATGGCCATGGCCTCGTCCTCGGTGAGACCGCGGGACATCAGGTAGAACAGCTGTTCGTCGCTGATCTTGGACACCGTGGCCTCGTGCCCCATGGACACGTCGTCCTCGCGGATGTCCACGTACGGGTAGGTGTCCGAGCGGCTGATGGTGTCGACCAGCAGGGCGTCGCACTTGACCGTGGACCGGGAGTGGTGCGCCCGCTTGTTCACCTGGACCAGACCGCGATACGAGGTCCGGCCACCGCCGCGTGCCACCGACTTGGACACGATGGTCGAGGTGGTGTGCGGCGCCATGTGCACCATCTTGGCGCCCGCGTCCTGGTGCTGGCCTTCACCGGCACAGGCGATGGAGAGCACCTCGCCGTGCGCGTGCTCGCCCATCAGGAACACCGACGGGTACTTCATGGTGACCTTGGAACCGAGGTTGCCGTCGATCCACTCCATGGTCGCGCCCTCTTCGGCCTTGGCGCGCTTGGTGACCAGGTTGTAGACGTTGTTCGACCAGTTCTGGATGGTGGTGTAGCGGACACGCGCGCCCTTTTTGACGACGATCTCCACCACAGCCGAGTGCAGGGAGTCGGACTTGTAGATGGGAGCGGTGCAGCCCTCGATGTAGTGCACGTAGGAATCTTCGTCCGCAATGATCAGGGTCCGCTCGAACTGGCCCATGTTCTCGGTGTTGATCCGGAAATAGGCCTGCAACGGAATGTCCACGTGGACGCCCTTGGGGACGTAGATGAACGACCCACCACTCCAGACGGCGGTATTCAGTGCGGAGAACTTGTTGTCACCGGAGGGAATCACCGAACCGAAGTACTCTTTGAACACTTCCGGGTGTTCCTTGAGAGCGGTGTCGGTATCCAGGAAGATGACACCCTGAGCTTCGAGGTCCTCGCGGATCTTGTGGTAGACGACCTCGGAGTTGTGCGCGACAAGGCCCTCGGCAATGAAGTTGTGCGGCCCGTCCACCTCGATGTCGTACACCGGCACAATATCACACGACTTGATTTCTTTCACCTCGACAAAGCCAAGCCAATCGTTGCACTGGCCGCTAAAGTTTCGACCGCCAGCAGCAGAATACAAACCATGGACCTTGCGAGGACGACCAAACCGCTCCAGACGTTTCGGATTCCTGCAACCCAGTCGCTCGAAGTTCCCAGAAATACCAATCCGGAAGGCGCCACCCATGACCTCTGGCTTGTGACGGTGCGGCTGCTTGAAACCCCAAGGGCCGCCCACCCGCAGGTCGGACAGCTCAGCCAGTTGCATTGCCTGTTCGATCAGTGGTGCACTGACACAGGTCAAATAAACCGCAGCCGAAGCGGAAGCTGGCCGGACATAGCCGTCCGCGTCGACCCAGCCGCCCAGAAACGCCAGCCTTTGGTCCACCGGCAAACCAAATACCCAGTCCGGGACGCGCTTTGTTTTGGAGGTACCAGAAACGCCGAGCTTCCAAAACCAGTCAACCAAAGCCTTGGAATTGATAACTACGCGATATTTGTCAGCTTCAATCATTCGCAAGCCGAACTGTTCACTGACCACACGGCCGATTTCAGCCCGCAGCTCAACATCAGTCGCTGGAATTGCAAACTGAACGCGATGAGTCTTTCCAGAATCCTGAAGGTTACCGTCGCCGATAAAAAGACCAAGCAACCACATCAAGTCAACATTAGTGGTTGTTGGACCATGAACCGGACTTTCCAAATGATGGCCACCTACAATAAGTTCAGGCAACTCATACGCCGAACCGAACTCTGGCAACTGGCGCGGCACTGCAATCAGGTCACCTGGCTTAAGCTCGCCGACCGTCACCCATCGACGAACCCAGTTATACTTCCGCTCGCCAGGAGCGCGTGTATCCCGCAATACAAGCATCGGGTGATTGTCGGTCGCCCGGACTACCCTTTTCCCGGCATATACCTCGTATACCCGACGAACGTCAGTTTGCGCAGCCGCCTTGACAGGAGCAACGACAAAACATTCGGACTTTTCATCATAAGAGAAAACCTGGTCACCAGGTTCAATCTCCTTAATACGAACCTGACCACGATTCGCAGTCCAAATCAGCGTTTCCCCGTCCATACATTCGTACTGAGCGGCGACACCGGCGACGAGGCGCTGCTTCTCCGCTTCCGGAATTCCGAGCTTGTCATAAGTGTTCTTGATGTCCTCGGGCAGGTCCTCCCAGGACTCCGCCTGCTTCTCGGTGGAGCGCACGAAGTACTTGATCGTGTCGAAGTGGATCCCGGAGAGGTCGGAGCCCCAGTTCGGCATCGGCTTGCGCTCGAAGAGCTTCAGCCCCTTGAGCCGGAAGTCCAGCATCCACTCCGGCTCGTTCTTCTTCGCCGAAATATCCCGGACGACGTCTTCGTCGAGGCCACGACGGGCGCTCGCCCCGGCCGTATCCGCGTCAGCCCAGCCGTACTCGTAGTTGCCGAGCGTCGCCAGGGTCTGTTCCTGGCTCAGTGGCTCGGTTCCCGCGGGTGTGGTGGGTGTGCGCTGCTCGGCAGCGGCAGTCATCCGGACTCCCCTCCATGATCAGTTGCATTGGTGACCGGATCGTTCGGGTTCGGGGCCGAAGGAGCCGGAACGTGCGTTGTGCAGGCCGCGTCGCCACGAGCGATCGTCGCCAACCGCTGCACGTGCGTACCGAGCAGGTCGGCGAACACCGCCGTCTCGGCCTCGCACAGCTGCGGGAACTCGGCGGCGACGTGCGCCACCGGGCAGTGATGCTGACACAGCTGCTCACCCGAGCCGACCTGCCGGGTCGACGCAGCGTATCCCTCGCTGGTCAGCGCCTCCGCGAGTGCCCTCGACCGCGCGGGCGCGTCGGTGTGCGAGGTCACCTCGGAGCGATGTTTGCTGACGAGTGCCTCGACCCTGCCCTCGGCGAACGCGCGCAACGCCTGCTCCCCGCCCTGTTGGGCCAGGAAGCGCAGCGCGGATACGGCGAGGTCGTCGTAGGCGTGGCCGAATCGGCCTCGGCCGGCCTCGGTGAGCAGGAAGAGCTTCGCCGGTCGCCCTCGGCCGCGTTGACCGAGTCGTGGTGCGTCCCTGGTGCCGACCTCGCCTTCGGCGATGAGCACGTCGAGATGGCGGCGGACCGCGGCGGGGCTCAGGCCGAGCGCGTCCGCGATGACCACGGCGGTCACCGGTCCGTGCTCCAGCAGTAGCCTGGTCACCGCTTGGCGGGTTCGGCCGTCGCCGGACTGCGCGCCGGAGCCATCCGTCGAGGCCACAGCGGCCTCGGCAGCTCCAGAAGCAGCGCCGACGTTTTTCACAACACAAGTGTGACGTATTTCGGTCGATCAAGCAAAGGCAACCCGAGTTTCGGTGACCCGGCTCACCCGCTCCGCCCGCTCGCTACCCTTCGTCACGTGGTGATGGAAGAGGTCGACAAGCCGGCGAGCGAACGCGCGTCGGCCGAGGACGCCACCACCCCGGTCCTCGGTGAGACCGCCCCGCTGGACACCGTTGAGCTGCGGCAGCTGAAACTGGTCCGCCGTTTCGGGGTGACTGGGGCGTTGCTGCTGGCCGCCGGTTCGCTCGGCGCGAGCGCGTCCCCGGTGTTCAACCCGCTGGTGACAACGCCGTTCCTGGGCCTTTTCGTCCGGATGCCCACGGTCGAGTTGGCCTGTGCGCTGATCGGGATGGCGATGATCGTGGTGGCCTGGCTGTGGCTGGGCCGCTTCGTCCGGCCCGGTCGGCCCCGGCTGATCTCCTCGCGGCAGCTGTACCGGACCATGATCACCTGGGCGGCGCCGCTGCTGGTGGTGCCGCCGATGTTCAGCCGCGACGTCTACAGCTACCTCGCGCAGTCCAAGATCGCCGCGCTCGGCCTGGACCCCTACAAGCTCGGCCCGGTGCCCGCCCTCGGCGTCTCCGACCCGCTGACCAGGGGTGTTGACAGCATCTGGCGGGACACTCCTGCCCCGTACGGGCCGCTGTTCCTCTACATCGGCCGGTGGCTGAACGCGTTGAGCGGTGACCATGTGGTCACCGGTGTCTATCTGCAACGGCTGCTCGAACTCGTCGGCATCGCGATGATCATGTGGGCGGTGCCGAGGCTGGCGCGGCGCTTCGGTGTGCAGCCGGTCAGCGCGCTGTGGCTCGGTGCGGCCAATCCGCTGCTGATCTGGCATCTGCTCATCGGCGTGCACAACGAGGCGCTGATGATCGGCCTGATGCTGGCCGGTTTCGAGATCGCCCTGATCGGGTTGCCCACCCTCACCAAGGTCGCGTCGCCGCCCTCGGTGACGCGGCGGGAGATCCTGTGGCTGCTGGCCGGGGTCGCGGTGATCACCCTGGGGGTCGCGGTGAAGCTCTCCGCGCTGCCGACGCTGGGTTTCCTCGGTGTGCTGGTGGCGAGGCGCTGGGGCGGCAGACTGCGTCACCTGGTCTGGGCGGCGCTGGTGGTCACCGGGGTGTTCGTGGTGCTGACGGTGATCATCTCGGTGGGCACCGGTCTCGGTTTCGGCTGGGTGAACGCGTTGAGCAACAACGGGATCGTGCTGAGCTGGGAGTCGCCGGTGACGGCGGTCGGTTTCCTGGCCGGTGGGCTCGGCATCGTGCTCGGCCTCGGCAACCACACGCTGACCACGGTCGGGGTGATGCGCTGGCTCGGCGAGATCATCAGTGTGCTGGTGGCAATCCGGCTGCTGTGGAGCGGTTACCGGGGCCGGATACATCCGATGATCGGTCTCGGCCTTGCGCTGGGCACGGTGGCGCTGTTGTCGGCGACGGTGCAGCCCTGGTATCTGCTGTGGGCGATCGTGCCGCTCGCGGCGAGTGTGAACAACGCGAAGTTCCGCACGGCGACCGCGGTGGTCAGCGCGGCCTACGGGATGGTCACCCCGTTGCCGACCGGTGGGCCGATCAGCGCGGGCTATGTCGGCATCGACGCCTATGTCGCGGCGGCGATCGTGTTCGCGATCGTGCTGTTGCTTGTCCGGCGGCGGATTCCGATCTTCCGGGACAACACGATTCACCCGGCACGGCCCGAACTGGCCGGACATCTGGGCTGAACCGGTCGGAACTACGGTCGGTGAAGGATTGCCGGGGCGGGCCACACAGAGGGTGAGCCAGGCCACCGCCTAGGCTGTCGATTCGTGACAGCACGCGCGGACCGGCCCGCCGTCGAGGTGTCGGGACTGGTCAAGCGCTACGGGTCGGCCACCGCCGTCGACGACCTCGACCTGCTCCTGCCTGCCGGCTCGGTACTCGCGCTGCTCGGTCCCAACGGGGCGGGCAAGACCACCACCGTGGAGATCTGCGAGGGCTTCCGCCGGCAGGATGCCGGCACGGTCCGGGTGCTCGGCCTCGATCCGGCCGCGCACGGTTCCGCGCTGCGCGCCAGGGTCGGGGTGATGCCGCAGGGCGGCGGCGCGTATCCGGGGGTGCGGGTGGCCGAGATGCTCTCGCTGGTCGCCTCGTGCGCGGCGAATCCGCTGGATGTGGACTGGCTGCTGGGCATCCTCGGTCTCGACTCGGCCCGCCGCATTCCGTACAAGCGCCTCTCCGGTGGCCAGCAGCAGCGGCTGTCGCTGGCCTGCGCGTTGGTGGGCCGGCCGGAGCTGGTGTTTCTCGACGAGCCGACGGCCGGGATGGACCCGCAGGCGCGGCGGCTGGTGTGGGAGCTGGTGGAGGCGCTGCGCACGGACGGGGTGAGCGTGCTGCTGACCACACACCTGATGGAGGAGGCCGAGGCGTTGGCCGATCGGGTGGTCATCATCGATCATGGCCAGGTGGTCGCCGAGGGCAGTCCCGGTGAGCTGACCACGAGTGCCGCCGATGAGCAGCGGCTGCGGTTCCAGGCGCGCCGGGGCCTCGACCTGACGCTGCTGACGGCGGCGCTGCCGGAGGACTGCACCACCGAGGAGACCACGCCCGGCCACTATCTGGTGGACGGGCCGATCACGCCGCAGGTGGTGTCCACGGTGACCTCGTGGTGCGCGCAGCAGGGTGTGCTCGCCGAGGCGCTACAGGTCAGCAAGCGCAGCCTTGAGGACGTCTTCCTCGACCTGACCGGCCGGGATCTTCGGTCGTGACCAACCCGATGAACCTTCCGCTGACCAGCGCTTCTTCCGCCAGGGACGTACGCAGATGACGACCTCGACCCGATTCGCCCCCGGTACCTTTCTGCCAGCGCCCGGTACCGGCAAGCGGGGCAGGATGCTGTTCACCCAGGCCAGGATCGAGACCCTGCTGGCGCTGCGCAACGGCGAGCAGGTCCTGCTGACCCTGCTGATCCCGCTGGTGCTGCTGACCGGCCTGACGCTGCTGAAGATCATCCCGATGCCGACGCCAAGGGTGGACTCGGTGACGCCTCGGGTGTTCGCGCTGGCGATCATGTCCTCGGCGTTCACCGGGCAGGCCATCGCGCTGGGCTTCGACCGCCGTTACGGCGTGCTCAAGCGGCTGGCCGCCACGGCGCTCCCCCGCTGGCTGCTGGTGGCCGGCCGACTGGCGGCCGCGGTCGCGGTGGTCGTCGTCCAGATCGTGGTTCTCGGTGTGGTCGCGGCGATCCTGGGCTGGTCGCCGACGGTGTCCGGCATCGGGCCCGCTGTGCTGCTGGTGGCGCTGGGCACGCTGGCGTTCGGCGCGCTCGGCGTGCTGCTCGGCGGTTCGCTGCGCGCGGAGATCGTGTTGGCGCTGGCGAACATCATCTGGTTCGTGCTGCTGCTGGTCGGCGGCGCGGGCCTCGCGTCGTCGGTCCCGGCCGGTGTGCGGGACGCGATGCTGGTGATCCCGTCGGGCGCGCTGGCCGAGGGCTTGTACTCGGCGCTGGGCCGTGGCAGCGAACCGATCTGGGTGTGCGCGCTGATCCTGCTGGCCTGGGGCGCGATCGCGGGCGCGATCGCCACCCGCACCACCAGACTCAGCTGAGGTCGGCACCGCGTCGCGGACCCGGTTGCGCCGGTCCGCGACGTGGTGACCTCGGCGCGGGGTTCAGGCGGCGCGGGCGCCGGTCATGATGGCGACCGCGTCCTCCATCGAGTGCGAGCGCGGGGTGATGACCGCGGCCCTTCTGCCGAGCCGCTGGATGTGGATGCGGTCGGCGAGTTCGAACACCAGCGGCATATCGTGGCTGATCAGCACCACGGGAAGGCCGTTGTCGCGCAGTCGTTGGATCAGTGCGGACACCTGCCCCGACTCGCGGACGCCGAGTGCGGCGGTCGGCTCGTCGAGGATGACGACCTTGCTGCCGAACGCGGCGGCCCTGGCCACGGCGACGGCCTGCCGCTGCCCACCGGAGAGGGTTTCCACCGCCTGGGTGATGTCCTGCAGGGTCGCGATACCGAGTTTCTTGACCTGTTCCTCGGCCGAGCGGCGCATCGCGGCGGTGTCCAGTAGCCGGAAAACCGTGCCGAGTGGTCCTTTCTTGCGGATCTCCCTGCCGAGGTAGAGGTTGCTGGCGATGTCCAGCGCCGGGGTGACGGCCAGCGTCTGGTAGACCGTCTCGATGCCGGCGTCCTTGGCCTGCTGCGGATTGCGGAACTGGACCGGTCTGCCGTCAAGGCGCAGGGTGCCCGAGTCGGGCACGGTCGCGCCGGAGAGGCATTTGATCAAGGTGGACTTGCCGGCTCCGTTGTCGCCGATCACGGCGAGGACCTCACCGTCGAGCAGCTCGAAGTCCGCGCCGCGCAGGGCTTCCACCCGACCGTAGGCCTTGACGAGGCCGGTGGCCGCGAGGACCGGCTCAGGACTGTTCGCGGCGGGATCGTTCGAAGTCGTTGTCATCGGCGCACTTTTCGTATCCAGCGGTCGAGGCTGACCGCGGCGATCACCAGTATTCCCTCGGCGAGCTGCTGGTAGAGGTCCTGCACGCCGGCCAGGGCGAGTCCGTTGGAGAAGACCTGCACGATCAGCGCCCCGAACAGGGTGCCGAGCACGATGCCGCGACCGCCGAACAGGCTCACCCCGCCGATCACCACGGCGGTGATGCTGTCGAGGTTGAGGGTTGCCGAGATGTCGGTGCTCGCGTCGCCGACGCGGCCGACCTGCACCCAGGCCGCGATGCCGTACACCAGCCCGGCGACGAGGTAGACGCTCAGTAGTAGCCGCGCGGTGCGGATGCCGGTCAGGCGGGCGGCTTCGGCGTCGTCACCGACCGCGTAGACGTGCTTGCCCCAGGCCGTCCGGCCCAGCGCGTAGCCGACGATCAGGTAGAGCAGGATCATCAGCAGCACGCCGATGGTGATGTGGAAGGTGCCGAAGCCGATCAGCTTGCCGGTCCACAGCAGCAGGCTGTTGGTGGGCGGGGTGAGGGTCTGGCCGTTGGCGTACTTGAGGCCGACGGCGGTGAACACGCCGAGGGTGCCGAGGGTGCCGATGAACGGCGGCACCTGGAACCTGGTCACCAGCACCCCGTTGAGCAGCCCGGACACCAGCGCCACCAGCAGGCCGATGACCAGTGCGAGCAGGACGGGCAGGCCGTTGGAGACGGCGAGTTCGGCCATCACCATCTGCGCGAGGATCATCACCGCGCCGACGGACAGGTCGATGCCGGCGGTCAGGATGATGATGGTCTGGCCGAGGGCGAGCAGGCCGATCACGGCGACCTGTTGCAGCATGATCGACAGGTTCGTCGGGCTGAGGAACCGCCCGTTGATCAGGTCGAACACGATCGCGGCGACAACGAGGACGATGAGCGGGCCGAGCGAGGGATGTGCGTGCAGCACCGACTGCACCGGGTTGCCCAGCCTGCGGAGGATGTTCGGTTCCGTGCCCGGCTCGGGGCCCGCGTCGAGGTCCAACGCGGCGCCGGGGTCACCCTGTTCGGCGCCGCTGAACTCTGGATTTCCGGTCATCGCCCGTTATCCCCAACAGACCTTGGCCGCTGCGGCGGAGGTGATGCTCGGGACGGCGGGCTGGGGGCTGTCGGTGTAGAGCTGGGTGCCGGTGTCGTAGAAGTCCTGACCGGCCTGGTTGGCGGGTTTGGTGCCGGTCTTGGCGAAGTTCGCGATCGCCTGCACGCCGAGTTGGGCCATCTTGCCGGGGAACTGGCCCGCGGTGGCACCGATCTGGCCGCTGGCGACGAACGTCAGGTTGCTGCAACCGCCGTCGATGGCGACCACGGTGACGCCGGTCTTGCCGGCGGCCTGCAACGCGTGCGCGGCGCCCTGTGCGGCCGGTTCGTTGATCGCGTAGACCACGTTGATGTTGGGGTCCTTGGAAAGGCAGGTTTCCATCGCGGACTGGCCGCCGGTCTGCGAGCCGTTGGTCGGCTGCTGGCAGGCGATCTGGTAGCTGCCGCCCTTGCCGCCGGTGTAGTGGCCGCTCTTGGGTTCCGCGCCGTTGACGTTCGGGTTGCCGACCGGGATGCCCATGCCCTGCAGGAAGCCGTGATCGCGGTCGACGTCGACGGTGATCACCTGGTTGGCGAGGTCGTCGAGCATGGCGATGTCCGCGCTGCGTCCGGCGAGTTTGGCGGCCATCCACTTGCCGTCCAGGGTGCCGGCCTTGGTGTTGTCGGTGGCGTAGGTGACGTCGGCGACGTTGGCCGGGATCGGCGGCGTGTCCACCGAAACCACCACGAGACCGTCTGTTTTGGCCTGCTGTAGCGCGCTGTTCACCGCGTCGCCGTTGAGGGCGATGATGATGCCCTTGTCACCGGCGGCGATGGCCTCGTCGATCTGGTTGATCTGCGAGGTCGTGTCGTCATCGGAATTGCCGGCGGACACCTGCAACTGGACGCCCAGTTTGCTCGCCTCGGCCTTCGCGCTGTTCTCCATCGAGATCCAGTACGGGTTGGTGAACTCCTTGAGGATCAACGCGACCTTGGTCCCGCCGCTGGCCCCTGACGAGCCGGAGCCACCGCCGCACGCGCTCAACGCGAGTAATCCGATCGCCACCACGCCGATGGCGCAGCGCAGCGGAATCGACCGGCGCGAAACTCGCCGCGCCCCAACTGGACTCATCCTCGGACCTCCTCGTCCGTCAACCGATGGGTGGTGACCCTAGACACTCGCAACCGCTTCCGCAACCGCTTTGGCAACCGCTTGCGAGTTCGTCCGCCGAATTGCTATACAGTCGTTGGGCGGGTGCTGGGAGGCATCGTTGGCGGTCAGGCCCCGCCTGGAATTCCTGATGGGACAGGGGCAGGCTGCGGTGGTCAAGATGGCTGATGTTGCGACGGCGGCCGGGGTGTCGGTCACGACCGTCTCGCACGTACTGAACAACACGCGCCCGGTCAGTGCCGAGCTGCGCGCTCGGGTGCTGGCCGCCGTCGAGGCAGCCGGCTACACCACCAACAGCGTGGCGCGGGCCCTGGCGACCCAGAACACGATGCTGATCGGCATCGTGATGTCTTTTCTGTCCAATCCGTTCTTCGCGCCGCTGGTGTCCTCGATCGAGAAGACCACCCGGCAGCGCGGCTACACGCTGCTGCTGACCGACAACCACGAGAACGCCGCCGAGGAGACCAAACAGGTCAAGATCATGCTGGACCGTCGGGTCGACGGCGTGATCCTGGCGCCGGCCTCCACCAACCCGGAGCCGATCCTGGACCTGCTCGCCCAGCGCGGCACGCCGACGGTGCTGGTCGACCGGTTGTTCACCGACGAGCGGTTCGACGAGGTCGGCGTCGAGAACATCGAGCCGACGGCGCAGCTGGTCGGCCACCTCGTCGGGCACGGCCACACCAGGATCGGTTTTCTCAGCGGCCGGGCCGGTCTTTCCACCACCACCGAGCGGCTGACCGGTTACCGGCTCGGGCTGGAGCGGGCCGGGATCGCCTACGACCGGAACCTGGTGCGGACCGGATCCTCGCGGATCGAGCCCGCCCAGAGCGCGGTCAAGACGCTGTTGGCGGTGCCGAAGCCGCCGACCGCGATCGTGGCCGCGAACAACGCGATGACCATCGGCGCGCTGCGCGGCCTGCGGGAGGTCGGCGCGCGGGTGCCGGAGGACGTCGCGGTGGTCGCCTTCGACGACATCGAGTGGGCCGACCTGATCCATCCCGGCCTGACCGCGATGGCGCAGCCCATCCCCGAGATGGGTGCCACGGCGGCGAAACTGCTGATCAAGCGGATGTCCGGGTACCGGGGAGCCGGCGAGCGGCGCACTCTGCCGGCGACCTTCCAACGCCGCCGGTCCTGCGGCTGCACTGACGCGGCCGACCCACAGTGACGAGGCGGGCTCCCGCCGCGCTGCCCTGGTCGCTGCCGGCCCTCGTCGACGCGGCCCGCGCCCTCACCGCTTCGGGCACCCGCCGCCTCCTCGGCCTGACCGGCTCACCCGGCGCCGGCAAGAGCACCCTGGCCGCCGCGCTGTGTGCCGAACTGGGTCCGCTGGCGGCGCGGGTGCCGATGGACGGCTTCCACCTCGCCGACCAGGTGCTGCGCCAACTCGGTCTCACCGAACGGAAGGGTTCGCCGCCGAGTTTCGATGTCGGCGGTTTCCACGCCCTGCTGCGCAGGCTGCGCGCCAACACCGAGGACGTGGTGTACGCACCGGAGTTCGTCCGGGAGTTGGAGGAGCCGATCGCCGGGGCGCTGCCGATTCCGCGCACCGCTCCGCTGGTCATCATCGAGGGCAACTATCTGTTGTTGGCCGAGGGCCGGTGGCAGCACACCGCGGCGCTGTTGGACGAGATCTGGTACCTGCGCCCGGAGGAGGCCCTCCGCCGGCAGCGGCTGATCGCCCGTCACCGCGAACACGGCCGCTCGGCGGCGGAGGCGGCCGGCTGGGTCGCGGCGAACGACGAACCCAACGCCCAACTCGTCGCCGCGACCGCCGCACGGGCCGACCGGATCATCACCGTCCCCGACACCGGTCTCGGCTGAGGCGCGGCGAGGCACCGGCCCTGGCGAGCACCTCGCCGCGCTGCCGGGGTGTGGTCCACCGGGGACGGACCGGAGTCCGGATCAGGAGCGCAGCTCCGGGAAGTCCTCCTCGCGGTACTCCCCCGCTGTCGCCCGCGCGTCGGCGGGTTGGTGGAGTTCGTTCTCGCGGCCGCGTAGTTCGACGCGACGGATCTTGCCGGAGATCGTCTTGGGCAGTTCGAAGAACTCCAGCCGGCGGATTCGCTTGTACGGCGCGAGATTCTCCTTCGAGAAGGCCAGGATCGCCAGTGCGGTCTCCCGAGTGGGTTCGTGCCCGGTGGCCAGCGCGATGTAGGCCTTGGGGACGGCGAGGCGCAGCGGGTCTGGGGAGGGCACCACGGCGGCCTCGGCGACCGCTTCGTGTTCCAGTAGCACGCTTTCCAGCTCGAACGGGGAGATCTTGTAGTCGCTGGCCTTGAACACGTCGTCGGCCCTGCCGACGTAGGTGACGTAGCCGTCCGCGTCGCGGGCACCGACGTCGCCGGTGTGGTAGTGGCCCTCGCGCATGACCTCCGCGCTGCGCTCGTCGTCGTCGCGGTAGCCGACCATCAGGCCGGTGGGGCGGTCGGTCAGGTCGAGGCAGATCTCGCCTTCGTCGCCGATCTCGTTGGTCACCGGATCGATCAACGCGACGCGATAGCCCGGCACCGGGCGGCCCATCGAGCCGGGTTTGACCGGCTGGCCGGGAGTGTTGGCGATCTGCACGGTGGTCTCGGTCTGGCCGAAGCCGTCCCGGATGGTCCGTCCCCAGGCGCGGCTGACCTGCTCGATGACTTCCGGGTTGAGCGGCTCGCCCGCCCCGACGACCTCGCGCGGCGGGTTGGCCAGTTGGGTGAGGTCGGCCTGGATGAGCATCCGCCATACCGTTGGTGGGGCGCAGAAGCTGGTGATCCCGCAGCGGTCGATCTGGCCGAGCAGCGCGCCGGCGTCGAACCGGTTGCAGTTGTAGATGAACACGCAGGCTTCGGCATTCCAGGGCGCGAAAATGTTGCTCCAGGCGTGTTTCGCCCAACCGGGCGAGGATATGTTGAGGTGGACGTCACCCGGCCGCAGACCGATCCAGTACATTGTGGACAGATGGCCAACCGGGTAGGAGACCTGGGTGTGCTCGACGAGCTTCGGCTTGGCGGTGGTGCCCGAGGTGAAGTACAGCAGCAGGGTGTCGGTGGCCTCGGTGCTGCCGTCCTCGGTGAACTCGATGGGGCTCACGTATGCCTCGGCGTAGGCTCGCCAGCCTTCGACCGGCTCGCCGACGGCGATCTTGGTGTAGTCGCCACCGACCTTCGCGAACTTCGGCGCGTCGACCGAGCGAACCACGACGTGCTTGGCGTTGCCCCGGTCGACCCGATCGACGAGGTCGGCCGGACCGAGCAGGGTGCTGGCCGGGATGACGACCGCGCCGAGCTTGATCGCGGCCAGCACGGTCTCCCACAGTTCGGTCTGGTTGCCGAGCATCAGGATCAGCCGGTCGCCGCGCTCGACGCCGACCGAGCGCAGCCAGTTCGCCACCTGGTTGGACCGGGCGGACATCTCGGCGAAGGTGTAGCGGATCTCGGCGCCGTCCTCCTCGACGATCCACAGCGCGGGCCGGGACGCGGTCGGCTCGGTGGCCGCGACCGCGTCGAACCAGTCCAGCGCCCAGTTGAACTCGGTGAATTCCGGCCAGCGGAAGTCTCGGTAGGCGAGGTCGTAGCTGTCCCGGTGGTCGAGCAGGAAGTCCCTGGCGGCTCGAAACATCTCAGTCGCCGAAGAAGCTGACGAATCCGAAGAACCTGAAGAACCCACCACAGCCACGCCGCATCCTCTCCTTCTGACCGGAAGACATCGATGTATTCCCGGTCACGGTAAATGTCGTGCCGACAACGCCCCGGTGGCCGGAACTGTCGGTGACAGCCTCTGCCAACCGGGCCCCGCGCACAAGGAGGGGGCGCGAAGCCGTCGAAAACCGCCGTCGGCGGGCTCGACACGCCCTCGGCGGCCGGCGGCCGATTGACTCGATGTGCTGAACTCACCCTGCTCAACGGCCACTTTTGGGCTATCCGGCGGCAATCACCGACCGAACAGCGTGGGGTAGCCAACATTGGTGACTCTGCGCCGATCCGATCACGTTTTCGGCCTCCGGCATCACCCTTTAGGGCACTACCTGTTGGCATGGATGGTCGACAGCGCGTTACCAAATGTCGGGTTCGGGCGGCCGCCGAGCGTCCGACGTGGGCAAACAAACAGCCAGGTCCACGCGATTCGTCGACGTGTCGCTGCTGGACGTGGCAGGGTGAAGCGTCATGATGGGGTGCCAACCACGCGTGACACGCGCGGATGGACTGTCCTGAATGGAAGGAAACGACGAGTGGCTCTCCCTAACCTGACCCCCGAGCAGCGCCAGGCTGCATTGGCCAAGGCCGCCGAGGCCAGGCAGGCCCGCACCAAGCTGCTGAACGACATCAAGGCCGGCGCGGAGACCATCCCCGCAGTGCTCTCCCGTGCCAAGGAAGATGCGATCGTGGGTAAGACCAAGGTCGCGCAGCTGGTCAAGGCCCTGCCCGGTTACGGACCGGCCAAAGTGGCCGCCGTACTGGAGGAGGCCGGTATTCCGGCCGAACGTCGGGCCGCTGGGCTCGGCGACCGGCAGCGCGCCGCGCTGCTTTCCGCGCTCGGCTGATCATCCGGGTACCTGATCTGGGGCCGGTTTCCGCGTTGCGGCAACCGGTCCCAGGCAAGGTGCGGTTCACCCTCGGCCGTACAAGGTGGGGTTTACCCCCGGTTGTAATGGTGGGGCCGCACCATGGTTGAGGCCTGCGGTTGTTCCTACCGTTGATCACAGCACCGTGACGGACACGGTCGCAGATCAACGGGGGCGAGCACGTGACCGCGCCAGGGCACCAGCACACCGAGGACATCGTGCGGTTGCACGGGGTTCAGAAGATCTACGGCAACCAACGCACCGGAGTACGGGCGCTGGACGGCGTGAGTATCGGGTTCCGGCGCGGTGGTTTCACCGCGGTGATGGGTCCTTCGGGTTCCGGCAAGAGCACCTTTCTGCACTGCGCGGCGGGTTTGGACCGGCCGAGTGCCGGTTCGGTGCTGTTGGACGGTCAGGACCTCACCGCGATGTCCGAACGGAAGCTCACCGAGCTGCGCCGTGAGCGCATCGGCTTCATCTTCCAATCCTTCAATCTGCTGCCGGCGCTGACGGTGTTGGAGAACGTCTCGCTGCCGCTGCGGTTGGCCGGTCGCAAACCCAAGCGGGCCGCGGTGTTCGACGTGCTGGCCAGGGTCGGCCTCGACGGTGTGCTGCGACGCAGGCCCGGTCAACTCTCCGGTGGCCAGCAGCAGCGGGTGGCCATCGCGCGGGCGCTGATCACCCGCCCCGCCGTGGTGTTCGGTGACGAGCCGACCGGCGCCCTCGACACCACGACCTCAGGGGAAGTACTCGGCCTGCTTCGGGAAGCCGTGCGCGAGTCCGGGCAGAGCATCATCATGGTGACGCACGACCCGGTTGCCGCCGCCCATGCCGACCGGGTGGTCTTCCTTGCCGACGGCCGGTTCGTCGGCGAACTCGACAACCCGACGGTCACCTCGGTCGCCGAGCGGATGACGCGGCTGGGTTCCGGCGCGGACCGCAGGGGCCTGCGGCTGGCGAGCGGAGCGGTCTGATGGTCTCCCTCGCCCTGCGCACCCTGCGTTTTCGCACCGGCGGCTTCGTCGCCGCGTTCATCGCCCTGTTGTTCGGTGCGATGATCGTGATGGCGTGTGGCGGCATGATGGAAACCGGTATCCGGACCGCGATCGCGCCGCAACGGTTGGCAGGCGCGCCGATCGTGGTGACCGGTGACCAGTCCTCGTCGGCGAACGGTTCCGGCGCGGACTATCCGGAACGGGTTCGGCTCGATGCCGGCCTGCTGAACAAGGTCGAGGCGATGCCGGGGGTCGCGAACGCGGTTGCCGACGTGTCCTTCCCGGCGACCGTACTGGCCAACGGAAAACCGGCCGGCGCACCGTCCACTGGGCACGGTTGGGACTCCGCAGGGCTGGCTCCGTACACCCTCGTCGCGGGCACGGCGCCGAGCACGGCGCGCCAGGTCGTACTGGATTCGACGCTGGCCGCCACGGATCATCTGGGGGTCGGCTCACCGGTGACGCTGGTGGTCGACGGCGGCAGTCGGGATTTTCAGGTGGTCGGCCTCGTTACCGCACGAACGGCTGACGCGGCAACGGTTTTCTTCGCCCAGGACGAGGCTCGGTCACTGCTCGGCCAACCGGGAAAGATCGACTCGATCGGCGTGTTGCCGACCAGTGGCACCGATCTCGACGCGCTCACCCAGCGGCTCGACACTGTCCTGGCTGGACAGCATGTGGTCGTGTTGACCGGGGATGACCGTGGGCAGGCCGAATTCGCCGGTGCGTTGACCGGCGGGGACAACCTGGTGGTGCTGGCCGGGGTGTTCGGTGGGCTGGCGATCGCGGTGGCGATCTTCGTCGTCGGAATCACCCTGAGCCTGTCGATCCAGCAGCGGCAGCGGGAAATGGCGCTGCTGCGGGCCGTTGGCGGTACGCCCAACCAGTTGCGCAGGATGATCCTGGTCGAGATCACCGTGGTCTCGGTGTTCTCGACGGCGCTGGCCATCGTCCCCGGCCAGTTGCTCGGTCGCTGGCTGGTGAGATCGATGGGTGCGACCGGGATGCTCTCCCCCGAGATCGAGTTCCACCAGGGCTGGATTCCCACGGTCAGCGCGATCGGCATCGGCGTGGTGACGGCGCTGCTTGCCGGGTTCCTCGCGGCGAACCGGGCCGCGCGGGCCCGGCCGACCGAGGCGCTCGCCGAGGCCGCGACCCCGCGCCGGTGGCTGAACGCGTTCCGCCTCATCGGTGCGCTGCTGTGTCTCGGCGGTGGGACCGCGCTGGCGATCGTCACGATGACGGTGATGGCCGGTCCGGTGTCGGCCAGCACAGCGGGGCCCTCGGCGATCCTGTGGGCCTGCGGGTTGGCGTTGCTCGGCCCCGGCCTGTGCCGGGTCTGCACGGCAGTGTTGGGCTGGCCGCTGCGTGCGTTCACCGGCCTTGCCGGTCATCTGGCCGTGCTCAACGCGCGGGCCGGGAAGATCCGGTTGGCCGGCGCGATGGTGCCGATCATGCTGGCGACCGGGATGGCGGTGGCCATGATCTACCTGCAGACCACCTCGGCCGCCGACGCGAACGCGGAATACAGCGCGAGCCTGCGGGCCGATGTGGCGCTCTCCAGCACGACCGGCGGCCTGCCACCGGGCTTCGTGGACACGGTCCGTACCGTGCCGGGCGTCGCCGCCGCCTCGGACTTCGTGACCAGTACCGGGTTTCTGACCGAACCGGGCAGCCATGACTCCGACGATCCGGATGTCGAGGACTATCCGGTACAGGGCGTCGATGCCGCCGCGGCGAGTCAGACCACCGCGACCAACATCGTTGCCGGCAGCCTCGGCGCGTTGACGGGCGCCAGTATCGCGCTGCCCACGGATCTCGCGGCCGACCAGGGAGTGCGAGTCGGCCAGACCGTGTCGATCCAACTCGGCGACGGCACCACGGTCACACCGCGACTGGTGGCGCTGTTCGTGGCGCCACGCGGCTACGACACGATCCTGCTGCCGGCAGATCTTCTTGCCGCGCACACCACCAGCGGCCTGATCCCGCAGATCCTGGTCCGCGCCGCATCGGGAGTCACCACCGCCCAACTGGAGGCCGACCTCGCCGGGCTGTCGTCGAGCGCGCCGGGCCTCGTGGTCGCCGACCGGAGCGCGCTGACGGCGGCGTTCGCCGACCAGCAGCAGACCAGCCAGTGGATCAACTACCTGCTGGTCGCGACGATCGTCGGCTACGCGGTGATCGCGCTGGTCAACACGCTGATCATGACCACGACGCGACGGCGGCGGGAGTTCGCGCTGCAACGGCTGATCGGCTCGACCGGCCGGCAGATCGTGCGGATGATGTGCGTGGAGAGCGTGTTGGTCGCGCTCAGCGGCATCGCGCTCGGCACCGCGGTGGCCGCGGCGGTCCTGGTGCCGTTCGGCTTGGCAGCGGACGGTTCGCCGGTGCCGCAGGGACCGTGGTGGGTCTATCTCGCGGTGGTGGCCGGGGCGCTGCTGCTGAGCTTCGGTGCGACCGTGCTACCGACCTGTGCCGCGCTGCGCACCCCGGCCACCGTCGCCGCGATGTCCTCGGACTAACCCTGTGTTGGCAGGGGCCGGCCGGCCAGGCCAGTCGACCGAGCCGGGGCCGCAGCCGGACGTCGAGGCTCCAGATCGCGCCGGCCATCGCGAAGAACAACGCGAGCGAGGCGATGATGTAGCCGACCGAGGGGCCGAGATCGGTCTGGCCGTACTTGAACGGCATACCGAGGCCCTCCGCCGTCAAGCGATCAAGGTTCAACCAAGGTTGATCAAGGTTGGCTGTAGACGTAGAAGGAGCCGAGCTGGTTGCTGCCCGGCACCTTGCGCACCTGCTGTACGACGACCAGTTTGTCAGCGTCGTAGCCGCCCTTGTTGAGCAGCGACGGGTCGGGGGCGCCGAAGTCGATCGGTCCGGTCGTACCGGCGAAGGTGTTGTTGCCGGTGGTGCCGCGCAGCACGTCGTAGACCTGGGTTCTGGTGGGCAGTTGGAACTGCGGGCCCGCGCTGCGCTGGATCGCCTGCAACGCGAGGTTCACCGCGTCGTAGGCCAACATGATGTGCCCGTTGGCCGCCGTCTGGTAGGCCTTCCCGCCGGCACCGCGCTGCTGTTGAGCCTGGGTCCGGTAGTCGGTGAAGAACGTCGACTCGGCATTCTGTTCGGCATGGCCCAGGGTCGGCGACCACGGGTTCTTCGCCAGAATCTGCTGCCAGCCCTGCTGGCTCGGCCCGAACGAGGTGAAGTACAGCCTGCCGTTGGCGAAGCCGCTGATGCTGGCGAGGTCGGCGTAGTTGTCGGTCTCCTCCTGGGTGAGGTCGTCGTCGCCGAGTACCACCGCCCGCTGGTCGCAGTTGTTGCCCTGCAACAGGTCCATGAAGGTGGGCAGCTCGTTGGCGCGGCCGGCGTAGAGGATCAGCGGCGCGGGCGAACCGGCGGTGCTGCGGCCGCAGATGTCGCTGACGATGCCGGCCAGCGACTGGCGGGTGTCGGTGGAGTCGGCGTCGTAGATCTCCGGTGTCGCCTGCGGCAGTCCCGCGTCGGCGAGGGAACGGCCGTAGCTGGACTGGAGATCGTTGGAGTACAGGTCATTGGGGTCGTAGATGATGTAGAGCCTGCGGTTGGGGAACTGCTGTTGCACGAAGGCGGTGCCGACATCGGCCTGCCGGTCGTTGGTGGCCGCGGTGAGGAAGACGTAGTCCTTGCCGGCAAGGGCATCGCCACTGGGCGCCGAGGCGATCACCGGGATCCCCGACCAGGTTCCGGTCGCCGTACCGAGCGTGGTTGCCGCGCTGACGGTCTGTTCGCGGGTCTGGCCCATGCCGGTCACCGCGAGCACCGTCGAGTCCTGTTGGGCGAGCTGTTGGATCTGTGCCGCAGCCTGCGTCGCGTACAGCGAGTCACCGCCGAAGTTGGCCAGCAGGATGCGGAGCAGGAAGGCAGGCCGCCGCTCCTGGGTGTCGAACTGGTTCCACTGCTCCTGGGCCAGATACGCGCCGCGCAGCTCGTTGACGCCGACCGACAGGTCGAGGTAGGGCTGTTGGTTGGCCGAGCTGAGCATGGTGGACACCACGATGGTGACGTAGGGCAGCGCGGGCTGGGTGGTCAGAGTCGTCTGGTTGAGCACCTTCTGGTTCTGCTGGTAGATCAGCTGGCTGAGGTCGGTGATCTCGGCGGCCTCCGAAGCCTCGGTGGGGTCGGTCGGATCACCGCCGGAGTAGGCGAAACTGGACGCGTCGTCGGTGACACCGACGCATTCACCGGTCGAGGTCTTGCCGAGGGTGAGGCTCGGGTTCAGCACCGAACTGCCGAGGCTGATCGCGTCGAACGGGTTGCCGGAGATGCAGTTGTCGTTGTGCTGCACGACGAACACCGCGACATACCCGGCGACCAGCGCCACCACGACGGCAAGGGCCATCCGGTGCACGGTGCGCCGCTTGAACACCACGCTCGGGTAGGGGAACTTCTCCTCGGCGGTGCAGTAGGTCGGCAGCGGTTCGACGTTACGCGGCTGGATGCCGTCGAACTCGGTCTCGGCGAGGCGCAGGTAGTTGTCCCGTTCGTCCAGCGCGGTGGTGTCGCCCTCCGGTGCGACCAGTTCGGCGATGTCCACATAGTCCTTGGCGATCTGTTCGAACCGCTCGATGGAGTGCTGGACCGTGCCGGTGGCCGAGCGCAGCCGCCAGGTGTGCTCGACGAGGTCCCGTACGACCGTGGCCTCCCGCCGCACGGTAGCGCCGAAGCGGGCCCGCAGCTGGTCGAACCGGTGTGGCTGGACCCGGTCCGGGATGGGCGCCTCGGCGATCTGTTCGAGCATCGCGGGCCAGCCGGCGCGACTGGCCTGGATCTCCTGACGAAGCCGCGCGGCGACCGTGCTCACCTCACCGAGGGCGAGGGTGTGATACAGCTCGGCGGCGCGGTTGCGGTCGTCGTGATAACGCTGCCGCAGCAGCTCGTGCACTTCGAGGTAAGAGGGCAGTCCCTGAACCGATGTGCGCAGCAGCTCCCTGGCGAGCAGGTCCTTGAGCAGGGGATGCAGGGTCAGGTAGCGGTCGTTGTCGCGTTCGAAGAGTTCGGCGAAGCTGTAGTGCCGCAACCGCCGGAAGGTGTCCAACGGGTCGAGTTCCGGGGTGAGCAGCCGGATCGTCTGCACATCGATCAGGCGGGCGGCGGCCAGCCTGGCCAGTACTGCCTTGGTCTTCTGCCGCTCCTGCACGTCCTCGCCGACCCGAAACCGTTGCAGGAAACGGGACAGCAGGTACTCACCGATCTCCCGGTTCGGATCACCGGCACGGTCCCAGCCGGGCAGCCGCTGACCGAAGACGCCGCGCACGGACGGTTGCACCATGGTGTGCGGGTAGTCGATGCCGATCGCCTCGATGGCCAACCGGACCGCGAGTGGATGCCCCTTGGTGACCTCGTGCAGTTCCGCCAACAGAATGCGGGACGCACCGGTCGAGCCCTGGCGCCGGTTCCACTCCACCACGAACTGTTCGGTCTGCGCCAGGGTGAACGGCCGCAGCTTGACCGGGACGAACACGTTGCCGACGGTGCGGCCGGCCGCGAAGCGGTGCTGCCAGGCCTCGTAGCGGGCCGCGGCGATCTCCTGCGCGCTCGGCTCGACCCCGTTGGCCGGCACCAGTTTCGCCGGCGGTTCGAGTTCGGCGAGATCGGAGGAGGACTGCTTGGTGGCGATCACCAGCAGCGGCACGTTCGGTTCGACGAGGCGTTCCTCGCCGAGCAGTTGCAGGAAATCCGTTTCCGGGGCCGGGAAAACGCCGCGACTGGACTGGAACATGCTGTACTCGAACGGTTCCAGTAGGTCGGCGCCGTCCAGCAGCAGTACGCAGTTGGCCTTGCGCCGCCGACGGCCGCGAAACGCCTCCGCGATGTCGGCGACGAACGCGGCGACCAGCAACCGGTCGATGCGCTCCCGGTCGGCGGGTTCGCTGCCGTGCATCAGCCTGCGCAGCCGGACGAACACCGCGTCCACCCTGCTGTCGCGCGGCGCCTCCAGCAGGTTCGGCCGGGTCGCGGTGTGTTCGAACCAGTTCAGCGCTGCCGCGAACCGAGGGCCGACCAGCAGCCCGCGCAACCAGGCGGGGCTGAGCACGCCGAGCGCGGCCAGCCAGCCGCGCAGCGGCCGAAACAGCGCGCCGAGCCTGCGTTGGGCCGGGATGAGGCCGGCGACCTCGGCGAAGGACTGCGCGGCGGGCGGCAGGCTGCCTGGCCGCCTTGCCAGCAGTTGCCGGGTCGACTCGTAGGGGTCGCCCTCCTCAGGGATCGGCGTTTCGCACATCATCGCCAATCGGGCGAAGGCATAACGCGGTAGCCGAATTCGTCCGAATTCCGGATGGGTGAAAGAGCGCAGGTCGTCGAATACCGCGGCCAGAATGTCCTCGCAGCGCAGCGAACCGGCCTCGTCGAGGTTGACCCTGGCCATCGGCATTTCCCGATAGCGCCGTTGCACGTGGTCCAGCAACGCGGTTTTCCCGCTACCGCCGGCGCCGAACGCGACAATGATCGGCAGTCCCCTGCGCGGCCTCCCCTTCATCAACAGGTCGACCAGCGCGGCGGTGTCGTCCCTGCCGACCAGCCCGATCTGCGAATCCAGTGCCATCTGACCCCCAACGTCGGTGATATCAGTGCGTCGGCGGTATCAAAGGCCCCGTTTTCGATACCGCCGACGCACCCGGCGAAAAACCAGCGTACCGATCATCGTCGGTACGCCGCAGTATCGGATTGATCTCTGGTTCGAACCGCGATCCGGTGCCGCCGCGGTCCCGTAACATTGCGCGCCACATCACGAAAGAGGGGAAATGCCGTCGAATCGGACATCGCTGGGCGCGGTGTTCCGCATTGCCGAGTTCCGGGCGATGTGGGCGGCGGAACTGTGCTCGGTCGCCGGCGACCAGTTGGCGCGGGTCGCGCTGTCGGTGCTGGTGTTCAGCAGGACCGGTTCGGCCGCGCTGACCGCGGTGACCTACGCGTTGACGTTCGTACCGGCGCTGCTCGGCGGGGTGCTGCTCAGCGGCCTCGGCGACCGGTATCCACGACGTCGGGTGCTGATCGCGGCCGACCTGGTCCGCGCGGTGCTCGTCGGCGCGGTGGCCGTGCCGGGCCTGCCGATCTGGGTGATCGGGGTGCTGGTCGCGGCGGTGACGGTCGGCAACGGGCCGTTCAAGGCCGCCCAACAGGCGCTGTTGCCGACCGTGCTGACCGATGAGCACTACACGGCGGGGATGGCGGTCCGCAACATCACGACGCAGGCCGCGCAACTGGTCGGCTTCGCGGGTGGTGGCGCGCTGGTGGCCGCGGTGGCCCCGTCGACGGGGTTGGGCCTTGACGCGCTGAGCTTCCTGGTCTCCGCGCTGCTGCTGCGCTGGGGTGTGCGGGCAAGGCCCTCGGCGGAGACGGTGACCGAGCGGCCCTCGTTCCTCGCCTCGATGACCGTCGGCGCGCGGCTGATCTGGCGCGATCCTGGGCTGCGCGCGTTGACCGCGCTGTGCTGGCTGGCCGGTTTCTACATCACCCCGGAGGCACTGGCCGCGCCGTACGCGGCGAGCTTCGGGGCCGGCGCGGTCGCGGTGGGCCTGATCATGGCGAGCGACCCGGTCGGCAGCGTGGTCGGCGGCGTCGTCTTCGGTACCTGGGTGCCGGAGCACGTGCAGGTCAGGGTGATCGGGGTGCTCGGTATTCTGGCCGGGCTGCCGCTGCTGGTGTGCGCGCTGCGGCCCGGTCTGATCGGGTCGATGGCCTGTTTCGCGGTGTCCGGCATGCTGGCCACCGCGTACAACATCCAGGGCACCGCGTCGTTCGTGCGCCGGTTGCCGGACAACAGCCGGGCGCAGGGTTCCGGACTGTTGACCGCAGGGTTGATCACCGTGCAGGGCATCGGCGCTCTGCTCGCCGGGCTGCTCACCGAATGGATCGGCCCGGCCCACACCATCGCCGTTGCCGGTGGGCTGGGCGCGCTGGTAGCCGTGCCCATCGCGATGGCGTGGGGCCGAGCCCGAACTCAGCGATCCGGTTGAGCTGGGCGGTATGTGGTGATCGTGGCTAGTTCACGAATTGAGGACAAGAGAATTGTCCGGCTCAGGTGTCACGGTTGCTCATGGCGGCGTTCCTCCCTCCACTGCTCCAGTCGCGTGACAAAAGCGCATGTCAGCCGTTGACTGTGATTGGGTGGACACTGCTCGCCGACTTCACACCAGGAAGTGCAGCACTATGAGTATGGATGACGCGAACACCGCTCACCGAGCGGTGCCGCGCATCCGTGACCTGGTGTGCGCGCCGCGTCACTGGGTGCTGTGGCAGCAGCGGGCCGGTCTGGTCGCCTACTGCCTGCTCGTCGAGGCCGTCGCGGTAACCGTCACCGTACTCACCGGCCTTGCCACCCCGGTCCGACTCGGTTCGCTGGTCATGCTCGTCGCCCTGGCCGGCATGGGCATCCTGCACGCCGAGCTGAGCCGGCAGGTCGAGCGGTTGCGGCGGCGGGTCAACGCGACCCCGCACATCAACATGACCTCGGTGTGGACCTTCGCCGGGGTGCTGCTGCTCCCCCGGCCGCTGGTCGCCGTCCTGGTCGCCGCGCTGTACGCGCATCTCGCGCTGCGCAGCTGGTACCGGTTGCAGCGGGTGCCGGTATTCCGGACGGTGTTCAACGCCTCGCTGGCGATGCTCACCTGCTACGCGGCTGGCGGTGTGCTGAGCGCGCTGGGCAGCGACGGGATGGCGGACGCGGTGGCGCGCGGCTGGGCCGGCACGCCGGTCGTCGTGGCCGCCGGTATCACCTACTTCGTGGTCGGCGCGCTGATCGCGCTGCCCGGCCTTACCATCACGAACTTCTCGCTTCGGGTGCTGTTCGGCAACTGGATGGACAACCTGCTCGAAGCCGCGACGCTGTGCCTCGGCGGCCTGACCGCGCTGGCGCTGGCCACCGAGCCCGGCCTTGTCGTGCTCGTGCTGCCGCCGCTGCTGGTGCTGCACCGTGGCGTGCTGATCAAGCAGTTGGAGATCGCGGCCACGCGGGATGAGAAGACCGGGCTTTTCAACACCTCCGGCTGGCACGACCTGGCCAGCGCGGAGATCGCAAGGGCGGCGCGGACCACCGACTCGACCTTCGGCGTGCTCATGGTCGACCTCGACCACTTCAAGCGGATCAACGACAGCTACGGCCACCTCGCGGGGGACGCGGTGCTCAAGGCCGTGGCCGGCACGATCACCGACGCGGTGCGCGACTACGACTCGGTCGGCCGGTTCGGCGGCGAGGAGTTCGTGGTCCTGCTGCCCGGCATCGCCCATCCTGATGTGCTGACCATCGCCGAACGCATCAGGGCGGCCATCGCCGCACTCGTGGTGAATGTCCCGCTCGACGAGGTGGACACCATCGTCTCCGGCCTGTCAGCCTCCATCGGCGCCTCCATGTACCCGGCGGCCGGTACCGCGGTGGAGCGGCTGCTGCACGCCGCGGACACCGCGCTCTACCAGGCCAAGAACAGCGGCCGCAACAAGGTCGTCAGCACTCTCAACGCAGCCTGAGCGCGAGCCTGGTCCCGGCCGCACAACGGCCCCGTGACGCTGGGGGCCGACCCGGTACGGGCCGACCCCCAGCGTCACGGGCGTTGCTCAGAACGCGGCGATCCCGTTCGGGGTGCCGTTGCCGGTCGGGCCGTCGTAGCCCGGTCCCGCGTTGCACTGGTAGTCACCGCCGCAGTCGGCGGCACCGCTGTTGTTGCCACTGGTGACGTCGTTGAGCTGGTTGGCGTGCGAGTAGAAGTACGCGGCGTTCGGGTACTGGCCGGGGTTGCCGGCCAGCCCGATGACCCCGGCGATGAACGGCGAGGACGCGCTGGTCCCGCCGACGATCGTCCAGTTGTAGCCGTCGTGGCTGTCGTAGATCGCCGGCCCGGTGTTCGGGTCGGCGTCGGCGGCGACGTCGGCGACCATCCGACCGGGACAGTTCGGGTCGCTCTGCCAGGCCGGTTTGTCGACCCAGGCCGAGCAGCCGCTGGACGCGCCCACCCAGGCCGATTCGGTCCAGCCCCTGGCGTTGTTCGCCTTGGTCAGGCTGGTGCCGCCGACCGCGAGGACGCTCGGATACACCGCAGGCGTGTTCGGCACGCCGTAGCCCTCGTCACCGGAGGAGGCCACGATCGCGACTCCCGGATGGCTGTAGGCCGCCGCGAACTGGTCGAGGCCCTCCTGCTCGGTGCCGCCGTAGCTGTTGGAGACCTCGGTCGCGCCGAGACTCACCGCGGTGTCCTCGGCGGTCGCCAGGTCCGCGAAGCTGGCCGAGTCGCCTTCCACCAACACGATGTGGCAGGCCGAGCAGGCGGCGGAGACCATGTCGAGGTCCAGCGAGATCTCCACTCCCCAGCCCTGGTCGGTGGGCAGTGGGCTGGCCTTGCCCTGTTCGTCGACCTTGCGGAAACAGCCGTTGGCGGTGGTGCAGGCCGGTAGGCCGTAGGTGTTGCGGTAGACCGCGAGATCGGCTTCGGCGGCCGGGTCGTCCCCGGCGTCGACGATGCCCACGGTCTCATCGGCGCCACCGGTTGCCGGTAGCGCGTAGGCGGAGCGCAGATCGGCCGGACCGTAGCCGGCCGGCAGCGCGTCCGCCGCCCTCGGTCCCCTGCTGCTGGTGACATCCGTGCGAACCTCGGCGAAGCAGCGGGCGTCACCGGCCGCCGCCGCACCGCAGACATTCCGAATCGTGGCGTGGTCGGCCGGGCCGGCCGCCGCCGACGCGGCACTCGCGGATAACGCGGGCAGGACGGTGACCATCGCGGCCAGCGCCCCGGCCGCCACCGCGGCAAAACGAGCAGACTTCATCACGAACTCCTGGTGGGGTAAGGGAATCAGTGGCCAGCGGTGCTGATCGTGCCGACGGTGTAGGCGTTGCTGATCGTCTGGCTGATCGAGCCGCCGATCGCGTCGGTCGCGGTCACCTCGATCGACGGATCGGTACCGGACGCCGAGGACGGGTTGCGCCACAGCGCGACATAGCTGCCGTCGAAGCCGATCACCGGTACCCGCTGCCAGGTTGTGCCGCTGTCAAAGGAAATCCGCACCGAGGCGCCGGTGATCGGCGCGCGCGAACCGGCGCCGTCGTAGCTGACGTGGTCGACGCCCAGCTTCAGTACCTGCACCGGTGCGGTGCTGGTGTTGGTCTGGTCGCTGGCCAGCTGGTAGTTCAGCGTCAGCGCCGGCAGGATCTCGCACGGCGTCGTCGCGGTCTCGCCGAAGCAGCTGGAATCGGCCGGCAGCGCACTACCCGGCGATGCCGTGGGGTTGTAGCGCATCGTGAGGTCGGTATGCGTCACCGTGGACTGGCTGAACCCCGCCACGCCCGCCATGCTCAGGTCGAACACCGCGCGATAGGTGCTGGGCGCGGCCGGAATGCCGGTCAGCTCGGCGCCGTCGTAGCCGTCCTGGTCGAACACGACCGCGCCGTCCCGGTAGAGCGTGAAATGCGAGCTGGTCGGCTCGGTGAACAGGACACCGGCATGGCCGGGAACATTGTCGCCGATCGCGTCGACGCCCAGTTGCAGATCGCTGCCGGCACTGCACACCAGGCAGAACTGCGAGCCGGTGTACTGGCCGAGGCCTGCGGCCAGCGGCCCGTGCGCCCAGGCGACGGTGTAGGTGCGGCCCGCGGCGAAGGTGCGCGCGTCACCGAGGAAGGCGAGGCCGTTGGCGGTGAACACCTGTTGGCTCCAGCTCCCGCTGTCATTGGTGCCGAGGTAGTCGGTGTTCGTGCCGGGCATCGGGGTGCCCATCCCGATGGCGCTGGCACCGAAGCGGGCCAGTACCGGGTCGCTGGCGCCGTTGAGCAGGGACCCCTGCGGGCCGGCGGCCGGGTCGGCGGAGAACTGGTCGTGCACGGTGGCCAACTGGCTGTCGGTCGCCGAATAGCTCTGGTCGGCCGGAATCCCGTTGTCGGAGGCGAAGGCGAGGTCGTAGCGGTAGTTGTCGCTCGCGGTCGGTGCCTCACCGCCCCACTGCACCACGTAGTGCAGCGTGCCGACGGGCGGAGCCGGGGCCGGGTTGATGTAGGTGGGTGGCGGGGTACCGAAGTCGATGCTCTGGAAGCCCGCGCCGGTGACTCCGGAGGAGTCGATGGTCAGAAAGGTGGTCAGCTCGTAGTCGGCGTTGGCCGGTTTCGGGGTGGTCACGGTGACCGGGGTGGTCGCGGTGACCTCGTTGATGGTCGCGGTCGCCGCGCCGGTGGCCGGCACGGTGATGTACTGCACGACCGTGCGCAGCGCGACCAGGTTGCCGCTCGCGTCGAGGTCGTCGAACAGTCCGAGCGCGGTGTAGTTGCCGGCCGGCACCGCGATCCTGCCGATGCCGGCCCCGATCGGGACGAAGGTCTGCTCGCGGCTGGTCTGGTCGGTGTCGACGAGGAACACCGAGGCGAAGTCGGCGGGCTTCCCGGTCAGGTCGTTGACCGACAGTTGCAGGATGTGCAGCGGATAGTGCGGGGTCGCGACCGGTGCGCTCGGCGCGCCGGCAAGGCTGATGTCGGTCAGTCCCGGCACCAGCGGTGTGCTGCCGACCGGGCGGCCCCGCTCCCGGTCGGTGGCGGCCGCGGTGCGCAGCGACGTGCTGAAAGCCGGACCGGAGGCCGGGGTCAGGTAGCCGGTCGCCGAATCGCCGGTGACCGAGGTGAGAGTGATACCGGCCGGTGCGGTCGGTGTGCTGCCGGCGGTGAAGGTCAGCTGGAGGGGCACCCTGCCCCCTGCCGCACCGTTCTCGGCGGCGGCCAGCGCGGTGACGTCGAAAAGGGACGGGTCGAGCTGGCGGGACAGATAGGGCGCCGCGGTGGTCGGGATCAGATAGCGGTCACCGTCGGGTGCCCGGTAGGAGGCGAGCGAACCACTGCTGCCGGCCGCCGGCAGCAGGCTCAGGCTCCCGTTCGGCCCGAGCACGATGCGGTCGCCGGTGACCAGCGTGACGGTCCGTGCCAGGTCGGTCGGGGTGCCCGATAAGCCGGTGGCCGGATCGGCGTGCGCGACGGCCAAACCGCTCAGACCGGTCGCCGCACCGACCGCGACCGCGAGCACTGATCGACGCAGCCGGCGAGCGGCTGACCGGGTGGATGGCCGTTTCGAGGTTTCCGTGCGGGCGCTGCTACGAGATCTCAAACCCAAGCCTCCTCGGGGAGGGCACGTCGGAGCCGAGTTGGTGGCCGGCGCACGCCGACGTGCTTGCCCCGCGAGCCGGCCAGATGGCCTCAGGCGACCAACCGAGGACGCGCAGTAGCCACTCGGTTCTTCTTAACGGGATCTATCGATCTCCGGGGACTCTTCGCCGAGATTGCCCCAAATGGCGCAGAGCGCCGCCGCTATCGGCACCCTGGGTGGTCGCCAGGCCGCGGATGGTGCGTGAATCCCCCAGTGCCGGCTACTCGAAATGGGCGAACGTGCTGACGATCTCGTCGCGATTGGCGTCGGCGGCGACCAGCAGCTGCAACAGGATGCGCGCCTTGTAGGCGTCCAGGAACCCGGCGCCGATCAGGCCGTGGTCGCGCAGATCGCGTTCGGAACCGGGGAATCCGTAGGTCGCGCGCAGCACCGGCCCCGAGCCGGTCCGCGAGGTCAGCACCACCGGCAGCTTCTTGACGTGCTCGAACAGGGTCGGCAGAACCGCGTCCGGCACATGCCCCACCCCCATCGCGGCGATCACCAGGCCGGCGAAACCGCCGTCGGCGCGGCGCAGCAGTTCGCCGTCGTCGCCGAGGCCCATCGGGATGACCGCGACCCGGCGCTCGGTCAGCTCCGGCCCGATCGGCAGGCTGGGCAGCCGCTGGGTGACCCGCAGCAGTCGGGGTTCGCCTTCGACGACGAGACCCAGCGGCCCGAATCCGCCGGAGACGAAGGTGGCCGGGCTGGTGGTGTGGGTCTTGCGGACCAGCCGCGCGGCGTGGATCTCGTCGTTGAACACCACGAGGCAGCCCTGCCCGTCCGCCTCGGCGCTGGCCGCGACGGTGATCGCGGCCAGTACGTTGGCCGGTCCGTCGGCACCGGCGTGCGAAGCGGCGCGCATCGCGCCGGTGACCACGATCGGCGTGTCGCAGCCGACGGTCATGTCCAGGAAGAACGCGGTTTCCTCGATGGTGTCGGTGCCTTGGGTGACCACGACACCGTCGGCGCCTTCCTCGATCTGCTGGGTGATCAGCTCCGCGAGTTCCGCGAGGTCGGCGAGGGTCACCGCGGAGCCCGCGAGGCTGCGGAAGCTGATCGCGGTGAGCTTGACCGCCAGGTCGGAAAGGCCGGGGACGGCGGCGAGCAGGTCGTCGGCGCTCAGGCTCGGTACGACGCCCTTCGCGGTCGGGGTCATCGAGATGGTGCCCCCGAGCGAGATCAGCGTGACCCTGCGCTTCCTGCTCATGCGCTTCCTCCCGGCAGCAGTTCATCGAGGACGTCCAGCAACGGTTCCCACGGTCGCTCGGCCGGACCGTCGGTGACCCGGACGCCGGCCGAGCTGAGGGTGGTCAGATGGCCCGCGAAGGCCGGGTGGTCGCGTTGCGGTGCCGCGGCCTGCGGGCGCAGCACGATCGGCACCCCGGCGCCCAGCGCCTCGCCGAGTTGGGTCAGCGCCTGGTTGTCGGCGATGCCGAGGGCGAGTTTCGCGACCGAGTTCGCGGTGGCCGGCACGAACAGGAACCCGTCCGGCAGCCGGTAGGGCTTGGGTTCGCTGGGCAGGCGCGGCTGGGAGCGCACCGGGAGGTCGGTGAGTTCGGCCAACCGGTCCAGTTCCCCGGTGGCCGCCAACCAGCTCGCGGCCACCGGGGTGAGGGTGATCGCCAGCTGCCAACCCCGCCGCGCCGCGGGTTCGGCCAGCTCACGCCGTAGCCGTGCGTCCACGCCGCCCGCGCCAGAAGCGATGAGGCCGACCAGCGGGGAGGTCACGAGGGGCGGCGCAGCAGGGCGCAGAACATCGCGTCCGTACCGTGCAGGTGTGGCCACAACTGGACGAACGGGCCTGCGCCGAGATCGGGCACACCGGGGAAGAACTCCCTGGCGTCCAACGATTGTGCGCCGCTTCTGCGGATCACGTCGGTGACCAGCCCGGTGGTTTCGGAGATGTGCGGGGAGCAGACCACGTAGCCGACGACGCCGCCCGGCCGGACCATGCGCAGCGCGGACAGCAGCAGTTCCCGTTGCAGCTTGGCCAGTTCCGGCACGTCGCCGGGCTGTCGGCGCCAGCGCGCCTCCGGCCTGCGCCGCAGCGCGCCGAGGCCGGTGCACGGCGCGTCGACGAGCACCCGGTCGAAGCTGCCCTGCGGCAGGTCGGGTTCGCGGCCGTCGTCGACGTGCACGGTGACCGGGAGTTCCTCGGTGGCCTTGCGGACCAGTTCGGCCCGGTGCGGGGCGCGTTCGACCGCGTCGAGGGTGCCCCCGTTGAACTTCACCAGCGCGCCGAGCAGCGCGGCCTTGCCGCCGGGGCCGGCACACAGGTCGAGCCAGTGCTCGTCGGAGCCGGTCAGCGGCGCACGGGACAGCGCGAGCGCACACAGTTGGCTACCCTCGTCCTGCACGTTGGCCAGGTGCTCACGCACCGGATCGAGATCGGCCGGGTCGCCGGCGCCGGGTTCGAGGTGCACGCCGTAGGGCGAGTAGGGCGCGACCTCGCCACCGGTCATCGCGGCGAGTTCCTCCGCGCTGACCTCACCGGGCCGGGCGAGCAGGTGCACGATCGGCCGCTGGTCATCGGCTTCCAGCGCGGCGGCCAGTCCGTCCCCGGTGTCGCCGAGGGCGATGGCGAACGCCTGCGCGATCCACTTCGGATGCGCGGTGGTCATGGCCAGGTTGCCGACCGGGTCGGCGGTGCGGTCCGGGGCCAGTTTGGCCACCCAGGTCGCCTCGTCGCACTCGGACACCTTGCGCAGCACCGCGTTGACGAACCCGGCGACCGGCGAACCGTCCGTACCGCGGACGAGGTCGACGGTCGCGGCGACCGCCGCGTGCGCCGGGATTCTGGTACGCAGCAGCTGATAGGCGCCCAACCGCAGCGCATCGAGCGCCGGACCATCCACCGTGGACAGTGGACGGTCGGTGCAGGCGGTCAGCACCTCGTCGAGCAGGCCCATCGTCCGGCAGGTGCCGTAGGCGAGTTCGGTGGCCAGCGCAGCGTCCCGGCCGGTGATCCGGCGCTGCCGCAGCAGGCCGGGCAGCACGAGGTTGGCGTAGGCGTCACGCTCGCGGACCGCGCGCATGGTGTCCAGCGCGGCAAGTCTCGCCGGGTCTTCGACCGGAGGCCGACGCGGCCCGGCATGGCGGCCCGGCGGATGCGGCGTCCTCGGTCGAGACGGACGCCGCCGTGGTGTCGTCACTTCTGCTCCTCACTCGACTCACCCGCTGCGGGCGAGCCCAGGTTGCTTCAGGTCAGCCGCTCGCCCGGCTCGATCCGGGTACCTCTGGCCCAGTCGGTCGCGGCCATTCGCTTCTTGCCAGCGGCCTGCACGTCGCTGAGCACCACCGGGCCGCTCGCGGTGCCGACCAGGACACGCTTGCGCTGCACCAACAGTTCACCGGCAGACACCGGATCAATCCCGGCCTCGGCACATGTCACCGGGGCGAGTTTGATCCGCTCCTCGCGGAACACCGCCCAGCCACCGGGGTCCGGGGTCACCGAGCGCAGCAGCCGGTCGACGGCCGGCGCCGGTGCGGCGAAGTCCACATGCGCGTCGTCCACGGTCACCTTCGGGGCATAGCTGACGCCGTCGGCCGGCTGTTCCTGGGCGCGCAGCCCGTCCTGGGCGATTCCGTCCACCGTATCGACCAGCAGTTGGGCGCCGACAACGGCCAGCCTGCTGAGCAGCTCACCGGCCGTCTCGCCCGCGCCGACCGCGACGGTGACCATGCCGAAAGTGGGGCCGGCATCGAGTTCCTTGACGATCTGGAAGGTGGTCGCGCCGGTGATCTCGTCACCGTGCTTGACCGCGGCCTGCACGGGCGCGGCGCCGCGCCAGGCCGGCAGCAGGGAGAAGTGCAGGTTGACCCAGCCGCGCTGGGGAATGGCCAACGCGGCGGTGGGCAGCAGCGCGCCGTAGGCGACCACCGGGCAGCAGTCCGGGGCGAGTTCGGCCAACCGCGCCAGGAAGTCCGGGGCACCGGCCTTGCGCGGGGTCAGCACCTCGATACCGTGTTCGTCGGCCAGCGTGCCGACCGGCGAACGGTGCACGGCCTGCCCGCGCCCTGACGGTGCGTCCGGCCGGGTGAGCACCGCGACGACCTCGTGATCCGGCGAATCGAGCAAAGCCCGCAACGAGGGCACCGCCGCGATGGGGGTGCCGGCGAAGACCAACCTCATCTCAGCTGGTACCGCCAAACAGCGCGTGCGGGCTCTGCTTGACGACCGGCAGGCCGCCGTCGAACCACTCCGACTGGCGGATCTCCTTCAACGCCTGCTTGCGCGTTGCCGCGTCCAGCCGGTCGAGGAACAACACGCCGTCCAGGTGGTCGGTCTCGTGCTGAATACACCGGGCGAGCTTCTCGGTGCCCTCGACGGTGATCGGCTCGCCGTGCATGTTCCAGCCGGTGGCGACGACATGCTCGTGGCGCCGACAGTCCCAGGCGAGGCCGGGGATGGACAGGCAGCCCTCGGGGCCTTCCTGGTAGCCGTCGCCGATCACGTTCCAGGTCGGGTTGACCAGGTGGCCTTCCGCCTCGTCGCCGCAGTGGTAGGTGAACACCCGAAGGCCCACCCCGATCTGCGGTGCGGCAAGACCCGCGCCGCCCTGCTCACGCATGCTGTCGAACAGGTCCTTGACCAGAATCCGAAGTTCTTTGTCGAAATCGACGACCTCGGCTGCTGGGGTGCGCAGCACCGGATCGCCGAAGAGCCGGATCGGCTGCACCGTCACGCTGGGAAACTCCTTCGACCCGCTTGAAGACACGTCCCACCCAGTCTAGGCGAGTGCGCCAAGGGCGATCAGCGCTTGGTGCCGGAAACCGGTGCGTGGCGCTTTGGTATTCGCTGGTCGCCGGGGTCGACGGTCGGGTGTACCTCGTTGGGCGGGGCGATCGGGTCAACGGTCGATCGGATCAACGGGGCGGGCGACTCAAGGTGTTGGGTCGGATCAAGGGGGGTGAGTCGGATCAGCGGGCGGGTCGGATCAACGAGCAATCGGATGAGTTTTGGGCGGGGTCGGATCAGCGAGGCGGGTCGGATGAGTTGGCGGGTCGGTCAGCTGGACGGGTCGGTCAGAGTCTGGACGGGTCGGTCAGCGTAAGGCGGGCGGTCGGATCAGCAGGTCGGCCTCAGAGGTCGGCATCGGAGCCCAGCAGCACTGCGGTGGTGAGGGCAACCGCGAAGTTGCCGACGAACCGCCCTGCGGTGAGCAACGCATTGCCGACGGCCGGCGCAACCGGAGCGCTGTCGTTGGCGGGCGCGGTTGTGCTGATCCGCAGGGCGGGGGCGGCGATCCCAGTACCCATACCGCTGCCCATCGTGGTGGTGGTCATGATGTGGTCCTCCGTTTCGGTCTGGTACCACAATCGCTGGTAGGACCCTGTTCGCGCATCGGACCCAGGTCTCGATTCCAGGTCAGACTTTCGCCGAGAAAAGGCCGGATTCGGGTCATACCTGAGTCGTACCCGACCCTGAGCCACCCCGGCCGAGCCCCTGGGGTTACACCAGTTCCAGCGGGTCGAGCTGGACCCGGACCGGGTCGGCCTCCTTGCGCGCGGTGCGCACCGCGATCGCCGCGAACAGGGCCGCCGCCAGTGCGCCGCCCTGTTCGCGCGGGGCCCTGATCAGCGCCCGTTCCCGCTCCTGCGGTTGCGCGCCCTGCGGACCGTGCTGCGGTGTCTCGATCGGCACCGGGCCGAGGATCTCGGCGGCGTCCGGCAGCCGCAGCGAGTCGAGCAGATCCCCGAGCGCCTTCGGATCCGCGTCGACGGCGGCCATCCGCATCGCCGGCGGGAACCCGAGTTCGGCACGGCTGGCCAACTCCCCCGCCGCGTACCAGACCGGGTCCCAACGAATCAGCGCCTGCACCGGTACCAGCGTCGAATCGGCGATCACGATCACCCGACCCCCGTCGACCGACGGCCGGACCAACGCGGCCGCCGTCATCCACCTGCGCAGCGTCTCCTCGGCGGAGCGCAGTTCGGCCCTGCTCAGCAGCGCCCAACCGTCCAACAGCAGCGCGGCCCCGTAACCACCCTCGGCAAGGGGTTCGGCCCCCGGCGTCGCGACCACGAGCGCCGGACCAGCCGGGATACTCGCCAGCACGCCGGTCTTCGCCTTGTTCGCATCATCGCCGGCCGAGGGCTTACCGCCGCCGGAGGTGCGCACCGCGACTCCCGGAAAGGCCCGGCCGAGTTCCTCGGCGGTCCGCTTGGAGCCGACCACCACCGCCCGCAACCGCCGCGAGGCACAGGCCGGGCAGCGGAAGGCCGCCTCGGTCGCCCCACACCACCGGCAGGCGGCCGGTCGGGCCTCGTCGCGGCCCTGGTTGCCGGGCAGTGCCAGCGGACCGGCGCAGTGCCGACAGCGCGCGGGCGCGCGGCACTGCGCGCAGGCCAGTGCCGGAACGTAGCCTCGCCGGGGTACCTGGATGAGCACCGGAGCCCCTGCCGCGAGCGCGGCCCGCGCGGCGTCGAAGGCGACCGAGGGCAACCGCGCGGCGCGGGCGGCGGCATCCTTGGCCAACTGCTCGTCGCTCTCCCCGATCGCGGTGACCCTCGGCGCGACCGAACGCAGCGTGGCCCGGTCGGCGATGATCTCCTGCGCCCACCCGCTCGCCACCAGCAACTGCGCCTCGGCGGTCCGCGCGAACCCGCCGACCAGCAGCGCCGCGCCGGTCAGGTGTGCTCGCTGCACCAGCACGTCCCGGACATGCGGATACGGTGCGCGCTGTTCGGCATGCAGGTCGTCACCGTCGTCCCAGACGACGAAAAGGCCAGGGTCCGCGACCGGCGCGAACATCGCCGCCCTGGTGCCGATGACCACCCGGACACTCCCCCTGTGCACCTTCAGCCAACGCCGATACCGCTCGGCCGGGCCGACATCGGCGGACAGCGCGACCACCCCGTCCTCGCCGAGCAGCGCGACACAGGCCGCGTGCAGCCGGGCCACGTCCCGATAGTCCGGCACGACCAGCACGGCCCCCCGCCCGGTCGCCGCGACCACCGCCGCCGCCTCGGCCAACCGAGCGGGCCAGTCCTCCATCGGCAGCGCCTGCCACACCGCCCGCGCCCTCGGCTTCGCATCCCGAACCGCGTCCAGAAAACCGGGGCCGCGCGGATACCGCTGCCAACCGCTGACATCCGGCGCGGCCGGCGGCGGCGCCGGTTCGACGGCCGGCTCCCGCTCGGTCTTGGCATGCCGAGGCGGAATCGCCAGCCGCAGGACGTCGATCAGCATGCCCGCGTACCGATCGGCGACCACCCGAGCCAGCTCGGCAAGCTGCGGTGAGAGCACCGGCTCCGGCGAGGTCACCCGTTCGAGGAACGCCAGCTTGCCCTGATGCCCCGACTCCTCGACCCGCGCCAGCACGAACCCGTCGACGAGCTGGCCGGCGAACCGAACCCGGACCCGGCAGCCGGGCACCACGTCGGCGTCAAGGTCACTGGGAACCCGGTAGTCGAAGGGCCGATCGAGGTGCGCGAGTGGCACGTCGACGCAGACCCGCGCCACCGAAAGGTGCGCGGCCGGCTGCCGCTCTCCTCGCCGTGGCGCGTTCCTGCTGGTCATGCGCCATGGTTTACCAGAACCCACCGACGATCATGCAGACAGCGGTCCCCATACGACACAAGCCGGCCGTTGCTCGGTGGTCATGAACTCCGACAGCGCCGCGTAGATACGCTCGATCGGGAGTTCCACTCCCGGTGGAAGATCATTATGATGTCCCCACCGAGTGAAATAGTCCACCCGCGTCGCGTTGGTCCCCGCGACAGGGGCGGCGGCTTCGGCTCCGTCAAACCACTCCAACGCGCCGACCTCGCCGCGCACACCGACAAGCAATGTAGGCCCGTCCGCTGATTCACTCGACTGGAACCACCAGCACAACCCGGCAGCAGGATTCGCGCGACGGCGATCATGCTCACTGAGCAGTTGGATCACCACATCTGGGCCGGGCAGCGCCGCCAACACCAACTCTTCGTGATCCAGTGCGTCGGATTGCGCGGTACTCATCATCCCCGCCCCTCATAGGTGTGCGAGAACGGTTCCCCAGCCTGTGTGGTGCCGAGCACTGTCAACGCGTAACCCTTCGGAAGAAACTGGTCAAGCACATCATGGCAGCCGGCGGCGTCCAAGGGCTGCGAGCCGCATGGCGCATGGTTTATCACGAGCTGACTGAGCCGTTTTCAACCTGGTCGGGAAGTGTTGGTGGACAAGGGATGTGGATCACGAGTTGATGTTTGTCGGAGTGTCGGCGTGACAACGAGATGAAGCCTCCGGTAGGAGGGCTGTCGACCAAGATCAGTCCACGCCAC
>DATATE010000210.1:0-9071 GCA_036268955.1 Pseudonocardiaceae bacterium
TTGGCCGCCCCGTGCCCGTCCAGGTGTTCCCCGCCGAGCACGATCGAGCCGGACTCCGGCCGGTTACGTCCCGAGCAGGCGTTGAAGAACGTGGTCTTGCCCGCACCGTTCGGCCCGATCAGACCGGTGATCTCACCACCCCTCGCATAGACGGTGGCGTCATTGACCGCGACGATGCCGCCGAACCGGACGGTGACGTCCTTGACGTCCAGATCAACAGTCATGAGCCACCTCCAGTTCGGATCAGGGCGCCGCCCTCGAGCTCCGGAACCCGGACCGTGACCGGACGGACCGGCATCTCACCCCAGCGATCGCGCACGGGACTGGCGCCTTCGTCGCGTTCGATCCCGCGTCGGCCGAAGGGATTGCGGAAGTTCAACGCGGGCCAGATCGCCACCAGAATCGCGGCGGCGCCGAACATGACGCCCTCGTACTTGACGAAGTTCTCCTTGTCGAAGGGCGGATAGACCTTCGAGACCTCGAACACCAACGCAGCCAGCAGCGGGGACAGGATCGGACGACGTCCGCAGAAGCCGAGCACCGCGACGATGATCAGCGAGAACGTGTAGTCGTAGATGCCGCCCGGCGTACCACTGGCCTGCTCCGGAACGCCGGAGAGCATCGCGCCACCAATACCTGCCATGAACGCGGCCAGGCAGAAGATGAACACCCGCATGACCGTGGCGTTCGCGCCGTGCGCCTCGACCGCGACCGGGGAGTCGGCCAGCGCCCGCAGCAACTGACCCAGTCGGGATCGACGGACCAGCAGCACCACGGTCGCCATCACTACAGTGACGGCCAGGCACAGGTAGTAGTAGCGCTGGTCGGAGACGAAATCCATGCCGAAGATGCCGGGGTTGTGGCCCTTCTGGCCGGTGCGGAACAACGTGAAGTCGTCGCCCGGCCGCGGGATCGGCACCAGCGGCGGGATCCCGAAGAAGCACCACATCGGGTAGACGAGGTACTGCAGCACGATGCCGAACCCGAACGTCGCCACCGCGACGTAGATCCCGGCCAGGCGGATCGCCGGGATGGCCACGATCGCCCCGAACGGAACGGCGGCCAGGCCGGCCAGCAAAAGGCTGACGATCCACGGCGGATACATGCGGCCCAGGTGCAGGTGCTGGGTGATCCCGGTGGTCATCAGGTGGCCCATGGTGGTCGCGCCCAGTGCCGCGAAACCCATGTGGCACAAGGAGATCTGCCCGGACATCCAGATCAGCATTCCCAGGGACAGGAAGATGATCATGTACCCGAGACCGGCCGAGTACTGGGTGATCTTCGCCGAGTTCGCGATGTACGGAACCATGATCGCGCCGAACAGCAGCAGCCCGAGACCGGCTGCGGTCACCGCCTGCGGGAATTGCTTCGGGGGCTTGAACTTGCGAGCGTTGCGGACGCCACGCTCGGTCAACTTCCGCGCCGGGACCACGAGGAACACGATCAACAAGACCACGAAAGGGATGTTGCGCGGCAGTTGCTCGAACGTCAGGTTCTGGCGACCGAACAGCGGGTGTTCGATGTGGTTGACCACCGTCGGCAGATAGTTGATCAGCACGCCGATCACGAAGGCGCCGCCCACGGTCAGCGGCAGGTTCTCGAACAGCCCGATCGCCGCGGCGCCGTAGGCCGCGATCACGATGAGCACGAGCGTATTGACCGAGACACCGAGCTTGGGCGCCAACAGCATGCCGGCGATCGTGGCGAACGAGGACCCCAGCACCCAGGACAACCGGCGCACCGCGGTCGGGCTCATCTTCTGCAGCGAGAGCAGGTTCGGGTCGTCCACCACAGCGGTGGTCGCCTTGCCCAGTCGGGTCCGGCCGAAGAATGCGAACAACGCGAAGGCCGAGATCAGGCAGAACACCGTGACCATGACGTCGCCGTAGGAGACGTTGATCTCCCCGAGCGTGAATCCACTCGTCGGCAAGTAGTCCCGGGTGCGCAGGTCGGCCGCGCCGTAGATCGCGGTCATCAGGCCCTGCAGCATGACCAACAGGCCGACCGTGGCTACCACGATCATCACCGTCGGTGCCGCTGCGAGCAGGGCGGCCAGGCGCTCCAGCAGCAATCCGCCGATCACGCCGACGAGCAGCAGCCCGAGCAGGAACGCCACCGGCCATGGGTACGGCCCCTGCAACGCCGAGGGCAGGATGTGCTTGAGCCACGGGCGGCTGGGCAGGTCGTGGAACTCGTAGAACATGTAGGCGCCGACCGCGGCATGTGCGCCGTAGGCGAAGTTGAACACGCCCGAGGTCTTGTAGGTCAGCACCATGCCGAGCGCGCAGAGCGCGTAGACCGAGCCGTCCGAGATGCCCGGGACGAGGAAGTTGAAGAAAGTATTCATGGTCTGCACACCCCGCAGGGTCGGCGACCTTCCTGTTCGTGGGTGTGCCGCGGGGCCTCGGGCCAGTCACGGCCCAGCGCCATCTGGCAGCCCATCCGGTGGTAGTGGGTGAGCCCGGAACCGCCGATCAGCACGGCGATCGCGACCGGCAGGTCCCGGTCCGCGGTGCTCGCCGAGGTGCGGCGGGTCCGCTGGGGCATGTCGCAGAGCAGCCTCGTGCGCCGCATCCCGACGGCCCGCCGGCCGGTGATCAACAATGCGGCCCCGGCCAAATTGGCCGGCACGACAGCCAGAATCGCCAGGTTCAGCGAGGTTTTCTGGTCGTCGAAGGTGTAGTCGCCGCTGACGGAGTACCAGCAGACGATGAGCACGACCGCGCCGACCAGGGTCAGCACTGCCCAGCTCAGCAGGATCTGTGGGCCCCACGGTGCGCCGGCGGTCAGCGCGCCGCCCGGACCCGTAGTGCGCGAGTGTTGCCGAACGCCCGCTCGACGTCCGGACTGGTGCTCAGGCATCGGCCGAGGCGGCAGCCCGCGCCCGGGTGCCGTTGACGGCCGGGGTGACCATCTCGAGGGCGGCGCCGTCGGTCAGGCCGTCGTCCCAACGCAGGACGCCGTCGCCCAGGGCCTTCTCGATGCGGTCCAGCTTGCGCCACTCGTCGCGCAGGTCGGCGGAGATCCACAGCGTGGCGCCGATGCCGAGCAGGAAGATGCCGCCGATGCCACCGGAGACGATGTAGGGGGCTTGTTCGGACAGCACATTGGTGCCGCTGACTCCGACCCAGCCCGAGATCAACATGATCGCGCCGACGACGGTGAGGGACAACGCCGCCAAACGGTCCCACTGCTTCTTGACGAGGTTCAACTTGTCCATGAACGACTCCGGGTCGATTCGTGTCGGGGGCCTCGAGGTTCGGCCGGGAGGTCCCCCGTCGGGCCACGGGTGCGGCCCGACGGGGAACTCACTGCGTGGGCTGGGTCAGTGCTTCTGCGGGTCGTTCGAGGCGATGATGTCGGTGCACTTCGCCGTCGAGTCCGAGGTTCCCCAGTCGGTGTTGGCCTTGTTGGACACGGCCGAGAACAGGCAGTACGGGATCTTCGGGTTGCCGGTCGCGCTGTAGCTCAGCGGAGCGGGGGTCAGCCCACCCAGGGTGGTGAAGGACTGTCCCTTGAAGGTGTAGAGGTTGTTGAGCAGTTCGGCGGTTGTCGGGTTGGCCGACAGGTTGGTGCTCGCCGCCACCAGCAGGGCACCGGCCGTCCAGCCGAGGCTGGCTGCGTCACCGGTGATGAAGCCGGGGTTGTACTTCTTGACCGAGGCCAGGTAGTACTTCTCGGCCGGGGTGTCCGAGGCCATCCACGGGAAGGTGTTCAGCGGGACGTAGGTGTTGCCCAGCGACGGGTTGCCGAAGAACTGCACCTGGTTGCCCACACCCAGCGGGTACGCGGTGTAGTTCGGCTTGTAACCGACCTGGTCGCAGCTCTTGACCAGCCGGTTCTGACTCGCCGCGTCGAAGGTCATCGCGAGCACCTCGACACCGGCGTTCTTGAAGTCCAGGCACTGCGTGGTGTAGCTCGGCGACGTGATCGAGACCTGGGTGGTCTTGACTACGTCGACGCCGACCTTCGGGCCGATCTCCTTGAGCGAGGCATCGATCTGCGCGCAGGCCTGCGGCACCTCGAGGCACCAGACGTCTCCCACCTTCTGCTTGTGGAAGTAGTCCTTGGCCGCCACCGTGTAGCCGTAGCCGATGGCCTCGCCACCGGGGCCCTGGGGGAACAACAGCGGGCTGGTGTACCAGGTGTTGTTGGTGATGTCGCTACCGATCACCGGGACGCCCGCGCGCTTGATCGTGGTGACGATCGCGTCGTCGGTGAGCACCTGGATGTTCCCGACGAACGCCAGGACGTGGTCGTTCTTGATCTCGTCGTTGATCTTGCTGACCGCGGTCGACGGGTCGTCCTGGTCGTCCTCGACGAACAGCTTGATCGGGTGACCGTTCAGCCCGCCGCAGGCGTTCTGCGCGGCCACGAAGGTCTTGAGCGAGGGCACCACCGGTGCGAACAACTGGCCCAGCACACCGGACAGCGTGCTCACGTTGCCGATGTTGACCGGGGTTCCGGTCGCTGCCTTGCAGGGGGTGTTGCCACCGAATATCTGCTGCGACTTCACCGTCGCGGCGATCGCGGCCGCGGCGCCGGACAGGCCCGAATCGGACGTGGTGACCGCCGCGCCGCTCTTACTCGCAGGGGCCGCCGGGGCGCCCTTGCCCTTCTTCGCCGCAGCCTTGACGACACCACCGGCTGTGGCGCCCTTGCTGCCGGCGGCGACATTCGCCGCGGCGGCCGGAGCATTCACCGCGGCGGCGGAACCGCCGCCGGCCGGGGCGTTCGCGGTGGTGGTCGTGGTCGCTGCCCCGCCGCCGGTGGCGGCGGTGGTCGTGGACGCGGCGTTGCCGGCACTGGTGCCGGCCGAGGTGCTTTCGGTACCGGTCGGCGCGCCACCGCCGGTCGGGGTACTCGCCGAGGTGTCGCTGGTGCTGCCGGTGGAACTACCGGTCTGGTTAGCCGTGTCGCTCGACGCGACCCGGGACCCGCCACAGCCGGCCAGCATCGCCAAGGCCGTAATTGACGCCGCGACGGCTGTGACCAGCCGACGGCGCTTCGCTGCAGTTGACATGTCGCCTGCCCTCCAACAGGCCCGCCTTCGGGGCCCGGTTGCACGCCTCAACCTGCCGAGTCGTCGGAGCCGCTGCCCCGAGGCCAGATGAGGATGAACCGACGCTAATCGCCATTAACCCTCGATGTCAACAGAATCACACTGCGGGTCTGCCGGGAATGTGCGAAGGCCCTGGTAATTTGGACATCACTGCAGGTCAGACGCTTTGTTGACAACAGTGGGCCGTACTGTCAAGCTCACCGACACGGCACGACAGGCGGATGTTACGCAGGTTTGTTAGTGCTAAGTCACCACCGGTAAGGATCTGGGGGCGCTGATGGCAGTTCAGCCGAAGGACGGCGCCCGCACGCCGCGCCAACGCGAGTTGATGACGGCCGCGGCCCGGTTGTTCTCCCAACGCGGCTACCACGCGGTGGGCATCAACGACATCAGTGGCGAGCTCGGCCTGACCGGTCCCGCGTTCTACCGGCACTACCCGAGCAAGGAGGCGCTGCTGATCGCCGTCCTAGACGAGGCGATCAGCACGCACCTGGAGAACGTCGTCGACCTGGTCCGGTCGATCACCGACCCGACCACCGCCCTGCGCGCGATCGTCGACAACCACGTCGAGTTCGTGCTGCACCAGACGGCAAACATCCAGACGTGGCGGACCGAGTTCCGCAGCCTGCCCGAGGCCGACCGGCACCGATTGCGTTACCTGCAAAGGATTTACACCGAGGAATGGGTGCACGTCCTGCGCCAGTTGCGCCCCGGCCTGACGGCCGAGCAAGCCCGAACGATGTGTCAGGGCGCGATCGCGCTGATCCAGTCCGCCACCGAGTTCCAGACGAGGCTCGACTCCGAGGTCCTGGGCCGCACGCTGGCCTCCATGGCCCTGCACGTCCTGGTCGACGCCCCGGTGAACATCGGTGCGAACTCGCGGCCGGGCCTCGCGATCGTCGCCGGGACCGACTGACGCGACGACTGCTGAGCAGAGGCGAAAACGGTGGGGCGCGACTCCCGAAGAGTCGCGCCCCACGCGTTTCGTCTGTGCTCCCTGGCCGACCTGGCCAGTACAGCTAGGTGAGCTTGCGCAGGATCTTCTTGTCCAGCGCCGAGTACGGCGGGTAGATCATCTTCAGGTCGGGGCGAGTACGCATGATCAGCGTCGCCTTGCGGTGACTGAACGCCTCGTAGCCCCACTTGCCGTGGTAGGCACCGGTGCCGCTGGCGCCGACGCCGCCGAAGGGCAACTGCGGCGCGAGCACGTGCATCGCGATGTGGTTGGCCACCGCCCCACCGGACGGAATCTCGGTGAACACACGCTGCTGCTCAGCCTTGTCGTTGCTGAAGATGTAGGCCGCCAGCGGCTTCTCCCCCGCGTTGACGCGCTTGATCGCGTCGTCGAGGGAGTCGACGTCGATGATCGGCAGGATCGGGCCGAAGATCTCGTTGCGCATCAGATCTGACGTGGAGTCAGGATTGAGCACGACCGTCGGCTCCAGCGCGGTGGCGTCGGGGCTCTCTGTCCCGCCGGCCAACACGTTCTGCCCGTCGAGCAGGCCCTTGAGCCGGGCGAACTGCCTGCCGTTGACGATGCGCTGCGTGGCCGGCTCGCCGGAGCGGAACTCGGTGATCGTCGCCAGCAGCAGCTTCGAGAACTCCTCGCGGATCTCGCGTTCGACCAGCAGGTAGTCCGGGGCAACGCAGGTCTGGCCGGAGTTCAGCAGCTTGCCGAAGGCGATGCGCCGAGCCGCGACCTCGAGGTCGGCGTTGCGGGTCACGATCACCGGGCTCTTGCCGCCGAGTTCGAGCGTGCACGGGGTGAGCAGTGGCGCGCAGGCCTCGGCGATCTTGCGGCCGATCTCGGTGCCGCCGGTGAAGAACACGTGGTCCATCCGGGCCTCGATGAGCCGGTTGGTGGCCACCGCGTCGCCCTCGACGACCGCGATCGCGTCGCGGTCGAGGTATTCCGGGATCAGCCGGGCCAGCGTCGCGGACGCGGCCGGCGCGTGTTCCGACGGCTTCACGACCAGCGCGTTGCCGGCGGCGATCGCCCCGATCATCGGACCCAGGGTCAGATAGAACGGGTAGTTCCAGGGGCCGATGATCAGCACGGTGCCCAGCGGCTCGTAGTGGTAGGCGGCCTTGCCGCCGAGCAGCGCCAGCGGCACCCCGGTGCGCGTCGGCTTCATCCACTTCTTCAGGTGCTTGATCGCGTACTCGGCCTCACCGACGGTCGAGGCGATGTCGCCGAACCACGTCTCGTGCGGCGTGCGACCGAGGTCGGAGGCCAGCGCGGTGGCCAGTTCGGCCTCACGCTCGGTGACCATGCGGACGATGCCCTCGAGCTGCGCGCGCCGCCATTCGTAGGACTGCGTCCGTCCGGTCGCGTGCGAGTCGCGCAGCCGGGCAACGAGGCGCTGCGCCTCGGCGGCGCTGAGCTCGGCGACGGAAGTGGAAGTGTGCGAGAAGGTCGCGGTCACTGCTCCCCCTACGTATTACCCGTGGGTAACCAGATTTCCGCAGAGCTTACGCCATCACGACGGCAAAAGCCGGCCCGCTAGCGCTGGCTCACGACCCGGACGTGGGCGACCTGAGCGTTGGCGGTGTTGCCCACCGCTGCCGCGCCGACGATCTCCAAGCCGCCCAGCAGCGCGACGCCCGCCATGCCCGCGACGGCCCACCGACACGGGATGATCAGCGAGCGACGCTGCCGGCTGTGGCGGAAGCGGTCCTCGATCTGACGCTTCGTCAGTCCGGCCAGCACCAGGGCACCCGCGACGACGCCGAGGCTGCTCCAGTTGCCGAGTTGCTGACCGGTGGCCATCGGCACGAGCACGATCAAGGGCCAGTGCCACAGGTACATCGAGTACGAGATGTCGCCGAGGTACTGCACCGGCCGCGCCCGCAGCAGGGCGTTCGGGGTGAACCCGACGGGCCGGTCCGCGGCGATGATCAGCGCGGCGCCGATCACCGGGACCGTCGACTCCGGAACCGGGGTGTGGCCGGCGTGGTAGTTCCGGGCCGCGAATGCGATCGCTGCGAACCCGACCCAGACCGCGGCGATGCGCAGGAAAGCCAAGGAGCGCTCGGGAATCCGCTCGAGCAGCGCGGGCACCAGGGCCGCGGTGAGGCCGCCTGCGGCGAGTTCCCACATCCGGGTCGGCGTGACGAAGTACGCCGGGGCCGGGTGATTCCGCGTGAACCAGACCGAGAAGGCGATCGACGCGATCGCGAGCGTGCCGATCGCCAGGCGCACCGCCGGTAGCGGCGACACTCCGCGCCGACGCCCGTACCGCACGCACAGCAGGATCAGGATCGGCCAGACGAGGTAGAACTGCTCCTCCACCGACAGCGACCAGTAGTGCTGCAGTGCGGTCGGGTGCGGATCGCCGTGGATCGACGACCCGGGTGCCAACTGCCAGTTCTGCAGGTAGACGGCCGAGGAAACCGCTTGGATCCCGGTCTTTCGCCACTGCGGCACCGGCGCGAACGCCCACGTCGCCAGCAGCACTGTGACGATGACCGTCAGCGCGGCAGGCAGCAACCGCCGGATCCGACGCACCCAGAAGGAGGCGAGGTCGCGGCTCGTCGTGGGCTGCGACCGCAGCAGGTGCGAGGTGATGAGGAAACCGGAGACGACGAAGAACACGTCGACCCCGACGAATCCGCCGGACAGCCTGGTCGGCCACAGGTGGAAACACACCACCATCGCAATGGCCAGTGCCCGCAGGCCCTGGATGTCGGTGCGGAAGGCGCCGGCTCGAGAAGCAGAACCGGGACGTACCGCCGGCCCGGCGCCGGCGGCGGCGCGTCTCATGCACCGAGAATTTCCGCGGGGCCTACCGGTCAAACTCCTTTCCGGGTTCGGGTTCCATCACAGAACGCGGGCAGCGCTCGTCACGCCTCGTCGCCGGCGGGGCTGCCGGTGCTCATGCGGTCGCGGATGGCGTCGGTGACGCTGGGGTCGAGCAGGGTGGTGACATCGCCGAGGTCTCGGTTCTCGGCGATGTCGCGCAGCAGGCGGCGCATGATCTTCCCGGATCGGGTTTTGGGCAGTTCCGGG
>DATATE010000211.1:0-127977 GCA_036268955.1 Pseudonocardiaceae bacterium
GCAACGGCAGAACCAGCTTGGCCGCGCCCATCAGCGCCCCGTCGATGAGCAGGTTGTACCTGGCGGCCCGCAACGCCACGAACACGGCGTCGGTCAACAGGTTCTGTGCCGCGCACATGGTGAGGATCGCGAACATCGCGATGTGCGTCCACGTGCCGGTCACGAATGACAGTTTCGGCGCGACGACCGGGAGGAGCGCGGCGAACCCGAGTGCCACCAGTACACCCGTCACCGCGACCAGGGTGAGTGCCGAGCTGACGTGCTCAGCGCGCTTCGAGCTGGTCGGCAGGTAGCGGACCAGGCTGGAGCTCAGGCCGAACTGGCTGAAGTAGCACAGCAGGGTGACTGCCGACAGCAGTGAGGTCGCGCGGCCGACATCGGTCACCGAGTACAGCCGGGCAACCTCGATCCAGAAGACGAATCCGGCGGCTGCGGACACCCCGGTTGTGAGCAGGAGGAAGAAAGAGTTGCGTACCAGTGCGTCGCGGCGAAGCCCCGCGAGCGGTGCCCGCATCGCGGGGACGCGTCTGCCGATCAGCGTCTGCGTCATCACGAAGCCGGCTGACCATCGTCGACCGTGGACGGGCGTCCGCTCGTCACGTCCCGGTACAGCGCGGCAAGCGTCTCCGCGTGCTTCGGCCAGGAAAACATGTCGGTGGCGTAACGTGCCGAGTAGGCGCCCATCGATCGCCGTTTGTCGACATCGCTCGCCAGGCCGAGCAAGGTCGCCCGCAGTGTGGCGGAACCGCGGGGCACCAGCGCGATTCCGGACGGGTCGAATCCGTAGCTGGCATAACCGGGATCGTTGGTGGTCACCACCGGCAGACCGGATGCCATGGCTTCCTGCACGGTCAACGGAAAGCCTTCGGCAGTGGATGGCAATGCGAAGACGTCGCAGGCGCGGTAGACCTCAGCGAGCTGAGCCGGCCGCAATGGCCCGAGGTGCAGCACACCGAGCCCGTCCTCGGCATCCGACGGTCGCTCACCCGCGAATACCAGGTGATAGTCGGGGTGCCTGGCTTCGAGCAGGACCCGATACCCCTTCTTCGGCACCGGCCTGCCGACGAACAACACGAGGACACCTGCGGCCGGCAGGCCGAACCGCACCCGGATCGCCTCCCGCTCCGTCACATCGGTGGGCGGCCGGAACAGTTCGGTGTCCACGCCGTTGGGCATCAGCCGGACGGTTTCCGGTCGCGCGCCAAGCGCGCGAGCGAAATCGGCAACGGCGCCGTTGACCACGGCCGTATGGCGACTCTGCGCCAGCAGGCGACGACCGGCGAGGGCGTAGACCATTCGTTGTGCCGCGCCGACCACCGCGATCGGGTGGTCGACGACCGCGATGTGCTGGGTCATCACCAGCGGCGTTGCCGTGCGCGCCGCTGCCCGAGCGGCCGCCCAGGAGGACAGGTAGAGGCAGTCATGGACATGCACCACGTCGGCCCACGTCGCCCAGCGTCGCGCGGCTGTCCACAGCTGGGGGCCGAAAACCGGAAACGGTATGCCGGTTCGGCGTTCCAGGCCGTTGTAGGCCGGCACCCGGACAACCCGGATCCGGTCGTCGCAACCGTGATCCGCCGTTTCACTGCCGCTGGTCAGCACGGTCACCTCGACGCCGAGTTCGGTCAGATGACGGGCTTGTTGCCATGCGACGTTCTCGATTCCGCCGACATGTGGCGGGAAGTAATGCGTCACCAGCAACACACGCATACTGTGGTCTCCGTTCATCGGTACACGCTCGCACCGTCGCTGCTGTAGATCTTGTTCTTCGTGCTGTCGAGGAATCCCACCGGATACCGGTAGCTCACCAGATCGCCCCCGTAGAAGAGAGTCGCCTGGTCCTTGGTGACTGTGGTGAAACCCAGGAATACATAGGAATTCGACCGAACCAGGGTGGGGTAGATGTCGTCTTCGGCCCGACCGCTGATCAGAGTCTGCAAGCGGCTGAACGTATACCGGTCGGTCTGCACCTCGGACTGGACGTTGTCGCGGGCGTCCTGCGAGGAACGTGCCTCCAACCAGAGGATCGCGGTGCGCTCCTGCGGATGTACGTAGTAGATGTCGTAGTACTGACCGGAGTTGGCGAGTTGCAGCTGGGCGGGATATCCGCCGACGAGCGTCGGCAGTACGCCGGTGATGTCCAGGAAGAACAGCAGCGCGAGCGTGGCGGCCGCTGGCAGCTGCCAGCGGCCGAGCCAGCGGAAGATCCACGTCGACGCTACGGCGACGAACGGCGCGAACACCAGCAGTCCCTGCTGGAAGGTGCGCAGCACGCTGTAGTCCACGGACAGTTGTGGCAGCAGCGTTTCCAACGCGATCACTGCGAGGCCACCGATGGACAGCACAAACACGTCGTAGCTAGGTCGGAAGCCGGTTCTCTTACCTAGTAGTGTGCCGAGCAGTCCCAGGATGAGCAGCAGCTGCAGCGCATCGGCGAACACGGTGCGCACCAGGTTGTTCATCGTGGGCACCGGGATGCCCAGTGCGCTCAGCATCCGTCCGACACCGGTCAGCGGCAGGTTTTGTTCAGGAGCAACGGTAACCGGGTACTTGTCGATCACCGACTGCGGCTCGTATTCACCGTTGGCTTGACCCGCGTGTGCTTGGGTGGCAGTGGACGAGGCGTAAGCACGCAGCCGATCAGCGGGCGTCACCCGCTGATCGGAGAAGAGGCTGTACGCGGTGTCCGAGGAACCTTGCTGAACACCGGGATTGAAAATGTCCTGCGCGGCGCCCACGGTAGTAATCTCCACCTGCTGCGCAGTGTCGGTAGCTGGCCCGGTCCACAGGAACGCGGCCAGCACGATGGCACCCACCATCCACCAAGTCAGCAACGGCGCCCCGCTGGCAGTCCGTGGCACCCGATCATCGAGGCGCCGACGCACAGGACGGGCCAATCGGAGCAGGTGGCCGACGAGTTTGCCGATGGCCAGCACGCCGATCAGCACATACGTGGTCGAGTAGTGCGACAGCACGATGCCGCACAGCAGGCCAACGAAGAGGATCCGTCGGCCGACGACGGGCCCGTCCCGCTCGCTCACCACCAGGACCGCACAGCCGAGTAGGAGGAAGGCGATCTCCTGTCGTCCTATGAATGTCATGTCGGTGAAGAATGTGGGGAACGCCAAGAAATAGATCGCGCCAAGCAAGGCAACCGGTTTAGCGGCGACGTTGCGCCCGGCCCGGTAGACGAGCACCGGCGTCACCGCGAACAACAACGGAAACATGACCTTGAACACGTACAACCCAGAGACGCCAGTGAGTCGAGTCAACGAGGTCGGCAGCAGCGTGATGCTTAGGCAAGCGTTATACGGATCCTGGAACGCCGAGATGTTCCAGCGCTGTAGCGAGTTGGTGAGCTCGAACACCAGGTACTCGCGTTGGATGTCGTGGCCGGTGATGTACCAACCCCGCAGTGAGGTCAGGAGCAGCAGCGCGGCCGCGGCACAGTAGATCGCCAGAGCGGTGACTGCGCCACCGTAGGTCCGGTGCCGCACCAGCACCAGACCCAGCAGTGCGGCGATCAACAGCAGGTCCACCAGACTGCCTGTCGAACCGAAACCATTGTTCAGTCGTATTGCGCCGGCGATCGCGCACACCAGGCAGGCGCTGCCGAGCAGCGCTACGGGCACGATCCCGGTGGGTACGTCGAACGAGGGCATCCGCACGGGCTCGGTTGACCCAGTCTGCCATCGGTCGACGGCGGCGAGACCAAATACGGCGACCGCCGAGGCGATCGCCAACGACGGTGTGCTCAGCGGCCGGTCGAGGCCGAGCAGCGGCAGCAGCGTATTCACCAACAACGCCACGACAATCGACGTGATCACCGCGCAACCGCCGGCCACCATCCAGCCGACATCTCGACCCGGCAGTATGGGACGCAGCAGTCGGCGCAGCAGCACCGTCGGCGCGACCAACACCAACCACACGCCAGCCACCATCGCGAGTGCTGCTGGTCGCCAGGGCGTGAGTTCGATTGTGCAGGCGAGCACCGTGCCGAGTACCAGCAGCATTCGGCGGGACAGCGCCCTGCTCGGCCTAGCGTGCGCCGGGCGGGCGGCCGTGGTGGTCACGACAGCACTTCGCGGTAGACATGTGCGACCTGTTCGGCGACTACCGCCCAGGTGTAGTGCCGCGCCGTCTTGGCACTATCAGCGGCCAACCGGCTGCGGAGGTCCTCATCCGTGGCGACGAGGTCGAGCGCGTCGGCGAGGGCCGCGGGCTCTGGCTCGACCAGCAACCCGACCCCGGCCAGTAGCTCTTCATTGCCGGGCACACGGGTGGCGACCACCGGTAGGCCCGCCGCCATGGCCTCAAGCGCGGCAAGAGGCATTCCCTCCTTGTTCGACGGCAGGACGAACGCGTCTGCGGCGCGGTAGCGTGCTGCCAGTTCGGTGCCGTCACACCGGCCGTGGAAGGTGACTCCGGTCAGCCCGAGCCGCCGGGCCAGGTCGTTCAGCTCCGACCGCAGTTCTCCGTCGCCGACCACGTCGAGCACGATCGGAAACTGCACCTTGGCCAGCGCGTGTAGCAGCCGGGCCACGTTCTTCTGCTGGCTGAGCCTCCCGACGAACAGCAACCGCAACGGGCCCACCGACCGTGGGCGAACCGGCAGGAAGTACTCGTCGGCGACGCCGTTGGGCACGACGAATGTCCGTGTGGCCGGCACGCGATAGGTGGACTCGACGAACCGGGCCTGCGCTTCGGTCAGTACGATCACGCCGGCCGCCGCCCTCAGCACCGCGCCGAACACCAGCTGTTTGTAGCGCGGCAGCAGCCAGCCGAGGCGTCCCGAGGAGTCGACGTCGAGGTGGAAGTGCACCACGAAGCGCTGTCGCCGGATGAGCGCCGCCAACGCCACCTGCTCCGGCACGACGGCATGGGCGGCATGAAGATGCCACATGGCGCCGCGCGGTGTCCGCAGCAGCGCGGTCAGGATGCCCGGGGCCACCGCAGTGTGCGCGACCTCGACGGCCCGTTGCCGGGACACCACGACACCGTCCTCAACGGTGCGCCCAGCCCGGCCACCGATGGCGGTGGTCAGCACGGTGACCGGTCGAACGGCTCGCTGGCGTAACGCCAATTCACCGACCACCTTCTCCATACCGCCCAGATGCGGTGGGTAGTACGGAGTGATCTGGATGACGGGTGCAAGGGACATCAGGCCACCTCCGTCCGCTCGGGCACGCTGCCGTTACTGGCGTACCGGACGCCCGGTCGACCGGCGATGTAACGGAGCACCCTCGTCAGCCGGTCCCAGTCGCCGCGGTCGTCGATTTCCCAACTGTGTCCCCACAGGTGGTAGACGCCACCTCGCGTCAGGCATCGGTCGAACCAACGCATCGCCAGCTCATCCCAGTTGCGGAAGTAACGCGCTGCCTTGACGGGATGCCCGGCGGCCAGCCGGAGGACCTGCGGGCCGTCGACGAGGTGCGCGTAGGCGTTCACCGTGGTCGCCATTTCCAGTGGGGTGTTCATGTCGAGCCTGCCGCGCTCAACGGTGCGGGCCACGGTGAAGCCGACCTCGCCGGCCAGCTGGGTGTGCACGGATCGGTAGGCGCCCATCGGATAACAGAAACTGGTGACCTGCCGGCCGGTGATGTCCTCCAACTCCGCTCTGCCGGCGCGCATCTCCTCGCGCGCATCGTCGTCGGCAAGGCTGGTCAGCGGAAGGTGGTGCAAGGTGTGGCCACCGATCTCGAAGTCCTCGCCGAGTTCTCGCAGCGCTGATGGGGTGAGTCGCCGGGCCGGGTCCATCTCGACGTTCCTGGTGGCGACGTAGAAGGTGGCCGGGATTGCGTGGTCGCGCAATAGCGCGGCCAGTCGGGAGTCGAGTTCGTGTCCGTCGTCCCAGCTGGTGGTGACCACGACGATCGGTGACGTACCGGTCATGGTGTCTTTCCCGCTGTCGGAATCGGAGAGAGCTTGTAGTGCACACTCTCGACGGTGCCCGCGAGTGACACGGTGAGGGTTACCGGTCCGGTCCCGGCTGGCAACGGCTGCGATATGTCCACAGTGGTTGGTGACTCGATGGAGACGAGCACAACGGTGGTATGTGCTCGGTCCGGCTGGCCCGTCGCGGACAGCGTCGCCAGTACGCGCTCGTCAACAGCGTTTCCGGTGCCGTGCCGGGTAATCGTCACCTTGGCCGAGACGGTCGGACTCCCTGGCCCGGCAGCCACGGTCGGGTCCCCGACGAAGGACAGCTCGGTGTACGAGGTCGGCAGTTCGGTAAAGGAATCACGCAGGAACTTCTGCATCGCGGGCGACCACACCGCCAGCGCCGCGGTCACGACAGCCAGAACACCGACCGAAACGAGCCACCACAACGTACTGGCTCGCCGAACGCGCGGTCGAGGCGCTTCTCGGTCCGACAACGGTTGGGCTGCCCGGTCGGGCTTCGCATGGCTGTCCTCGGACGAGCGAACAAGGGGAGCTGGTTGGGGCATCTCAGTCAACCCGTACCGTCGTCGAACGCGGACTCCCAGGAGATCTCTGCTGCGTGAGATCTGTAGATCTCCTGGCCGGTGACTGGCCGGCGGCGCGCGCGTAACCGGTGCCCGACGAGTTGGCTGAGGTTGAGCAGGCCGTCTTTCACCGCATTGAGTTTCACGTCACCTCCGCGCACGCGGTACTCGATCGGAATCTCGGCGCATCGCAAGCCCTTCAGGTAGGCTTCGTTCTTGATTTCCTGAGAAAACGACATTCCGCCAGAACGAACATCAAGATCGGCCCAGATCTCCCTTCGGAACAACCACATTCCGGACTGTGAGTCGCGGAACGGTGCGCGGAAGAAACTTCGACTTGCTCGCGTCAACACACGGTTTCCGAAGCCGTGCGATGGCTTCATCGCACGGCTGTTCTGCTGGCCGAGGCGGTTGGTGGACATAAAATGTAGCTGCTTGTTGGCAAATATCGTCAACATGTCGGGGAGCGCATCGAAGGGATAGGTACAGTCGGCATCGCCCGTGGCGACAAGGTCGCCGCTGCTCGCGGCGAAGCCTGCGCGGTAAGCGTGACCATAGCCGCGAGTTGGCTGGAGCACAACGGTTGCACCCAGATCGGCTGCCACCTCGCCGGTGCCATCGGTGGAGCCGTTATCGACAACAATAACCTCCACCTGGTAGCCCGCGGCGGCCAGCGCGTCACCGGGGATTGTCGCCATGACCTTTGGCATATTGATCCGCTCGTTTAGCGCGGGGATCACGATGGACAACGTCCTGCTTGGCCAGTGTTCGGGGGCGAGCACAGCTCCTTGGGATGGAAGTCCGTCGCGTCTGTTGGCGGTGTGAGTCATGGCTACTTTCTCCAGAAAGGGCATGGTTCTCTACCGAGCCGAACTATGAGATATGTAAAAAAGTAACGTCAACAGTCGGCATCGTGTCGAATACCGGTCAAATCCTGCGTCTACTGCCGGTCGTTGGCTGAGTTTCGAATTTTGTGCCGATCATGAATCTCTCTGAGGTGCGTGGTGGAAGATCGCGGATTTGACCGCTCTGGTCTCCGTGTTCGAAAATCCCTAATTAACTTCGATCGAAACCTGATCGCGCGTGGATCCTTTGCGCGCGGTTTAACTGTGGCCACGTGCAAGCGTCGGTGCCTTTTCAATCGCTCTATCGGAGCGGGTTCTGGGTGCGTAACACTTCCCGGGCGCACGGTTTTCGCGCGGGAAGCCGTGCGGCCACCCAAATTGATCTCGGCGCGGACGTCGTCGCAGCTCTAAGCGCCAAAGATTGCTTACACTAGGTAGCCGATGTTCGGAGAATGTCACCCGAACGGCCTAGTATCTTCCCGGATTGCGGCCACTTGGTCGTTCGTGTCAGTTACGTTACGTAGGTAAACATCGAAGTGTTGTGGTCGCGGTCGTGCACGTGGACAGCCGGCTCCTAATCAGCTCACCGAGTTGGTCGTAGCCAAGCTGCAGGGCAGCGATCCGAGAGGTCACTTGTCGGGGCTGTCCGGGTTCGGACAGGCCGACATGGCAAAGAAGGTGGTAGCGACATGGCGCGGCGAACCTAATGTCGTTGACAGCCCAGACCAACGCAGCAGAACCCTGCACCGCAGGAGCCTGTGTTTACGGTGATGACCACCAGCGAGACCCCGCTCGGCGGTGCCTGGTTTCGAAATAGCCCGCACGCCGCCGACACCGACCACGTAACCGGCCACGAGTATCTGGTCTTCGAAGAACCGCTCGCCGAGATCATCCGCGACCCGCCCGACATCCTTGATCTTCTCCGCGAACTGCGCGGCTCGCCGCGCATCGATGGTGCCGCTGTTGGTGTATTCGAACACCCCCATTCGTCGGACACAAGGCTTCGGGAGATGATCAACACGAGAAACGAGTATGAGTCGTACGGTGCCGGGGCCTGACCAACAGACGCCGTTACTCGCTGTCCGCCCCAGACACCTCGTGATCACCCACCACCCGCATCATCGCCGGTCAACCGGGTTACAGTAGATCCCGAACCACTGCGCCGGTAGAAGAAACGTAGGCAACCCTCATGGCTCAAAGGACGACCGTCCAGCTCGTTGACGACCTGGACGGCACGGCCAGTAACGACATCAGCACGGTGACGTTCGGCCTGGACGGCGTCGAATATGAAATCGACCTGACCGAGGACAACGCCATCAGTCTCCGCAAGAGCTTGGCTGACTTTGTCGCCGCTGCCCGCAGGACCGGCGGCCGAGTGAAGCGTGGACTCGGATCACCTGCTACCGCGGCTCCCACCAGCGATGGTGCCCGCAGCAAGGAACAGACCCAGGCCATTCGTGACTGGGCTCGGAGCAACGGCCACCAGGTGGCCGAGCGAGGCCGTATCCCCGGTGGGGTCATCGAGGCGTTCGAAGCAGCCCATGCCGCGCCGACCAAGCCGTCACCGCGGCGCCGAAAGACGAAGTGACGAGACTGCCACTCGCGCGGGACCGCGGTGGTAGGAGCTGGGCAGCTCTGCAAAACAGCCGGTGGAGGCCGACTACGATCCCGGCTGCCGCGAAGCCTGGCTGTCCCAGCCCAGCAGGACTCCGCCGACCATAAACAGAGCGGAGTGAGCATGGACCTTGCGTGTCTCGGCTACTTCAGGATGTGCCCCGAGGTCGCAGAGATATTTCAGCGTCCGACGTGCCATCTCATACCGTGGCTGGTAGGCAACGGTCATCTTGTTCGCCTCTTTGCGGAGGTCCTTTACCGCAGTCAGGATGTCGGTCTCCTGGTCCTCGTCGTCCGGCTTCTTGCCGACCAGTGCCGCCAGGCTTTGCCGCAGGGACTCAACCGTGTTCCGCCACTCACCATTGAGGTAGTGCTTCTCGGCTTGGTCGAAGTAAGTGAAGGCCGCCGCAAGCGCAGGTGAGGCTTGGGCGTCCGGCCGGTCGAACTCCACCAGCAGCACGCGCCGGTAGCCGACGTTCTCCAGGAGCGCTATCCAGTCGCTTTGCCCGACCTTGTGTTCGAGATAGCCGACAGAGCAGGGCGCTGCGTTGCCGTCGCGCAGCCAGTAGCCGTTGAGATCCAGTACAAACGTCACGCCGTCGACGCGGGCTTCCTCGATCAGCTGGAACTGGCGGTAATCGAGGTCGGCCGTCAGCGTGATCGTCCTGTACCCCTTATCAGGCAGGATGGCCGGTTGCTGGCCGGCGTCCAACGTCGTGAGGTGGCCGCCGGCTGCGCCGAGGCTGGTGATGCGCAGCGCGCCGCCGAGCCAGAGGGGGAGGCCGATGGCGACGTCGCTCTGGGCGGTAGCTTCGAAGGTGAAGTACAGCTGGCCAACGCCGACCCCGCGCATCGAGCTGACCTGCGTCAGCGACAGTCGGACGGCGTTGTTCGTGCCGTCAATGTTGATCCAGCCTTCGGTCACATCGCACCTTCTCCTTGCAGGTCGGACGCGCATACCCTACGACGGCGCGGGGAAGGTTTGCGATCGGATATTTGAGCGCGTCCGGCTGTCGGCACAGATCGAACTGCGCCGAAGCGTGACAGCCGGGTCTCCCGGACCTGACGGCGAAACATTGTCCGAGCTTGGCGCGACATGACCACTAGTAGAAACGATGTGCCGAACTCAGAAGGGGTCGGTGATGCGCGAGTGACTACGGCTTGGTTGCCGTTTGGCTTGTTCTGCCACTGCTTGCCCGCCCTGCCACCGCGCGATGGTCGGGTAATGTCGGTTGATTCCACAGATCCGAACTGGCGGTCGGTGGCTGCGCAAAATCACATGCAATTGGCTGAGGACGTTGCACAATCCCGGCGAGAAATTGAGTCTGACCTTGAACCTCGGGGTGCTACCCACGCAGTGGCGGCCTTCCGCGCTTCAGCGGGCCAGTTGGGCGGCTTGGGCGTCCTTAATCCGATGGCACGGTTAAGCCGGTCATCAACACCCAGCTTGACGAGGAACTTGCGCTGCTTGGTTCGGACGTCAGGCTTGCGCGTAATGTCATCTTCGCGCCGTTACGGTAAGGCCCGAGCAGTAGTGAGCCGGTGAACGAATTGACCAAAAGTAAACGAGCCGAATCGTACCTGAAGAGTATTCGCGACCACGTGCTGGTCTTCTTGATTAGCGACATCATTGGTTGGTTGCTGCTGCTCGCTTTCAAATTCATCCTGAGCCTGGACTGGATGAAGCTGTTGCACAGTTCATGGGGAATCTCTGCCGTAGTGACGAGTTTGTTTTTGTTTTCCGGAGCACTGGCCGCATGGGTTACGGGCGCGTCCGTGAAGTTCGGTGGTCAGCGACTTCCTCTTGAAGTCGCTCTGCTCGTTAGTTCGATCCTTAGTGCTGGAGCATTTGACGGCATGGTATTCGGCTGGGCCAAGCTGATTAATCTACCTTTGCTGCCAGCAGAGAATGTTGTGCGTGTCGTTGTACTGGTTACCGCCTGTGTCGTGGTAGTGGTATTTTTCGGTCAAGCAGCGGGCATAGCTGGTCTTGCGCGCGCCGGCCAAATGGAGCCGTCGCTTTCTCGTCGGGAGAAGATCGCCGTTGGTTCGCTCGCCTGTTCGGCTGTCATGGGCGTCATTTTCTTCCTCTTTCTCGGGCTGCCCATGCTTGGCAATAACCTTAATCATATTCCGCTACTAAGCGGACTCGAAAGTGGGGACCCTGCCCAATTCATCGACCGCGGATTTACGTTTCTATTTAACGACCCCAACTGTGACAACCTTGCTGGTGTCGATTCTGCGATACGTGAAAATCGATGGTGTTCTAGTTATAGCAAGATTTTCTTTCCGTGACTGATTAGCCGCGTGCTGGAGTCAATGTCGACGATTGAGACCGCTCTATCGGAATGCTCAATCGGAGGAGCGCTGACTGTCATGCGCTCGTCGTCGGTGGGTCTCGCAGGTAACGAACCGCTTAACCGCGTCGATGGTCTTCGCATGACACGACGCCGAGTGTGGATGGCTTTGGTCCTGTGGGCCGCGGTTGCCGTGCCGGGCCTTTGCTCGTGTTCGTCCCAGACCGGAACGGCGTCACCCGGACCCTCTGCTGGTCCGCCGCCTACGGTCAACGAGGCGATTACACCGAGTATGCGACTTACACCCACCGTCGAATCATCGGCGGCCAGTACGACTCCCGACAGTACAAGTTCGCCGACGTTTGCAGGCTCAGTCAGTACGGCGGACAGCAGTGGCTACACCTACACAGTCAGCTATGACGTCGGTTCGCTGGGCTCACCGAAGGAGAGCATTGACGGTAGCCCGCCAGGCTACGCCGCCCTGACCGCACCAGTGTCCGTGTCGATCCGGGTCTCCAATACGACACCGGGTCGGCAGGCTCCGGGGATCGACGAACTCATCGTCGCCTATATGTATAACGATAAAAGGCCGACCTGCACCCAGCAGCGAATACCCAAGGATTCGGTCACGATCGATAGCCAAGGTTACTGCACGCTTGAGCTTGCGTCCGGTTATGCTCAAAACATTCCAGCAGCGCGAGCAGAAGTGATGAGCTTACTGACTGGAGAAGTAGAGGGCGTAGACGTCAGCGTCGACGAAGCGCAGTTTGATGTCGTGGCTTCCGATGTCAGTCGCCCGGATTACGTAGTTCTTCTAGGGCTCAATCCCAATCCTACCTGCGGGATTATTTCGGCGGGCACCGGGGTCCTGATATCGGTTTTGGCATCAAGTCCAGTCATACATGGTACCTGTAGCACGGACTAGAACTTCGAATTCGCGTTGCCCCGCTGTAGATACACGCCTACCTGTCCTGCATAGCCGGAGCCGGATCAAATCCGGCGCTGATGTGGTCATGGATTGACACGAGTGGCCCGGCCAGCCTGGTAACGCCCCACGTGATGACGATCGACATACGGGGTGGACGCCCCCCGGCGGCGTCAGGCGTCGATCTGTCGCAAGGAGGGATTCCGTGCACAAGGGTGATGGAGAGTATGAAGCAGCGGTCCGGCTGACGCTTGCGCTGCTGCATGAAGCTGTCCGACGACACGAAAATGATCAGGCCGCCTTCGTCACGTACAAGCAGCTCAGCGAACATCTGGCCGAACATGACGTCGATCTGCCGTACTACGGGGGCTTGATGCCTGACGTCTTGGCGGATGCATCAAGGAGCTATTGTCAAGAACTGTGGATCAAGATCTTTAAGCGGCTTCCTCATCCGGTCGTTCAACAAGGACGCCGTTGACGAACGTGGCACCAGCACGGACAAGCGCGACCAGATGGGGCGCATTGACCGCCCGCCAGCGAGCCTGGGCCGACTCGATCAACTTGAACGCCATCGCCAACCCGGCCGCCCGCGAGCCCGGCCCCTTGGTCACCTTCGTGCGATGCCTCACCGTCGCGAACGTCGACTCGATCGGATTCGTGGTGCGTAGGTGGATCCAGTGCTCGGCCGGATAGTCATAGAACGCCAGCAACACCTCGACATCGTCGGTGATCTTCGCGACCGCCTTGGGAAACTTCGCCCCGTAGACGGCATCGAACGCGGTGATCGCCTCCAGGGCGTGCCGACGGTCCTCGGCGTTCCAGATCTCGGCCAGCGCCTTCTTCGCACCAGGATGCGCGGACTTCGGTAAGGCGGCCAGGACATTGGCGATCTTGTGGAACCAGCACCTTTGCTCCCGGGTAGCGGGAAATACTTCGCGTAACGCACCCCAGAACCCCAACGCTCCGTCGCCGGCCGCGAGCACCGGCGCGACCATGCCCCGCCGGGCGCAGTCACGCAGCAGGTCTGCCCACGACTCGGTCGACTCCCGATATCCGTCGGCCAGGGCAATCAACTCCTTGCGGCCATCGGCGCGCACTCCGATCATCACCAGCAGGCAGAGTTTGTGTTCTTCCAGGCGAATGTTGACGTGGATGCCGTCCGCCCAGAGGTAGACGTAGTCCACACCGGACAGATCCCGCTCGGCGAAGACACGCTGCTCGGTCTTCCACTCCTCGGTGAGTTTCGTGATCACCGCTGCGGACAAGCCCTTGCTGCTGCCGAGGAACTGGCCCAACGCGGGTATGAAATCACCCGAAGACAGGCCGTGCAGATACAGCAGCGGCAGCACCTCGGTGATTTTCGGGGTCTTGCGGGCCCACGCGGGCAGGATCGCCGAGGCGAACCGCTTCCGCTCGCCAGTGTCCGGGTCGGTCCGCTTGTCATTGACGCGTGGCGCGGTGACCTCGACCGCTCCGGCGCTGGTGAGCACCCCCCGCGGCTGGTGGTAGCCGTTGCGCACGACCAGTCGGTGGCCGTGGACGTCGCGCTCGTCGGCGAACGCGGCGACATAGGCATTGACCTCGGCTTGCAGGGCTTCGGCCAGCATCCGGCGAGCGCCGTCGCGGACGATCTGGTCGATCAACGACGTCTCGCCCGTGGCCGGGCGGTCGTTGTCGTCGGATGCCGGGCCCGGGACTACGGTGAGCATGGGCGTGCCTTCCCAACCGACGCGCCAACGTCGGCTTGTTTGAGACCAGCTACTCGATCACCGGGAAGGTACGCCCTTCACCGGCTGATCCACAGGTCTCAAGCATTGCTCTGCATCAAGACGAGAAGTAGCAGAAGGTCGTGGCCTAATTTCAGCACTGGTGGTGCAGCAAGATATCTGGACGCCCTCTGTGGGTTTCTACCGATTTGCCCGCAGCGAGTTTGATCGGACCGGTGACGACGAGAGCATCTGGGTTGCAGAGTGCCAACGAATCCGGCGTGAACATCATGATATGCCCGGCTGACGGGCTGGGCGTCGACGGCGTCATCACTGCGCCATTCGGGTGAACTTCTGCCGAAGTCGTCAGCCGGTGCGGTCACCTTTGGATCTCGTAGAGAGAGATCGGTTGCGCGCCCCATCAGCTTGGTTACGATCGACGAATGGTGGCGGAGGCGGAGCACAAAAAGGGCGAAGAGGGTGTCCTGACGATAAAACGATGGCTGGAAAGTACGACCTACGTCACCATCAACTTTACCGTCTATGACGACCAGGTACAGACGACGGCGACGCGTCTTGACGGTGAGGTCAAACGCTACGATCTCGCTGGGCACTTCTTGGGAGAAAATCGCCGCCCTCTGCTTGTCGAGGTCAAAAACTACACCGTAGTCGGCAAGCAGCCCGATGAGTATCCACAGTTCTTGGCTAACGCATATAGTATTACCGCTGCCGCCATTGCGGCCGGTGTTGACAAGAAGACCGAGTTCATGTGGGTCACCTGGCACCCTTTTAGTCAGAACAAGTGGGCACACCTCACCAGCGAGAAGGAGGTCAAGGCGGCGGTTGAGGCGAATCCTGAAGTGCTGGCTGACCACGAGCTGGATCCGGATATAGTGCGGCTGGTTGCACAGCGGCTCTGGCTGGCAATGTTGAATAGGCGACAGGAAGAGCTGCTGCTGAGCAGGTCTGAGCTGTTTCAGATTCATGGCGTGCTTCAGCGGAAGGGCATGATGTGACATCAGGACTGAGAGCCCGTACGGCGGTCGAATTCGCGCTCACGCACGAACGCGAGGCGGATGTCATCGCTGGGGTGAAGGCCGCCGTCATCGATGAGCTGAAGAGCCTGGACCCACTGGCCCAAGTTGACAGCACTGATTACTTCAATCACAGCTTTGTGCCTGATCTCGTTGTGAAGTGGCACGACAGAGGGAAGTTGACGGAGCGGAACGTCTACCTTCGATTCACTTTGAGAGCTGCTTCCTTGGGCGGAGACGTCAGCGCCCTGGCTGAGACGGGCCCCATAGTGCTGACGCTCAAGGCGAACGAGGATTCCTCGACTCGGGAGTATGTACAGCAAGAAGTATCTGGCACGGCTCGGGTTCTTGTAACCGACATTTCAGCCCTTGACGAAGCGACAGCTGTTGAGCCGTCGAGTACGGGCTCGCCGCTGCTGTCGCTTGCGCGCAGCAACCTCGTTCGGGGAGCGAGAGGGCTTCTCGAAACAGCGACCGTTGACGAGTTGGTTGCGGCCTCGTCGCCAAGTGACGATGGGGTACTACAGGCAACGAATCTCGACAGGTTCTCGAATCTTGTGCGGAGCTATTTTGTCAGCGACGCTGCCACCCGCCTGCGGCGTGCATCCGATCTTATCCAGTTGGGCGTGCGTCCCGATGTTGAAGAACTATTTCAGGAGGATGAATCCCTAAACCTGATCTATGGGTCGCTGTCGGACGTCGAGCTGCGGGTGTTGCTCCCGTACCTGTTGTCAAGGCCCGAAATCACTAGGTCTCGACAATATTGGCGTTACGTTGGGTCGCTGATGGATCTGAAGGGCTTGGAGGAACTGTCAGCTGAGCTCGAAGGACTTGATCTTACCCCGTTGGTGGCCGCAAGTATGTCAACGTGGTTCGCATCGCGAGCGTCGCTCGTTATGCAGGCTGATGATGTGACTGATCCGTTGGCGGCTGATCACCAGGTTGAAGGCCGCTGGAGTGTCGAAGGTGCTGCTGCGGTGTCGCGCGTGCAGGCGTCGGCCAGCGAGGCGACGACAGAGGAGGAACCTTCTCCTGGTTGGCGTATACAGTCCGGGATGCTCAGTCTGAATCTGGAAGGCTGGCGGCTGTTCATTGCCAGTACCGGTACCAAACTACGCGGTCGGTCTGATTCGCTCAGCGCGAGATGGGCAGACCTTCGGCCAGCGCTGGAAGGCTTCGAGTTGGTGCGCGTGACGCTCCTGGGCGTCGTCCGACGAGTCGAGGTGGCTGCCGAGCGAGATGCCGATGTGAGAGCAGATGTCGCAACGATCAGCGATAGTCTCGACGACTCGTTCTTTGTACCCAGTGCCGCTGTGTGGGAATCTGGAGAAGAGGGGCGAGTCGCGGTCGATGTTGACTTCACGAAGATGCTCGCCTTCTCGGCGTCGCGGGAGAGGGTCACGGTCGGTGGTCTCGCGCGCATCGCGATCCGACTGCTCGGCTACCGCAACCCCGTTGACAATGATGAACTGGCGAGGTACCTCGAAACTCGATGACTTGAGGCCGTGAGTGTGTGCAGCCTACTGAGTCGATCAGCAACGTGCATCAAGTGCCGGCACCCGGGCTCCCGGAGCGTCGGCAACGTACAGTCCTTTGCTCCGTTCCTCGGCCGATCCTGCAACGTCAAGCTGGACGTAATGTGTCATGCTCCGAACAGCCGTGCCGCCGGTTGATCCCGAGTTTGACAGCAGGCCGATAACCCCGTAACAGGTTGCAGTTCCCTGGCGACTCTCAAGGTAAGAGCAGCGGTCGCCCGACACGAGCGGTCGAAACTCCCTCATGGAGGGATCACGATTATGAGCCTGAGTACCGGCACGGCACTGCCGCCAGAGCCCGCTCCGGCGGCGCAGGCGAGCTACCTGTTCCTAATCCAGATCCACGGACCCCCGTCGGAGGAAGAGTTCGCACGAACGTACTTCCAGGACGTACAGGCCGGCCTGGCCGAATCGGATATTACTGCTATGCCTCTAGGCGATGGCTTACTCTACTTCATCTATGGATTCCACCATGCAGATCCGGCAGACGCCGTACGCCACGCAAACTGGCCCTCAACATGGTGGCAAGGGACCACGCAGCTTCTGAGCTCGATCAAGTTCGGACTGCCGCAGTCCGGGCCCGCAATTCTATGCGATATGCCACATAACGGTCACGCATTCAACCGTGGCGAGACCCAGAAGACATGCCAAAGAGGACATCGGATCTCCGTGATTCATCAAGTACCAAACTGTCCGGTCTGTGGCAAGACACTCTCGTAGCCCACGATGACCGATGCGCCTAATATCCCGGAATTTCCCAATCTTCGTGGGACGTTCGGAACCAGTCTGCCTGTCGTGACAGCCCTAATGGCGGCAATTAGCACGGCCTTATTCGTGGTACCAGTGGTGGACACGACGAAGCAGGCAACACTGGGCTATCTGCCCTGGACGCCTGATCAGATTTCGGTGGTTTCAGGTTCGTTGGCGACCGTTCTCTTTATTGCGGCCACGCTTGCGAGCCTATTCGCTCATGCCAAAGCGATCGACCAAGTCCCGCCCGACGTACTTGTGAAGATGCTGCCTGGTGATGGCGAGCGGCACAAAGAAACACTCAGGAACGATGGCGACCGATACTACCGATATTCGCGCTTCTTTTGGGTCAACGGGACCAGCACGTTTGTCCTCACCATTGGAGCTGTGGCGTACGTTCGTGTACCGCCCGAGCTGTTGGCGGCAGCTATTCTCGCCGTATTGATCGCTCTATTTAATATCTCAGACAAAGAACTTCGTCGGCCGAACTATGGTGCAGCGTCGATTGCGGTCATACTCGGATGCATAGCGGTCGGACTGGCGACGATCATCTAAGGACCCCGGCCCCAACGGCCAGCATGACTGGTACAGCCAGCTCGGTGCGTCGATCTTGTGCAGGTGAGGTAGCCAGTGCCGCTGTATCAGTGCCTCCTGACTATGCTGGGTGTCAAGGCCACTAGCGAGGCGCAGGCGGATCAACTACTTCGGGTTCAATGAGCATGGCCCGTGGCGGTCGCCCACGGATGGCGTCGGCGAGTAGATCGGTCGCCGCACTCGCCCATTGACTTGCGGGTTGCCGCAGGCTCATCCAGGGTGTTCCGGCGTTGCGGCGGATCAGAGTGTCGTCGCAGCCAGCCAGAAGGATGTCCGCCGGTTGCTCCAAGGCAGTATTCACGCGCCTGCCTGCTGCCGGGGCAGCAGCGGCCACTAGCGCAGCCATTGCGTCGCTGTCGCAGACGACGGCGTCTGGGCGGTGCTGTTTCAACCAAACGACGAGGGCTTTGACCTCGTCCGAATCATCGGCGGCCTGGTAAGGGCGCTCTCGACGTAGACCCCGGTTTCGTTCAGCTCCGAGGGCTCGCGCCACCGCCTTTCGTCGCCGTGCCGGTACCAGGGTGCTGTCGTCGGCGAATCCGTAGTGACCGATTCGGTGGGCAGAACAGCCTGCGTCGAGGAGGCGCTGCACCATGGTTTCGAACCCCTTGGCATCATCGATGTCCGCATAAAAGCGACCCCCGGGACGATCTGGCGTGCCCAGAACTACGTACGGCACGTGGTGCTGGTCAAGCCAGGACAAGCGGACATCGTCTCCGCGTGGATCATCTACCAGGAAGCCGCGCAGCTGTTGATGCCGAAACGCCTCGTCGTAGGCACGCGGCGCAAGCCGACGACCGTAGCGGAACAACCAGTCTTCGTGCGCACCTCCTTGATCAGCACTGCTCTCGGCGGTATGCACATAGTCTCGAATCTGAGGGTCAACAACGAATGGCGCGACACGGCCATCCGCCCGCTGGACACTGAGCGTGCAGGCATAGAAAGTAGCGGCGAAGATCGGGTTGGGCGCGGTCCAAGAGCGCGGAACTTCGTAACCGATCGTGGCACCGCTCAGCGGACCGCGTCGCCGTGTCGCCGGCCGCCAGCCGTACTCAGCGACTGCGGTCGCCACACGGCGACGAGTGTCGGCACCCAGCTTGCCTGGGCGACTGAAGAAATTCCTCACCACGACAGGTGTTGTGCAGGCTGCTCTGGCGATTGCTTCGTAGTGCTCTTCAGTCTTCGGGCGGCCGCGGCGTGCTGACCCTGCCTGATCCTCCTCGCTGGACACTTCTGGCCTCCCAAGAACTCGCTGCCTACCACTTGTTGTGCCTATGTAGTGCTCGGCTATCGACATGCCTGGTTGAGAGCATCACACTTGGCGAGGATAGGCAAGAAAATAGACACAGAAAAGCCGACGTGGCTATCGGTAGTCGTCGGTGTCCAGCAAGGAAGGACGCCCATAACATGGGCTTGTATCCGAAAGAGAGGCAAAGAGGGAGATGGGGTCGAAGACATGGTTGAAGGTGATTGCCGCGCTGATGGGCGCGGCCGTCATCTCTCTAGCAGTTACGTTCATCGTGAAGGTGTCAGTCACACAAAGTGATCAGAGTTGTGGCACCAACGTCAGTGGTAGCCGGAACTATGTGTCCTGCGTTCAGTCGGGGCAGGTCGGTCCAGGCGTTGGGCCGACCACGACACTCGCTACTCCGTCGGAAGATCTCGGCGCGGATCGGACAACAACAACTACGCCAACGTCGCCGGGCGGCGGTAGTTCGCCTGTCATGTTCCTGGCCGGCTACTGCGCGCAGTGGGGGCGGACTCCAGCACTTCGCTACCCAACCACAGCGGGATGGCGCTGCGTTGAATCCGGTGAACCGGACCAATCAGTCAGTATGGATGATATCTGTCGAACGCTCCACGGAGATCAATCGCGAGCGGTGGCAACGCAAGCAGGCGACCCTGACTCCTGGTACTGCATCTGATTATCTAGCTTTTCGCCATACGTCGGCGGTGCGCGGACTTCTATCCCTGCACCGTCTTTTTGTTGTCTGAATCGGAATGGTACGTCTCTGTGCGTGGTTTCCTCCATCTGAGGGACAGGTAGAGATCGCGTTCGGGCGCAGTGTCGCGATCATCCAGACGGATCGAGCGCGATTCGGTGGGGTAGTTGGCCATGAACGTCCAGATGCGGGAGAGTGGGCGGGTGCTGATGGAACCGTCTCGATGGAAACAGGTGGTCCGCCAGTATGCGGACCTCGAAACGATGGACGGGATCACGCCACAGGCTCGCGGTCAGCAGTTCAATACCCTCATCGCCGACTTGCTGACTGCCTCGGGTATCGCAGCGAAACCGAATGTACGCAACGTGGGCGAACTCGATGTGACTTTTTCCTTTGATGGCAAGTACTACATCCTGGAAGCGAAGTGGGAGCAGCGCAAAACCGGAACCGGTCCGATCGCCAAGCTTCAGCGCCGGGTCGAGCAGCGCATGTCGGGCGTCACCGGCGTCTTCCTAGCGATGAAGGGCTACACCGACGAGGCCCTTGGCGAGATTGACAAGGGGCGCAGGCTCGATGTCATCCTGCTTGATCGTGGGCACTGGGACGCGATGGTCGGCGGGATCGTCCCAGCATCGGAACTGCTCAAGCTCGCGCTCGAAGCAGCGTCGTTCCAAGGGCGAGCATATATACCACTCACTGAGCTGGTGAGCGAGGAACGCAAGGAGTCCGTGGTCTCGTTCCCTTCAGCCCAAAGTGCGGAGAACCTCCTCACACGTGGTGAGAGTGATCTGCCGGCACAGGTTGTTGTGGACGGGATCGAGTCACGATACGTCGACCTCACGGTTGGCCCGGACGGCACGTTGTTTCTGACGGTCGACCACGGAGTCCTGGCGGTCGATTCGCGGCGGCAGCAGGCGAGCTGGGCCACATCGATCAGCGGCTGCACCAGCGCAGTTGGGTTACCGGACGGGACCGTGATGGCATGTCGTGGCGAAGGTGTCAGCCGCTATCGCGACGGCACCCTTACCGCGGTGCTGGATACAGCAGGTGAACCGATTCAGAGTCGGCTGCTGGCGCGCTTCGACGGGTCCACGTGGTGCCTGCGGGACGGCTCGCCATCAGCTGGCCTACTTCGGCTCGATTCAACTGCCAACCAGCATTGGATTCCGGTTCAGGCACCGGCTGGTCCGATCGTCGGAGCCGCCTGGTTAACGCCGTCGGAGGTGATTATCGCCGACCAATCGGAGCTTATGGTCGTTTCCACCGATAGTGCGTCGTCAAGACGAATCGACGTGTCCGGTTCCGCTGTGGTGGGCCTTGCGAGGGTGGACGATGGCAAGTTTGTGACGGTGCACGCGAACGGCGATGTGCGACTCACAGAAGTCGAGGGCACGCGGCAGTTGTTGCTCGGTCAATTGCAAGCGCAGGCGTACTGCGGGATCGGCGTCGATCCGCAGGAAAGCCGGCAGATGTACCTGGCCGCGCGGTATCGCGATGGCAGTGGACGAGATCTGGTGGCCATCCTGCAGGTGAGATTGCCAGATCGGTGGAAGTGGGCCGTCGCTCGGCGAACGCCAGCGCCCGAGGTGGTCCGGACAGCCACGTCGACCGCAGGGGCAACCGCTGCTGATCCACGCGAACCCAGGGTGCCCGACACGACTCGTCCCGCGCGAGAGGTCGTAGAGGAGTCGCTGGAACAACGAAGTGCCCACCATGAGCGCGGCCGGCGCGACGGCCGGGCAGTTGCGATGCGTCTGCCCATGGAAGCTTTTGCCAGCCTAGCAATGGCTGACTTCGATCTTCCTCGCTGGCTAGAGCCGGGAAGGGAATCCTGGCGCCTCAGTGCGACGAAACAGGCGCCTGCGGGTTCCGCGTTGCCCGCATGGTTTCCGCAGTTTGCTCGGTACCTCGGTCAGTACGCTGCCCCGACGGAGGCGCTGGAAGGGCACTTCAAGCCGCCGGCGCCGTATGTGATCGGTTTTGGTGCTGGCCTGCGCGAGGTGTGGGAATCGGCGGCGGAAGGAAAGCTAGTTCCTCATAGCGCAGCTGAGATCAGCTACTGGCTGCACGAGCCCTCCTCGCTGTGGCGTCAGCAGACAATCCACGATCTGCGGAATGGGGTACGGAGAGTGCGCGGAAAGGCTGCGGCGCGGTCTACTGCTCACGTCCTGTTGTGGATCGGCACCGCCTTCGCTGGGCTACTGGAACTCGGTGCGATCGGCGCTGCGGCGTCTGGCGGATTTCCCAACGGAGGTGATGCCATCGGAGCCAACGTCTTCTTCGGGTTGGTTTTTCTCACGGTGCTGTTCTTCGCCTTGTCCATGCCTCGCCGAATTCGTGATCGCCGTAGTAGGAAGCCGGCACAGCCATAAGAGGCCGGTGGTCTTGCGGGTGACGTCCAAGTGTCGTGACGTTCTGTAACGCTGCTTGCACGCTTATCGATATCTGGTCAGTAGGGTAGGCGGAGGTCCACGATGACGCCGATCGATGAACATGCGCCAGGGCCAATGGCGCTCGTGTGTCCGCGGTGCGAGGGGCCGGTGATGGGCGAACCTCATGGCTACACCATGTCCTACGACCCGAACGAAGGGCCGCCTGAGCGTTGGACGCTACTGAAGTGTCCTCGCGATCACGCACTGCTCGTCCTGCAGAACGAGTTCAGTGGACTCACGTTCGACGACGATGACCCGTTTCGGGTCTATCCGCCGCAGGATCGCCACCTGAGCACTGAGATCCCGCAGCCGCTTCGATCAGCGCATGAGGAAGCTCGGAAGTGTCTCCGCGCCAAGGCATATACGGCCGCTGTTGCGATGTCGGGTCGCACACTTGAGGGCGCCTGTGAACTTCAAGGAGTGAAGGAGAACACCCTCCAGAGATCGCTGGGCAAGATGAAGGAAGGAGGACTCATCGACGGCCGGCTCTGGGACTGGGCCGAGACCCTGAGGGGCGTTCGCAACGCCGCCTCACACTTCAACAACGAGGAGCTTACTCGCCAAGATGCAGAAGACGCCCTCGCTTTCAGTGAGGCACTACTCGATTACCTCTATGTGCTAACTGCCCGCTTCAATGCGCTCAAGGAGCGGAGAACGACCGAGAAGGGGGTTTCTGACGCCAACGGCTCTGCATGAGCTGGCTCTATTCATTGATGACTAACAATATTTTGATATTGGGTTAGATGGCACGGCCTTGTCAGCTGAGTCTCGGTTGGTCACATCAGGTTGAGGCCAACATCTTTGACCCTTCTTAGTTCATGTCGACCCCGTGTCGAGTTTCGCGTCAATTCGTTTGCGCCAATGCGCAAAGATGGATTCACGTATTTCCCGCGGTCCGGTGGCAATAGTCTCGTCAGTGCCGAGTGTTACCTCGGCTGTTAGGGATGGATCGCCTTTCGCGTCCTTTGGTAAGGCAAGAGGTACATGGATGGTTCGCCGAAATGAGCTGTAGCCTCCAAGAGACACTGGCTCAAACTCTTCCCGCGATTGGGTGGTCCACTCATCTGGCACGCAGGGATGGCTGACAATGGCTTTAAACCGGAATATGATATCGTCAATCGTCGTGGCTGCGCTCCCGCAGTTCGTGACTGTCAAAGAGATGCCGATAGATGACGGTAAGCCAGTACGTTGGCCGTAGGGAAGGAGATCAATCAGCTTCATTGTTACCTTCACATTGGGCCTGCCTCGACGATAGGTGAGCACCGTGAAAGTCACGCTCACCAGCGAGATCAGAACCGCCAACACCGATACCAACAGCGGCCAAGGCAATTTGTTGATGTTGATGTGAAACAGCGATCCCATCTTCGCCCCTAAGCACGAGTACACCAGGCCCAGCCCTCAAAGCCATGATGGGGTACGTCTCCGCGCTTGTCAAAGGCAAACCGATGAGCGGCGCTGACTCTCCAACGTCATGTTGGCCGTTATCAAACTGTTCAAGGGACAGGTTGCGGCATCGCGTTCAGTACTTCGCGACGTAATCGTGCTCATCTACCGTGCAGTCGCCTGATCACAGGCTCCGGCGCATTATCCCGGACAACGATGGTCATAAACACTCCCCTCGGATAGCGGTCGGGAAAGAACTCCCATCCGTCGTCATCGACCATCTTCCAGCGCACCTGCGACGTGCCCTCCAGCGGATGTGCTCGCAGCGGCACGGCAATATCCACTTCTTCACCGGGCATCGTGTCGTCGATCCGCACCCTGGGTGGTGAGTGGGGGATACCTGGCCCGCTCGGGGCGCCGTCGCGTGCCAACCACCGCCTGGTCCACGGCACGGTGCCAGCATTCCGGAGGCGCCATATCTTCTCGAAGATGAACAGCGGCGGCATCACTGTCCCGTCCGGCACGGTGATGTCCGCGACGAACGAAGAGGCGTCGCCGGAGATGGGGTACGTCGGCCTGGTCGCGCTGTTCGCCCGTTGCCGCGGGTGGGGGCTCGTCAGCGACTCCACGTACGTAGACCACAGCTGGCCGTCCGCGCCGAACTGGTCTTCGTAGAACGCGACGATGTCCAGGCTCGGCCGGTCGCGGCCACGCTCAGCGTTGCTCAGGTGGCCCTTGCTGGTGCCGAGGGCACGGGCCACCTCCTCCAGACTCACCCCAGCCGCCTGTCGTAGGAACCTCATGGACTGCCCGAGGGTGTCATCAGCCCCCTGCTTGCTCACCCGATCGAGTATGGGGTTGGGAGTTCGCCATACACAAGGGGAGCAGGGGAAACTGCGCGTGGCCGACCCGAGTCAACTATTTGATGGAGTCACGGTCAAAGTACGTAGAGAGGATCGCCCGATATGACGCACAACCTTCTGGTGAAGTCCGATTTTCTTCAAGTAGTGCGTGATGGCGATAAGGCCGTTATCTGGCACTCGCTGTTCGGGCATCCGCGGGCCATCCCATCCGAGACGCTCGACTTCCTGGATTCGTTTGAGAAGCCGGCGAGGATCTCGGACGTCGTGCCTGACCTGTCGCCGGACGAGCAGGCGGCTATCGACGAGTTCATTCGCTGCTACTTCCTCGTCGATCCCGACTTTGACGATCGAGCTTTCCTGGCTGACGAGATGCGTCGCCGTGAGGAGGGCATCGTGAGCGGCTCGCTTATCGACTACCTTGAGCTCATCATGAGCGAAGCATGCAACTTCCGTTGCACCTACTGCATTCACTTCAACAACCTTGAAACCTCGGACCGGATCAATAATCCGAAGAAGTTCATGCGGTTTGAGATGGCGAAGGATGCAGTCGATCGGTACCTCGCAATCCTCCGCGAACACGGCAAGACGGTGGCCGAGGTGAACTTCGGCGGTGGTGAGCCGCTGCTCGTATGGTCACGAATTGAACGCATACTTCAGTACTGTCACGACACGTATGGCGACGAGTTCAGTTTCCGGTTCTCCATCAACACGAACGCGTCATTGATCACGCCGGCCGTTGCTTCCGTCCTCAAACAATATGGTGTGGAAATCGCGTCCAGTCTCGATGGTCTGAAGACGGGTAACGACCAGGTGAGGCTGACCAAGTCCGGCGGCGGGACGTTCTCAAAGATCGTACAGGGGTTCGATGCCTTAGCCGACGTCGATTATCCGTTGGATGGTTTTGCGGTCACTGTCAATGAGCAGAATTTTGGCGATCTCGACGAATCGGTCATTGATTGGGCGGTTGATCGTGGAATGCAGAACGTGCGCATCGACATCGACGTGATCGATATGGTCGACGTGCCGCTTGAGACCGTTGTCGAGAAGTTGATGCGGATTCGGCGCTATGCCCGCGACCGCGGGGTGGACGTTCCCGGCTTCTGGGCTCGGCCCGTGGAGAACCTGGGTGAGTCAACGTTGGAGAGCAATGTCTCGTTCTGTGGCGCTGTTCGCGGAAACAGCATGTGCATCAGTCCTTCTGGAAACATATACGGCTGCGGCTACAGCAATACCCAGCTTGGCGAGCTACTTCAGATTGAGTCGTTCCATGACCGGGAGAGCTCCTATCACAAATTTGTCCGTGACCACCAAACCGGCGTGATGGAGATGTGCAAGGGCTGCATGATCGAGGGGCAATGCGGCGGCGGTTGCAACATCACACAGGAATTTGCTCGGGCCACATCGAGCGTCAAGATTGAACGCATGTGTGACTTCTACCGGCGTATGACTGAAGAGATTCTTCGGGAACAACTCCGAAGCGGCGATGCTGCCGCCGTATCACCCGAAGGGAGGTAACGTCCATATGGACGCGAAAGTGACGCCAAGGAAGCGGCCGTTGATCCAAGTGAAGCCCTTTCCGCAAGTGAAAGTGCTCGCGACCTGTCAACGTCCGAGCAACTGCCACTGAGAATGGACTCGAGAGGTCGGGCCTGGCAATCCCCGGCCTCTCGAGTTACTATTAGTAGTGTATGATCAAATTCAACGACACAATCAGCTCTATTATCGATAAAGTCGTGACGCAGCAACGCGTGTCGAAGAATGTTATCGGTGTCTTTCTCATCGGTTCAGTGGCTCGTGGCCAAGCTGACAAATATTCGGATGTTGATTTTCTTGTTGTGCAGCGCCACCGCTCGCCAGACCTGCGTCAGCAGTTGCAGATTGACGGATATCCGGTCGAGATCCTTTACAACACGATCGATGAGGTTGAGCGGTACCTGCTAGAGGAGCATGGCGCCCTACATCGTAATACCTCGGGCATGCTAGCCGACGCGCGACTGCTGTATCAGGCAGACGACCGAGCTCAAGAGCTGCAAACCAAGGCGCTCGCAAACGTAGTCAGTACGACTCGTTTCACGGAAACTGAAATGCTCATGCATCGTTACTCACTGGTTGACTTTTTGACCGACGCTCACAGGGAGGCGGATGCGCACAACATCATTGCCTTTCATCTCAATGCTCAATTGCTCATACAGAATGCTATTGAGGTGCTACTCAAGAACCACGGTGCGTATTTGCAGCAGCCTAATCGGCTCGTGACGGTACTGCAGGACATCGACAGCGCTTTCAGTCAGCTGCTCAGCGAGTTCTACGGGGCCAGAGATCTACGCGCGGCAGATGCGGGGCTGGCCAAAATAGTCCTGCACGTTACCCGCCAGCTTGGTGGTAACCTTCCAGGTGCTTGGCACGTTGCGAGGGGAGCAGGGGATGAACTAGCCGCCGCCGCGTAGATCGGATACTTCTCGTGACTGCACTTCATACTCGATCCATACCGTTGATCTGCCGACCTTGTTGACGTTGTTATCGAACCGGTTGACAATTCTCACGTCCTGTATTTTACTGGAAGTAATGAAATCCGATCCAACCCGTACGCCGCATCATCTCGCCACTGTCCTTGACCTCCTATCCGCCTCGCAGATAGCCGAGCTTGTCTATGGACGTTACACGCTCTTTGGTGACTTGCACGAACGGGTACAACCGAAGCCCATCGATCGCCTGGCGTCCAAACAGCTCCGTCTGGTCAATGCTGATGGAATACCGCTGGAGGATGCGCTCCATGCGCTCGTCCGACGTGATCCAGACAAGGTGCTGGCAGTCGTTGCGTTTCTCAAGGACACCAGTCGTAGGTTGGGTGCCGCCGACATGGCTAAGCGATTGGAAGCCACCGTACGACAGGTGAACTCCGCGTCTTCAAGCCCGCAGCCGTAGTCGGTGATAGTGCCGATGGTGCGGGGAGGCTGCGGGAGCCAGTTCGCCGCTGCTCCCATCCCTGCGTGTACCGCATTTGCGCCCGCGACCCCGGAGCCAGTTCAGTACGGTCGTCGGATCGACGTCCACCTTGCGGCAGATCCGGGCCGGTGATCAGGCTTCTCGGTAGAGCTGTGCCGCCTTCCCGACGCCACGCTTACGTCTGGTCAGCGACCAATCAGCGTGTTCGCCAGTTGCTCGGCCTGCTGCTGGGTGAAGTTATCCGAGATCTGGGTGTTGCCGCCGGTGATCGCGCTCTGGATGGTCGGCGCAGACACCACCTGGGTGTCCAGCACGAATGCGGCATGCTGGTTGACGTGCGCGGCCGTGTAGGTCGCCCAGGTCTTGGCGCCGGCGCTGTTGAAGGTCAGGGTGACCATGTAGCCGGTGCCGTTGGGGTCCTGAACGGCGGTGGCGTCAATGATCTGTGTGCCGTCGAGAAACGACGGACCGAGGATGTACTTGGCCTTGCCCTGCTGGTCGCAGGCGATCAGTGGCTTGTTTGGGTCGTCTTGGCCAGCGAATGGGTCGGACTGGCCCGGTGTGCAGGCCAGTGCCACCAACACCTGCTGCTGTTGCTGTGTGTCGGGAGTCTGGCGCTGCGCGAGACTGATCGCCGGGGTGGAAGAGCTGGTTGGCGGGCTGGCCGTCACCTGTTGGATCACGCCACGGAGCACGAAGTGCCGCTGACCGCCGCCGGTTCCGGGCGTCGTCGGCATCGCGCTCGCGCTTGCTGCCGACTCAGCCTGCCCGCGGACGGTTACCGTGCACCCAACCAACGAGACCAGGGCAATAGCGACCACCCACGGCCTGGCCGACCTAACGCCATGGGCGAGGCGGGGGAAACGGGTTGCACACCCCATCATTCGTGCCTCTCAGTTGGTTCGGCCGGTATGACCGCGATATCGCGGTCCGACACCTGTCGTTACCTGACAGAGCTGCTCAGCAGGTTCCTCACGGACTTCAGCCGTAAGCTGCTCATGTGGGAGACCTCATCCTCCGGGCCAGCGACGACCTGGTTGCCCGTATCGCTCATGAGCGCGATCCTGTGCGAGCTGTTGTCGAGCTCGTCTGGAACGCCATCGATGCCGAAGCAATGACCGTCACGGTCGAGCTAGAGCGAGACAGTATGGACGCGATTAGCGCCGTTCGGGTGGTCGACGATGGCCACGGCATCAGCTCGGACGAGGTCGAGGCGACGTTCGGACGGATTGGTGGCTCCTGGAAGCAACTCGCCGAGAAGTCGAAGAACGGTGTTCGTCACTTGCACGGCAAGCTTGGTGAGGGGCGACTACGAGCGTTTGCGATCGGGTCCAAGGTCACTTGGTTGAGCGTCAGTGACAACACTGCTGGTCAGCGTCAAGAGGTGTCGATCTCCGGGAACCGCAGGAACCGAGATCGCTTCCGCTGGGACACCGTCTTGTCCAGCGCACCGAAAACCGGCACGACGGTGACGGCCTACAACGAGGAGCAGCGATCACTCGGGCCGCTTGAGGCCGACGGCGTTGTTCCAACGCTCCGGTCGCACTTCGCGCCGATACTGCTCAACGACTACAGCCTGACGATCACGTTCGCCGGCCGAACGCTCGACCCGACACAGGAGATCGCCCACGACACCCCGATCCCGGTGACCTTCGGCGGCAGCACGGCCGAGGAGGCGGTAATCAGGGTCATCGAGTGGCGCTCGGGGAAGCATCGGGCCGTCTACTTCGGGCGGGACGCACACCACTTCCCCTATGAAGAGTCGGGCAGCGACCTTGAGAGCCAGTTCACGTACTCCGCGTACGTCACCTGGGCGGGCCTCGGCATCGATGAATTTGCGGTGCTGGGGCTGGGTGATATGGCCCCCGGCATCATCGGTGATCTCTGGACAGTGGTGCACGAGACCATCCATGAACACTTCGCTGCTCGTCGTCGTGAGCGCCGTCGTGATCAGGTCGAACGCTGGAAGGAGTCCGGCGTCTACCCCTACCAGGGGGAGCCCACTACCGAGCCGGAACGGGCGGAGCGAGCAGTCTTCGACGTCGTATCCGGCACGCTTGTCCCGCACATCTCGAACCGCAACAAGGACGCTCGACTCACCCTTGTCTTGCTCAGGGACGCGATCCGTCATGATCCCGAAAAGCTCACGACGATCCTGCACGAGGTCGTTTCCCTCAGCCCGGCCGACCGGGACGTGCTCACACGGCTGCTCAGTGAGACGACGTTGTCAGCGATCATCCGCTCGGCGAATCTCGTCGCGAGCCGCCACAAGTTTCTGGCCGGCCTTGAGTACCTGCTGTTCGATCCCGACGCCTCCGGCGACGTTGGCGAGCGTGACCATCTCCACAAGATCCTGGAGCATGAGCTTTGGGTCTTCGGGGAGGGCTACCACCTGATGAGTAGCGAACGTGGCCTTACCGAGTTGCTCCGTAACCACCTCAAGCTGGAGGGACTACCTGACAAGGGCGTCACGCCTGTCAAGCGGTGGGATGGCAAGAGCGGTCGAACCGACCTGCATCTCGCAGCGCGGTACAAGGAGTATGACCGGGTCCGGCATCTCGTTGTCGAGTTGAAGGCGCCTGACATTGTCGCCGGTCGTAAGGAGATCGACCAGGTTGAGGACTACGCGAACGCGGTCCTCTCAAGTCCAGCGTTTGCTGGTGACAGGACAATGTGGGACTTCATTCTCGTTACCACCGATTATGACGAGGTTGTCCGACGCAGGATCAACAGCGAAGACCGGCAACTTGGTCTCTATCTAAATCCAGAAAAAGAATCTGATCGCCCGCTTGTGCGAGCCTACGTCCGGCGATGGCGTGATGTCATTGACGAAAATAAGCGCCGTCTGGATTTTGTAACATCTGCACTTGAACATGATCCTTCCATCACGGAAGGGCTGGATTACGTCCGTCAAGAGTATCAGAATCTGTTGCCAGCATCACTCCTTGACACGTCCGCTTAATTGAACAATCGTAGAAGAGACGTGTGCCAGATACGAAATCCTGGTTACTGACCGTGCGCCGCCGCTTCGGCAGCATCTACGAGTTCAACACGGGTGGCGGCGACGCTGGATATGACGGGTAGCCACCGACCGGCGACCTACGAGAAGCGACCCGGCATGGGTGGCTGCGGACTGTTGGCTGACGGCCCAGAAGCGATATGACCCTGACGCCTATCGAGCTGTTCTTAAGTTGACAAATACTGCATTGTGTGTTTATATAGCAGAGAACGTATGAACATCGAATTCATACCGTTCGCCTGCAACAGGTTGAACCCGATCCATCTACGGCTTAGGTGTTCCTTGTTGAAGGAGAACGTTGTGAACGTTTGGAAGTGGCGCTTTTTGGCGCTGAGAGCACTCGCCTTGACAGCAATAGTGTGTTTGCTGGCCTCCGAGTGGGCTTCCTCGAGTCATGGAGCGGACTGGCTGCTCGCTGTTGGCGGCATCATCCTCGCGGGTGTTTTGCTCCTGACCCTGGTTCTCCTTCGGGGGACCGTCTGCCAAGTCGAACGACTCCGCAGGCAGATCGATACATCCGACAAGTAGCAACTGGCCCCGGACACTGTCCGGGGCCGCGTACTATCTGGTCTCTGGTAGGTGTGACCGATGAAGGGGTCCGGCCGTGTCTGATGATGTAGGTAGAGGCTGGAAGTCAGCAGGGTGGAAATTGACAATACTCCTGTTCGTCGTTTCGCTCATAGCGACCTTATTTGTTCCAGCAGTGCAAGATTGGGTCAAATCGTTCTTCCAGTCCCAGAAAAGTAGCTCTTCGGCTCAGGCGATAGGTACGACTCCGACGGTCGCTCAATTACCTATTAGTACGTCCACCGCCCGGACACAGCCGCCTTCTACTCCGACGGGCAAGGCCGCCAACAACGATACTGGTGCCGCTGGCCCGGGTGTCGGTGCGGCAGGCAAAGTTCCACAGCAAACAGCACCAACATCGGAATATCTCTCCGATCTCGACCCAATCGAAGGTGACAACCGCGTTAAGGTCGCCACGCTTGAGAACAACGGCTTACAGACCACGTACGCCCATGGCTTGCGCACGCAGAAGGCGCTCACCGAATACACCTTCGAATACAATATCGCGGGCGGCTTCCAGTACTTCCACGCGACGATCGGCATCGATATTACTGCGCCGAGCGGTAGCACGGTTGAGTTCGAGGTGTATCTTGATGGCTCATCCGTCGGTGATTACACCCTCGGCACGAACACGACGCAGGACATACAGATCCCGGTGACTGGCCATGGGCAGGTCAAGCTCTACACAACGCTTGTGCATAACGCTGGGGAGTCCGCCGCTGCGGTATGGGGGAACGCGGAGTATACGAATGACTGACAAACAATGTGAAATTGGCAAGCTCGCCCCCGTGAACACGCCTGCACCGTCCGAGTCAACTGGAGCGAACGGCTCCGAACCCGAGGCCCAAGCCGAAGCTGCGCCAAACAGCGCACCCAAGCACTCCTTCAGTACCCACCGGATCTTGACCGACGGCCTGGAGAGAGCCTCAACAAGCTCCAACTGTCAATTCTCGACGGCTGCGCGTACGACAACGAGCGGCTTGCAATGGTCACCTATTCTGACAGTAAGCAATTTGACAGGTGTCAAATTAAATGCATAAATAGATGTAGCTGAATGTATGCCGTTCTCCTCCATTAGGTAGAACCCGCCGCCTGCGGTCTAGGTGTTTCCAATGAAGGAGAGACGTTATGCGTTCACGTGACACGCGACACTTCTTGGTGTTGCTTGCGTGTTCATTTGCACTCCTCGTGCTAGCAGCAGTCGTGTCCCAAGGGCCAATCAACCTGAGTCTTGTTTTCCTGATCGGGTCTTTCTGGTCCCTCATCGCCATTTGCGCCGGGGCGGTCGTGCGTCTCTTGCAGGAGAAGGACGAGGAGAAGCGATAGCGCATACCGGGCACTTCGGTGCCCGGTATCTTCCTAGTTAGCGCCCGTCGCCTTCTTGATCAAGCAGAGTGGGGGATACTGGTTCAGTGACGTCTACCGCTTGGCTTGACATCGGCATACTGACCTCTGGCCTTGTGCTGGGTGGCCTGATCAACTGGATAACGCCGCCAAAAAAATTAAGTCAAAAGCTCCTCGTCATGTCTATCTGCCTCGCACTAGCCATTGCGGCGATGCTTACAGTGATAAAGGACAACCCAGGCAACAGTCAGCACCCGATCGCCGCTCTTACCTGCCCGCGCGTCTTCGACAAAGCGCACGATCTACTGGTAGAACAATCCGGGCTGGCCGCTCCGCCTCTTGCGGGCGTTGCCTTTACTCCAAGCCAAGGGCTTCCTGGCCGTGTTGACCTTACGCTCACCTGGATCAACCAGGTGCCCGTCACGCAGAGCGCCGTCGGGATAGAGGGCGTCTATGGTCAAGCTGACCCTAATGACGGTTTCATTGACCATACGCAACCCGCAGCGGCCACAGGAGAGTGCTGGAATTGGTACCACTTTGGACCACGTGACGACGCACAGCCGGAGACCGTACGGCTCCAAGTGAGCGGACTATGGCCGGAGCAACAGTACTGCTTCTACACTGTATTCCGCATCGACACAGGCTATTCCAAGCCAACCGCTATTCGATGTCTGACGGCGACATGGAAGCCTGAATGGGGTACGCCGGCGCAGGCGCCACAGAAATAGGACGTAGTCAGTGCCGGCGAAAGCCACGCAGAATGCAGCTGGTGATCGCGCTTGCTCGTGTCCCGCTCGGATCAGGCGTTGGTCCGTGTCGTCCTGAGCATGACTTTATCCCACGCCGTCGAAATCTGGTCGGTATAGGGGCTTCCGATCAACGCTTGCTGCGCGTGTCTTGGCCTTCAGCCACTCCGCAAAGTCACCGTCACGCTCTAGGAGGAAGACAATCTCGCGCAGCTCTGCCAGAACTATCGTACGTTGTGTGAGGGCGGTCCGGCACTCTTCGACGCCCGGTTGGGCAAAGCCGGAGGCCGAAACGATGAGGCCGTGCACGCCGGCTCGACCATAGACTCGCACGAGATGGCGTGACACGCCATCCACTCCGAGTGGATCTTTCCACCACTTGGCCTCGACGATGTAGGGCTGACCGCCAAGCTCGATCAGACCGTCGATTTGCTCGCCGATCTGTCCAGTGTCGATGGTCAGCGTGAAGCTTTCCCGCACACTGAGCCCGTCAAGCTTGAAGATCTGGTTGAGAAGCGCCTCGAACTTGGCGCCGCGCTGCTGGCGGTTGGCTATGCCGAACAACGCTGTCAGGTCGCGGTATAGCGCCTCACGCTGTTCGCGTTTCAGTTGCGCTGCTGCGGCGGCTTCACGCTGTGGGCGCAGTCGCTCGTCGCGCTCACGGTCTCGCTCCTGCTGCATGCGCGTGAACGAGTCTTTGGTGTTGACTATCTGGCGAACCTTCGTCACATACCCTTGAGCTTCGACAGCCTTATCTGGCCAACAGGTCGAGAAGTCCTCCCATTCGACCACCCGTCGCACGATCTCGCGACGAACGCCCAGGCTGGCCTCACCTTGGCGGTTGATCCGATCGATGACCGTTCGAGCGATCTCGTACTTGCTGATCGAATCGCGGTCGGTGTCTACTCGACGTTGTAGGTCAGCCAAGTCTTCATCAGCTACCCCACGGCCGCGGAAGAACCCCAACACATCAGGCTTCGACCGATGGAGGAGCGGGATCGTGTCGATCAAGACCACGATCAAGTCTGGCGGATAGTGGTAGGGGTCATTGACCATTGATCACCTTCAGCGTGTACGCCCGACCAGCCATTCTCCCACAGGCGGCGCTGAGATGAGTTGGCAGTGCTGGTCCTACTCCTCCCGTTCCTGCGTATCCCGCATCCCCACCCCTCGTTCGCCAAGTCGCCTCTGCACTGTCCGTTGGTCAGTTCCCATCTTGATGCTGATCTTGTAGGTAGACCAGCCTTCCGCGCGGAGCCGAACAGCCTCATCGACCTGCTCGGGGGACAGGCCACGTCGTCGCATCGGCACGTCGTGGCGATGCAATATCCGGCTCACCGTCTTCCGGTCGATGCCGAACTGCTCGCCGAGTTCGTACACCGTACGTCCAGCGTCATAGCCTGCGATGAGCTCTTGCTCCTGGTCGACATCGAGATGCGTCACCATGCCCGGTAGCGGCCCCCTCGCCGGCCGTTGGAGCGGCGTGGACGGACCGGGTAGCTTCCCCAGTAGTACTTTCAGCTCGCTGACCTGCGCCGTTGTGTTGTAGTACCGTCCCCCAGGGTCCACGGGCTCTGGGCGAGTGCGTTCGCGGAAAGCGCGAACTCGCTCGCCCGTTGTCTTTTCTGGGGGACGACCCCAGACCCCCGGGGCCGGGCTGCGCCCGGCGGGTGTGAATGGGCCTCAACTCCGCCCACTGATCAACACGTTCGGTAGCCCCTGTGTCCACGTTGACCTGAGAACATGGCACTGGCGAGGGGCTACTGATCGGACTGTGGGTTTCGTGACCCACCCGAACTCTTCCGGCTCATCGCAGAAGTGGATGTAGTCGGGTCTGTCGGTTTTCGAGGTCGCCCGCACGGTTTTTCATACTCGGCTGCACGCCTGCCCGTGCGGGGCGAGAGGTGCGCCGGGAACGAGCTACTTAGGCACCGTCGTTGGCATCGCGCAGGGAATGGATCATGCTCTTCAGTATCCGGAACGCGCCTGACTGCTCGGTCTCGGTCAGGCCGGCCAGCATTCTGACCTCGACGGACCGGACCACTACGGTCGCCTTCTCCAGGCTCCGTCGGCCGCGAGGCGTGAGCCGCGTGGGAAGAACCTTCCCGACGGGTGCCTCTGCGGGCCTGGTCACGTAGCCCTCTCGTTCCAGGGCCTGGAGCAGCACGTTCATCGACTGCCGGGTCACGAACGCGCCCCGCGCGAGCTCGGAGTTCGATAAGCCCGGTCGTTGAGCCAGCAGCTCCAGGCAGGAGTAGTGCGTCACGCTCATCCCGAGCGGCCGCAGCACCTCCTCCATGGCTGCCCGCAGGGTGCTCGACGCCTCTTTCAGCAGGTAGCCCAGTGACGTCTCCAGGTCGACGCCGGCCCCGTCTTGACTCATGTCAGTATTCTGACATAGATTGACCTGTGTCAGAAGACTGACATGAAAAGAAGGAGCATCATCATGCCCGCCACCGGCCCCGACTTCATCTCCCTCCAAGCGCGCGACCTCGACGCGTCGCAGGCGTTCTACGAGCAGTACCTCGGCCTCGTCCGCTCGCAGGCCGGACCTCCGCACGCCGTCGTCTTCGAGACAAAGCCGATCGCGTTCGCACTCCGCGACGTCGTTCCCGGCACCGATCTAGCATCCGTTGCCCAGCCCGGCATCGGTGCCGCGATCTGGCTCCATGCCACCGACGTCCAGGCCATTCACGATGCTCTCGTCGCCGACGGTCACACCATCGTCTCCGCACCGATCGACGGCCCCTTCGGTCGGACCTTCACCTTCGCCGACCCCGACGGTTACCAGGTCACTCTCCACGACCGCGCCTGATAGGCCACACGCCACCGGACGATCACCGGCCCCCGCAGACCCCCGGTCGCGCCCGAGACTCGAGAATCCGGGCGACGTTTGTTTACTCCGGGCCCAAGACGACGAAGGTCGTTTGAGCAAGCTGTCGGTACCCGGTACCCGGTACCCGGTACCCGGTACCCGGTGCGCGGCTCGAAGCCGGAGCCGGTGCGGACCCGAAGACGTTGATTTTTGAGGTGTACGCGGCGCTCGCACGGGCGATGATCGAGGACACTGTGCGGCTCGCTCGGGAGTGGGTAGCCGACGTGGTCGTCTGGGATTCGATCACGTTCGCGGGCGGGATTGCGGCTCGCGTGTGCGGGGCCGTGTCGGTGCGGCACACCTGGGGCTGGACAGCGCCCAGTTCACGGGGCTCTACGACGGCTGGCCACCGGAACTGCTCGGACTATGACGTGCTGTTCTGAGGTAGCGGCGGTGGGGTGGTTGGATGGTGAGTTCTGGTCCGTTGACGAGGACGGAAGAGTTCGGGCTGTGCCACGTTAGGCCCACCCGAATAGCTGGCTCGTGCTCGCGGAGAGCGCGAGCCATTTTCGTGTGGTGATCATATTGGATCCAATCCCCAGGCCCCCTACGCCGGGCGCTCCGCCTCGGACCCCCGGCGTGCTCGTGCTTCGCACATCGCCGTTCGGTCGAAGTTCAGGTAACCTTGTTCTATATGAGGTAGAGCAGAGTGGTCGGCGATGTGGGGTGGCTGGCGCGGTCTGCCATCCGTCGACGAACCAGGATCGCGCATGCTGCTGAGTATCGAACCCGACGGCCCCGTGCCGATCTACCAGCAGATCAGGGACCGGATCGTCGAGGCGATCGCCACGGGCGAAGCGCCGGTGGACTCTGGCTTGCCCGCCACCCGGCAGCTCGCGGTCGATCTCGGTATCAACTTCCACACCGTCAACAAGGGCTATGACTTGCTGCGGCAGGAGGGGCTGCTGCGGATCGGGCGCAAGGCGGGTGCGGTCGTGCGACGTGATGCGACGAGCGGTCCGCCGACGCCCGGTTGGGAGGAGGGCTGGTCGGATCGGCTGCGGACCATGCTTGCCGAGGCTACCGCGCAGGGGCTGTCGCCGGAGAAGATCATCCAGCACTGCCTGGACATCGTCGCAGGGTTCACGTCCTCGACGAAGGACGGTACGAACGGCGGTACGAACGGCGGTACGAACGGCGATACGGCGGACGGGGATCCGTCGTGACGGGGGCGGCGCTGGTCGGTTTGGTCATGGTGCCGCTGTTCGGTGCGTTCCTGTGTGCCGCACCTCTGGTGGCGCGGCCGACGGTGCGGTTCGGGGTCCGTGTTCCGCCCGAGTATGCCGAGGCGGCGGTGATCCGGCGCGAACGGCGCGGCTATCAGTGGCGCAGCGCCGTCGTCGCGATCTGTTGCACTGCCGCGGTGATCGCGGTCGTCGGCCACCGGCCGTGGTGGCCCGGCAGGCTCATTCTCGTTGTCGAGATCCTCGCCGACTTCGGCTGTTTCTGGTTGGCACGTCAGCGGATCACGAGGGTCAAGTCGGCCGAAGGCTGGTTCGCCGGGCGGCGGCAGACCGTTGTCGCGGACACCAGTTGGCGCACCCGGCCGCAGCCCTACCCCGTCGGTTGGCTGATTCCGGCCGCGGCGGTGATCGTCTCGACCGTGATCATCGGTGTCGTCCGCTACCCGCACCTGCCCGTGTATCTCGGCAGCGGAGGCGACCGGGTCGCCACGTCGCCGTTCAGCGTGTTCGCCGTGGTTGTCAGCCAGGTGTACGTCACCGGAATGTGGGCCGGGCTGCTTGTTCTGGTGCACCGGTCCCGCCCTGACCTCGACACCGCCGATCCGGCCGCGAGCCTGCGCGGATACCGCAAGGCGCTCGGCGCGTACGCCCGGGCGGGGCTGATCCTGCTCGCGTGTATCGACCTGAGCCTGCTGCTGTACGGACTGCAACGTTGGCAGGTCTATCCAGACGGGACGATTCTGCTACCGGCGCCGGTCGTGTTCGGCCTGGCCTCCTTCCTGGTCACGGCGGTGCGTGCCGGGCGCGAGCGGGTGCCTACCGCCGGTGCCGCGACCGCGACCGACCGGGACGACGATCGGTTCTGGAAGGCCGGCCTCCTCTACGTGAACCGCGACGATCCCGGCCTACTGGTCAGCGCCCGTTTCGCGGTCGGCTGGACCCCGAACTTTGGCAACCCGACCGCGTGGCTGCTCATCGCCGGGTTCATCGCGGTACCGGCCGGTCTGGTGATCATCAAGCTCGTTGGTGCATGACATGGTGAGTCGACCACTTCAGTGCTAGATTTGTTCTATATTAGATAGAGCAAACGGTGAGGTTCGTGCCGCGCAGCAGGTCGGCGTCCTTGCCAGCCTGCCTTCTTCCCGCGCCGTGCGGCACTGACGGTGCGGTGCTAAGACCCTGAAGCGATAGACGAAGACAGACAAAGGAGAACTGCGATGTCGGCAATGCTCAAGCTGAAGCGAGAAGGACTCTTCATCGAGCTTCGGCGCGGTCAGTTCGACGCCGTGGTCGACGGCAACCGCGTCGGATCACTCGAATCGCATGAGACGATCGAGGTACCGATCGACCCAGGGCACCACACGATCCACATTCGCGCGGGTCGTTACTCCAGTCGCGCGCACGCCTTCGACGCGGCCGACGGTGAGTTGGTCGCCTTCCAACTGCATGGCGCGAACATCTGGCCGCTGTACCTGGCCTCCATCGTCAAGCCGGATCTGGCGATCTCGCTCAAACGGCTGGACGGTCCACGATGAGCGCGGCCCGGCCTTCGTTCGTCGTGGGGCTGGGCCGCCTCTCGGGTTGTGCGGTGCTACCAGCGCTGTCCTATCGGCCGGGAGCCCAGGGGAGGACCTCACCGTCGCGCACGAGTTCGCCGTAGTGCTGGGGATTGACCGGCTGGAGCGCGAGGTCGAGGAGGGCGACGGCGGCGTCGGCCGGGGTGGGGGCGGTGCTGACGTCCCACCACATGGCGGAGGTGGGGTGTTCATCATTCCTGGGCAGACGGCGGCGAGCAGGATGCCGCGTGCGGTGTCCTGCGCACGGCGCTGGTGAGCGAGCGTGCGCACCGCGGCGACCTGGCCGATCTTGGAGGGGATGTTGACGAAGCCGGGCCAGGCGCCTGCGCGGGCAGCAGTGGATCGCCGGTCCGGGCGACGAGCGGTTGATGGGAGTGTGGCCGGGTCTTGACGAGCGGCCCCGGATCGCGCACACCGCCCGTGACTGGCTGGCCAAACTGCACCTGGTCGCCGCAGGCTGCGGCATCACGACCGTGCCCGACGCGCTCGCGTCCGCGATACCACCCGGAGTGCGGATTCTGCCCGTCCGCGGCGGGCCTGCGGAACAGCGGCGCATCCTGCTGGCGCGGGTTCCTCGGCCACTCCCGGAGCCGGTCGCCCGGCTCGCCGCCGCCCTGCGTGCCGCCGCCATCGACACGGACACCCCGGCATCGGCGGCGGTGCGGACCTCGCGTGAACCGGCCGGGACCCCTCCCGTGTCGACTGTGGGACAACTGGACGCGGGGTCGGCGCCGGCTGCCGGCCTTGATGACGGGAGGTGGCCGTGCTGACCGCGGTGAACGGGGCTATGCACAAACGGGTACCCGGCACGTTGTCCGTGCAGGCTGTCGCGGGTGGGGTGGTCGTCGAGCCGGTCGAGGGCAACATGGTCCGGTTCGGCCGCAACCGGGAGGCCGTCGACGTCTGCGTCGGCCTTGACGACGACCAGGTCAGCCGCCAGCACGGCCTGCTGGTCCGTCGACGCGGCACCTGGTGGCTGAGCAACACCGGGCGCGGGCCGATCGAACTGCCGAACGCGCAGTGGCTGCGACCCGGTGAGGAGCCGATTCCGCTGTCGGCCGGCTACACCACCGTGTTCGTGCTCGGCTCGCGCGGTCGCGATCATCTCGTCGAGTTCTACGTCGCGGGGTCCGACGGCACCCCGCCGCCGTCGCGGCACCGTTCGGTGACCCGAGGGCCGCAGGTCTGGCCGCTGCGACCGAAGGAGCGGCTGGTGCTCGTCGCACTCGGCCAGCGCTACCTGCTCAACGAGCCGAGCCCGCAGCCGCTGACCCGCGCACAGGTCGCCGAGTTGCTCGACGCCCTGCAACCGGAGGCGAAGTGGACCGAGAAACGAGTCGAGCGGGTGATCGGCACGGTCCGCGAGCGGCTGTCCGCGGCCGGTGTCCACGGCCTGCTGCGCACCGAGGTCGGCGAACCGGTCGGCAACACGCTCAGCGACAACCTGCTCAAGGAACTGGTCCGCTCCACGACCCTGTGTCCCGAGGACCTCGACCTGTTGGAGCCGGCCGAACCGGACGGGGCCGAGGGCAGCGTGCTGCGATTCCCCGACCAGCAGCAGTAGTCGCCGGCGGCGGTAGTCGGTCGGCCCGCGAGCGGTCGGTCAGCTGATCAGCTGGGCGAGGGCCTGGCTGATCTGCTCGGTCTCCAGCAGGAAGGCGTCGTGCCCGTAGGGTGAACTGATCACCGCGAGTGGCGCGGCATTCGGCACGCCTGCGGCGATCTCGGCCTGTTGGGCGAGGGGGTAGAGCCGGTCGCTGTCCACCCCGGCGACCACGGTGTCGGCCCGTATCCGCCGCAGCGCGGAGGCGACGCCCCCGCGCCCCCGGCCGACGTCGTGGCTGTTCATCGAGCGAACCAGCGTCACGTAGCTCGCCGCGTCGAACCGGCCGATCAACTTCTCCGCATGATGGTCCAAATAGGACTCGATGGCGAATCTGCCGCCCCGCGCGGGATTCTCACCGGCCTGCGGCTCGCGGCCGAAGCGCTCGCGCAGTTCGCCCTCGCCCCGGTAGGTGATGTGCGCGATCCGCCGCGCGAGGCCGAGGCCGAGGTGCGGGCCCGCACCGGCGGGCAGGTCGTGGTAGTCGCCGCCGTGCCAGCCGGGATCGTCCAGGATCGCCCGCAGCTGCGGCCAGCTCCAGGCGATCTGGTCGGCCGAGGACTGGGCGGGCGCCGCGATCACCGCCAGCGCGGCCACGCGGTCCGGTTGGCCCACCGCCCATTCCAGCGCGCGCATACCGCCCATCGAACCGCCGAGGACCATCGCCCAGGTACCGATGCCGAGCGCGTCCGCGAGCGCGACCTCGGTGGCGACCTGGTCGCGAATGGTCAACTGCGGAAACCGGCTGCCCCAGAACCGGTTGTCGGAAGCCGGTGAGGCCGGTCCGGTACTGCCCTGGCAGCCGCCGAGCACGTTGGCCGCCACGATGAACCAGCGCGCCGGATCAAAGGCCCGGCCGGGACCGATCAGGCCGTCCCACCAACCGGGCAGCGGATGACCGGGGCCAGCGGGACCGGCGACGTGACTGTCCGCGGTGAGCGCGTGTTCGATCAGGATCGCGTTCGAGCCGTCCTCGGCGAGCGTGCCCCAGGTTTCGTAGGCCAACCGGTAGCCCGGCAGTACCTCACCGGATTCCAGGGTCAGCCCGGCATCGGCGACGAACCAGTTGCGTCCGCCGACGGGATCGCCCTCCCGCCACGCACCGGTGACGGGAGGGCCTGTGATCGTCTGGGTCATCCGGCGGCTTTGGCCGCGCGGAAACCTGCTTCGAGGTCTGCCTTGAGGTCCTCGATGCCCTCGATCCCGACCGAGAGCCGGACGAGGCCCGGCGTGACACCGGTCGCGGCCTGCTCGGCCTCGCTCAGCTGGCTGTGCGTGGTACTCGCCGGGTGCACGATCAGGCTGCGCACGTCGCCGATGTTCACCAGCAGGCTGAACAGCTCGGTGCCGTCCACGAACGCCCGGCCCGCCTCGACGCCGCCGTGCAGGTCGAAGGAGACGACCGCGCCGGCACCGTTGGGCAGGTACTTGCGTGCCGCCGCGTACCACGGGCTGGAGGGCAGGCCGGCGTAGTAGACGTTCGCGACCTCGTCGCGGCCTTCCAGCCACTCGGCGAGCGCCTGCGCGTTGGCCACGTGCCGCTCGATGCGCAGCGACAGGGTTTCCAGGCCCTGCAGGATCAGGAAGCTGGTGAACGGGGCGATCGCGGCACCGGTGTCACGCAGCCCCTGCACCCGCAGCTTCGCCGCGAACGAACCGGGGCCGAGCGCCTCCCAGTACTTCAGGCCGTGGTAGCTGGGGTCGGGCTCGGTGAAGTCCGGGAACTTGTCGGCATGCGCACCGAAGTCGAAGGTGCCGCCGTCGACGACCACACCGGCGATCGCGTTGCCGTGGCCGCCGAGGTACTTCGTCGCGGAGTGGATCACGATGTCCGCGCCGTGCTCGATCGGCCGCAGCAGGTAGGGCGTCGGCACGGTGTTGTCGACCACCAGCGGCACCCCGACCTCGTGCGCGAAGTCCGCGACGGTCCGCACGTCGAGCACATTGGCCCTCGGGTTGCCGAGCGTCTCGGCGAACAGCAGCTTGGTGTTCGGCCGGACCGCGGCGCGCCATTCGTTGATGTCGTCGGGGTCGTCGACGAAGCTGACCTCGATGCCCAGCTTCGGCAGCGTGTAGTGGAACAGGTTGTAGGTGCCGCCGTAGAGCGAGGCACTGGACACCAGGTGGTCGCCGCTGCGCGCGAGGTTCAGGATGGCCGCGGTCTCGGCCGCCTGCCCTGAGGCGAACGCGACCGCCGCGACGCCGCCTTCCAGCGCCGCGACGCGGGCTTCCAGCACGTCCTGGGTCGGGTTGTTGATCCTGGTGTAGATCGAGCCGGGCTCGGCAAGGCTGAACAGGTCCGCCGCGTGCTGGGTGTCGCGGAAGACGAACGAGGTGGTCTGGTAGATCGGCGTCACCCTGGCACCGGTCGCCGGGTCGGGGCTCGCGCCGGCATGCACCTGCTTGGTCTCGAACGACCAGGCGGACGTGTCGTCGGCTGGCGGTGGGGTGGTGTCGGGGGCGTCGGTGGTCATTTTCGTGGTCCTCCGCGGGAGGTGATGGTTGGCGGCGAGGAAATCGGTATGGTCGGGATTTCGGCGGGATTCGGTGCGTGGGCGGAAGGAATTCCCGTGGAAGAAAGTTCGCCCGGTTCGGTCGGCCGGACCGGTTCAGTGCTGGTGGTCCTGCTGGCGATACGCCATGGTGATACGCGGGTAGTCGATCTGCCGACGCACCACAAACTCGTTCATGGCAGCCAAGTTAGCCGCTCGTTGCGGTCGGCGACACCAGGTCCGCTTGGTGGGACGGTCGTCGACCGATCGGGTGAAGCGAGCGGAAAACCCTGGCTATTTCTCGATCTTGGAATATGGCCGGCACGGACGCCGACGCGACAATTGCCTCGGTAACCGATTTGTTGACCCATGCCGGTCAATCGGTTACCGAGGCAATTGTGGTATTTCGGGAATTACCGGGTGTCGAGTGGAGTCAGGCGGAAATGGTCACAGGTCGAGCGCGAGTTGGGGCAGGTCGCTCTCCAGGTCCAGCAGCCATCGCTTGGCGGACAGGCCCCCGGCATAGCCGGTGAGCGAACCGTCCGCGCCGACGACTCGGTGACAGCCCACCATGATCCACACCGGATTCCGGCCGAGTGCGGCCCCGACCCCGCGCACCGCGGCGGCCGGCAGGCCGACCGAGGCACCGAGCCGGCCGTAGCTCGTCGTCGTGCCGTAGCCGACCGCGCCGAGGCCGGCCAGCACCGTTCGGTCGAACCCGGACGCGGCCAGCCGAAGATCGACCGGCACCTCGAACTCGCGCCGGGCACCGGCGAAGTACTCGGTCAGTTCCCGCACCGCCTCGGCCCGCCAGTGGCCGGCCTGTTCGGTGCGCGGGTCGATGCCGGCCTCGGCGAGCCGGGCGGCGACCGCGTCGGCCTCGGCGAAACCGCAGCTGACCACGCCGGCATCGCTCGCGGCGACGGTGAGCCCGCCGATCGGTGTCGTCAGTACCGCGACCCCGGTCCGCGAACCGTCGTCCTCGGTCATGGAGTACTCCTTGGTGGACTGCCGCATCGTCATCATGTCCACTGAACACCGACCGGCTTCGCTCGGTTGCACAGCACGGCCGGCAGCGGTCCGGTGTGCACGATGCCGAGCCGCTGGGTGGCCCTTGTCAACGCGACGTACAGTTCCGCCGCCCGCGTCCTGCGCAGGTCGGGCTCGTCATCGAGGCCGGCGGTGGCCTGGTCCGGCAGGATGCGCTGCGGTTCGGCGATGACGACGACGTCGAACTCCAGGCCCTTACTCTGCCGAGGGGTGTACCGGGGCACGGTCACCGAAAGGGTGAGTTCGGCCGGTGCGATCACCGCTGCCCGACCCCCACCGAGTTCGGCCAGCTGCTCACCGACGAACTCCTCGATGGTGGCCGCGAGGTCGGTCTCGGTGACCTCGCGGAAGCAGGGTGCGTGGCCGGTCGAGCGGACCGAGGTCGGCGGGCGCAGCGTCGGATCGAGGACGGCGAGCACCTCGGCGGCCAGCGCCATGATCTCCGTCGAGGTCCGGTAGTTGACGGTCAGCTCGCGGTAGGCCCAGCGGCCTTGCGACACCGGGCCGAACAGCCGCGCCCAGTCCCGTACCCCGGCCGGCGCCTGCCGCTGCGCCAGGTCGCCGACCACGGTCATCGACCGGACCGGGCAGCGCCGCAACAGCACCCGCCAGTCCATTTCGGACAGTTCCTGGGCCTCGTCGACGACAAGGTGGCCGTAGGTCCACTCCCGGTCGGCGGCCGCACGCTCGGCAAGGTCGCGGTAGTCGATCTCCGCATGCCGCTCGGCGAGGGTGTCGGCGTCGAGCAGGTCGACCGCCCGCAGCATCTCCTGGTCGGGGTCCTCGTCGGTGTCCAGGATGGTCAGCACACCCTCGGTGTACTCGGCCAGCTCCTCCGCCTCCCGCTCGGCGGCGAAGTCGGCCGAGGAGGCCGGGCCGAGAAGTTCGACGGCCTCGTCGAGCAACGGCACGTCCGACACTGTCCACGGCGCGTCGACCGGGCGCAGCAGGGTCGCCCGGTCCGCTTCGGACAGCAGCTCGCCGAGCGCGGCGAGTCGAGCCGGCGAGCTGAAAAGGTCACCGAGCAGCCGTTGAGAGGTCAGCACCGGCCAGAGTCGCTCGACCGCGACGCCAAGACCCTCGTGCCCGGCCAGTTCGGCCCGCACGTCGGTGCTGAGATCGGCGCGGAGCTGGGCGGAGTCGCCGGGCAGCAGCCAGCCCGCGCCGATCCGGTTCACCGCACGCCGCACGAGCCCCTCGCACACCTGCTGCCGGAACACCTCCCGTGCCTGGTTGGGCAGCAGGCCCGACGCCCGCGCGAACGCCCTTGCCGGTTCGGCGATCGCGCGGTCGAGGTGGACGGTGACGTCGTCGAGTTCGATCGGGATCGGTTCGGCCGGCAGCTCCTGCCGGTCGGCGATGGCCGCGGCGAGCACGGCCACCATGCCGGCACCACCCTTGAGCCGCGCCGCTGCCGGCGTGTCGATCACCGAGGTGCGCAGGCCGGGGAGCAGCTCACCGGGAGTCGCGAACACCACGTCGGTCTCGCCGAGCGAGGGCAGTACGGAGCCGACGTAGCTCAGGAACCGAGGATTGGGCCCGATGACCAGCACACCGCGCCGGGACAGCAGGGCGCGCTGGGTGTAGAGCAGATAGGCGACCCTGTGCAGGGCGACCGCGGTCTTTCCGGTGCCCGGCGCGCCGTCGATGACCAGCACGCCCGCGCCGGGCAGCCGGATGACCTCGTCCTGTTCGGCCTGGATCGTGCTGACGATGTCCCGCATGGTCGCCGCGCGTGGTGCGTCGAGTGCGGCGAACAACACCGAGGCCGCGGAATCGTCGATCTCCTGGTCTGTGGTGGCGAATGCCGGATCGAGGAGGTCGTCGTGGAAATCGAGGACCTTCCGTCCTCGGGTGGTGAAATGCCGGCGTCGTCCGATGCCCTCCGGTGCGGCAGCGGTCGCGCAGTAGAACGGTCGCGCTGCCGGTGCGCGCCAGTCGATGAGCAGTGGCTCGTCGTCGGTCGCCGCGTCGTAAAGGCCGATCCGGCCGAGATAGCTGGTGCCGTCGAGGCCGTCGATTCTGCCAAAACACAGGCCGTTCTCGGCCGCCCGCAACGAACCGAGCCGCGTACCGAGGTCGCGCACGGCCACCTCGCGCTGCCAGCGGTATTCGTGGCTGCGGGAGGAACTGTCGCGCAGCGCGGCCGCGCGTTCACCGGTCACTCGATCGACTTCGGCGTCGAGTTGGTCGTATCGTGCGGCAATGTTCGCGCGTTCGGAACACAATTCGATTTCATGTCGATTATTTGACATCTGCCCCTCGATAAGCTAAAATTCGAAGTATCTCAGGAAGATCCCCATATTGAGTTTTGGGTCGAGAACTTCCATTGTTACTCAGCCGACAGGCAAATACCAGGATTTGTTTTCCACGGCGGTCGCCGTATGTGGCGAGTGGTTTCCGTGGCAGGCGACCGTGGGCCAGGGCGATGACAGCTGCCTGGCCCACGGTCCGCGCGTTGGTGAGCTGCTCAGGTCCCTCGGTAGCTCAGGTCCGACACCCAGGGCCCCCTGCGCACCCTCGGTGCCGGGCAGTTGCCGGTGACCACCGGGTCGGCGAGGCCGAGGATGCCGGTCAGTACGGTCTCCGGTCGGCCGGTGACCCGCCAGAGGATGTTGCGCGGGAAGAAGATGTTCGGCTCGCTGCCGGGGATCCGCACCGCGTCCGCGTCGTGCTCACCGAACAGCTGCACGATGTCGATCACGCCGGAATGGCTGCGCACCCCGCTGAGGGCGACCACCTTGCCGCGCGCGTCATGGGTCTCGGCGAACTGGAAGCCGCGCTCGGTCAGTTCGGCGAGCCGGTCGGTCATCTCGCCGAGCACCCCGTTGATCATCTTGGGCGGTCGGGGGACCTCGGTGGACTGCCGGGGCCGTGGCGCGGGTGGGCTCGCGAAGGCGCCGTGCTTGATGCCCGCGAGGAACAGTTCCATCGTGGCGCGCGGAAAACGCAACGCATACCCGTCCGGCCGACGGGAATTGCGGACCGCGACCTCGGTGCCGAGATGACCGGGTCCGAGGTCGCGGCACCGAGGTCGATCGGCACCGTCCGGTGCTTGGCTACGCAACGTAGCCAGTTCGACCCGGTTGCCCGAGGCCCCGCTGTGTCGGCTTTTCCGCCAGCCGCCGGCAGTGACTTTCCTCGCCGGTATGCCATTCTCGGTGCCGTTCATTCCCGCCGCCCCCTCCCCAAGTGGGCCGGAAGGGGGTGCGAACACCCACTCCCTGTAGCACGTCAGTCGACCATAGCATGCGTTAACGCACGGTTTAATGCATGTGCAGATGCACGTGCAGTTGACCGACAAAACACCAACAATGTCTACAACAGAGTCGACAGTTGTATCCAGTATTGGGTCGAACAATTGTAGGAATGGTCTTTTCTACGGGACTGTGAACCGCGAAGTATAGCCGACGACCGGGTCCGGCCGGCCGGTGTGTCGTTTGTCGAATCCAGTCACGTCATCGCGGGGTAATCGGTTCATTCTGGTGATTCCCCTAGACTTTCCGGTCCGAGGCGATGCGGTCAAACCGGACGAAGAGTCATCGGGGATTGGTGTGCCACGAGTGAGGACCCTGACCGGGGTCAGTCAGCGCCGCGCGAGCCGCTGAACGGGAATCGTCCGAGGCGTTGCCAGCCGGAGGTCAGTGCCAACAGCCACAGCTCGTCGACGGTGACCGACAGCGGGAGGAACGGCCGTGTCAACGCGGTGATCCGATCGGCATCGGCCGGCGCGAAACCCATCGCGATGGTGAGGTGCGCGACCGGGGTCGGGCCGAAGCGCCCGCCGTAGGGCACGACCTCCGGCCAACGCGCCCGGATCGCGCTGGTGAGCGGCCCGAACTCCGGCACGCTCAGATGGGCGAAGCCCGGTTCGACAACGAGTTCGGTGAACCTCGGCGCCAACGGCGGCGTTCGGGTGGCAAGGTCCGACAGCCAGTCGGAGACCTCGGCGTCGAGCGCCTCGGCGGGCAGAAACGGGTACAGCAGCGAGACATGCGCCGGGATTCCCGGCCGAACCGCGTCCGGATACTCGGCCGCGACGGCGGCCAGGATCGGATCGGCCGCCGGCACCGGCATGATCACCGCGGTCTGTCCCTGCTGCGGCATCGCCCGCATCCTCCGGTCGCTGTGCGTGGACACGACGAAAACAGAACCCCCGCGCTCGACCGCCGTCTGGGAAGAGGCGGGAGCGCGGGGGCCTGAGGCCTGCCGCTGGGGGTTCGACAGGCGAGCTTGACGTTACTCGTTGGTACCCGCTCTGTCACTGATCGACAGCGAACGAACGTGTTTTTCGATCAACAGTTAATGATCCGAGTCACCTGGTTAATGGTGTTTTTGTCCGTAAAGCTACTTAAGTAGTCAAAAGGTACGGGGGTCGCTTCTGTCTATCGCGGCTGGTCGGGATGGGGTCGATGCACATCTTGTGGGACCAACTGTGAAGATGGACACAATATCTGGGGTCGGGTAGCTGCGCGTTCAATATCTGCATAGCGAAGGTGATTGGTGACAGAGAGTTTCGGATTCCGGGCCACTCGGGGTGTCTCGACCTGAGGGCCTAGCCACGCCGGTAAAAGCCCTCGACGCGGGCTTACGGAGGGTGACCGGCGCTGGGGTGGTCGGGGGCCGTCGGATCGAACGATGCTCCACCACTAGGGTCTTGTGCCGTGAGTGGCGACGAAACCAGCTTTGTCCAGTGGCGCGAACGGGCCAAGGACGAGCGCAAGCGCACCAGTGGCAACCTTCCCCTGATCATCGGCATCGCGGCGGTCGTTGTCGTGGTCGTCGTTGTGGCGATCATCCTGCTGACCTGATCCGCCGGCCTGGCCGACTGCCAGTGCTCGATTCTCTGTGGATCGGTTCTCTTGGACGGGCGCCGTTTCCTGAGTGAGACCTGCGCGCCCGCTGAGTGGCTCGGGTGTCGACCGAGTGGCGTCAACACGGCCAGCGCGGTGGGTCCAGGGCGAGGTTCTTGCGCATCGAGGAGAACCCCAGCGCGTTGGCCTGTGCGCAGAACTGGTCGTTGCTCAGCTGGTACTCGACCTCGAAGACGGCCTTGCCGGCCTTGATGAACGGCAGCAGCTCGTCGCATTCGGAGTACTGGAAGCACTGCTCGTCGATGGCGAAGTCGAAGACGCCGACGAGCTGCGGCACCTGGTCGAGGTCGTTCTTCAACCCGATGGACAGGCCGAGGCCGTGCGCCAGACCGGCCAGCATCAGGTTGTAGCGCAGCTGATCGGCCGCGGTGAGCGGAAAACCGGTGTCATCGGTGTAGCCATCGACGAGGTCGGCCTCGATCCCGTCGAAACCCTTGGCCTTGCAGGCCGCGAACCGGGCCGCCATGATCGGTTCGAGAATGCCGATCTGCCTGATGTCCAGCCATTTCTCGCCCGGCCAGCCGTCGCCCGCGCCGAGCACCGAAGTCGGGAAGGCCTGCTGGTCCGGCCGGAAGTTCTCCCAGGCGCCCGTGTTGACGTAGCAGATCACCTTGCGCCCCATGGCATGCAGCGCGGCTACCGCCGAGGCGGGGGTGTATGTGCTGTCCACGTCGTAGACCGGCACGTTCACGCTGGTGTCGACCGGGTTGGTCAGCTGCCACTGCCAGGGCGTGCCCGGCTTCGGCACCCACCTCGGCCGGGGTGCGATGACACCGGCGCTCGGTGTGCTCGGCGAAGGCGACGGTGCCGATGGCAGGGGAGTGCTGGTGGGCGGCGCGGTCGACACCGTGCTCGGCGGCGTGGTGAGCGGGGCCGAGGACGGTGCCGGCGAGGATGATCGCGGCGCCGGTATCGCCCTCGGCTGGCCCGCGCAGGCGGTGAGGCCCGCGGCGAGCACGAACACCAGGCCGGCAAGGACCGCGCGGCCCGGTCGCCGTCGAACAGGAGGGCCGGCAAGAGGTCGAGCAGGAGCCCGTCGAGCGGACCGCCGTCGAGTCAACCGCTGTCGACCAGAGCGTTGTCGAGTGAACCGTTGTTGAGCAAGGCTCATCTCGGCCAGCCGATGGTGGGGCTCGGCGCGCGCGGGAAGTCCGCCGGCAGGCCTGCCCACGGGTTCGGCGGGGTGCGTTCGGTGCGGTACAACGCGCCGGCATTGCGTTCGGCCGCAAGGGCGTTGACCGCTCCGGCGACCTCGGCCGGGGTGCTGTAGAGCAGGTGGAAGAAGCTGCCGGCCGGCAGGTCGTGCACCCAGCGGGGCACGTCGAGGTCGAGGTATGCCGGCAGCGCGCCCTCGAACGTGCCGAGCAGGTCGGCGTGCTCGGCGTACTCCTGGGCCGGGTGCGTGCCGTGGTTGAACGCCACGATGTCCGCGCCGAACGCCCTACAGTGTGTCGCGATGTGCCGGTAGCGGCCGACGTGTTCGACGCCGCTGGCGGAGCGGTCGAGGAAGACGTTGCCGACGCCGTACCACTCCCCGTACCGATGCAGTTCGCGGAGTACCTCCTCGGTGGACTTCCGGCCGTAGTCGGTGTCCACGTACCCGGCGAACGGCGCGCCGGCCGCCTGCGCGTTCCGGACCACGTCGACGAAGGCGTGGTCCGGAACGTCACCGGGGCCGTTGGCCACGTTGAGCACCACCAGTCCCAGCTGCGGTGCGACCCTGGCCAGCGTCGTCCAGTCGGTGGGGGCCAGCGCGGGATGGAAGTACGCCGGCACCACCGGTCCGGTCGAGTTGTTCATCGCGCCGACCGCCAGAGGTCGGCGAGCGAATCCAGCAGCGCGACCCTGGGTTTCCACCCGAGCGAGGTGCTGATCGCGGTGATGTCCGCCTGCTGCCAGGGCACCGCTGCCGACCGGCTCGACCCGGCCGAGGACTCCAGTACCGTGCCGGTGAAACCGGCGATGTCCGCCAGTTCATCCACAATGGACCGGATCGGGGTGCCGATCCCGCTGGCCAGGTTCAGCACCGGCGCCTCGATGCTCGACGCGTTCACCGCGGCCAGTACCGCTTCGGCGATGTCGCGGACATCGACGAAGTCGCGCACCGAACCCAGTGGCCCCAACCGGATGTCGTCGGCCTCCTCGGCCGCCCTGCGCAGTTCGGCGACCACCCGGCCGGGCAGGCTGCTGGCCGGCGCGCAGGGCCCGATGGGGTTGAACACCCGCAGCACTACGGTCTCCAGACCGACCGACCGGCCGAGAACGACAAGCTGGGTGCCGGCGAGCTTGCTGTGTCCGTAGCCGCCCGCCGGTTCGCCCGCCATGCCCTCGGTGATCGGCACCCCGATCTCGGTGACCCCGTACTCGGCGGCGGAACCGAGGTGGATCAGCCGACAACCGGGCCGGACCCGAGCCAGCGCGGCGACCAGATTGGCAGGCCCGGTCACGTTCGCGGCGGTCAGCTCGGCATCGGTACCGGCGACCGCACCGGCACAGTTGACCACCACCTCCGGCGCCTCCTCGACGAGCAGATCGTCCAGTTCGCCGTCCTCGGTGGACAGGTCGAGCCGCCGGTCGTTGCCCCCGACCGAGGGTGCGGACCGGGACGCGGTCCGCACCAGCAGGTCAGGTGCCGTCCTGAGCAGGTCGAGCACGTTCCGGCCGAGATAGCCGCCGGCCCCGATCACCAATACCCGACGCATCGCGCGGCTACGCCCCTTTCAGCAGGTGTCCGCGAATGCCGTCGAACTCGGCATTGGCCTTGTCGTAGTCATCCGGCCGGCCGATGTCCAGCCAGTAGCCGCCGAACTCGTACTCCTGCGGCGACTGGTCCTTGGCCAACAGGTCGAGCACGAGTTCGTCGAAGCCGAGCGGGAGACCGGCCGGATAGTCGGCGAGGGTCTGCCGGCTCATCCCGTAGACACCCATACTGACCTGGTAGTCCAACGTCGGCTTCTCGGTGAACTCGATGATCTGGCCCTGGTAGGTGTTGAGCACCCCGAAGTCGATCTTCACCTGCCGCTTGTAGGTGGCCACGGTCAGCGGCGCGGAACCGGTGACGTGCCTGGTGAGCAGGTCGGCGTAGGCGAGGTCGGTGAGGACGTCGCCGTTCATCACCAGGAAGTAGTCCGGCAGCTGGTCGAGGATCTGCAGAACCGGCCCGATGGTACCGAGCGGCTCCTCCTCGGTGGTGTAGTCGATGGTCATGCCCCAGCGGCTGCCGTCGCCGACGTAGGAGCGGATCAGGTCGCCGAGATAGCCGATCGCCAGCGTGACACTGTCGAAGCCCTGTTGGGCCAGCTGTCTGAGCACAATGTCCAAAATGGAGAACTCATCGCCGATCGGGACGAGCGGCTTGGGAAGTCTTGTGGTGTACGGGCGAAGTCGAACGCCTTTGCCGCCCGCCAGGATGATCGCGTGCATGGCTTCCTCCTGGTCACTAGCTGGATGTGGTCATCAGCGGCGGTGGACGCGCCGCGTTGGTCAACTAGCGGTAGGTCATTGGTTGTAGATGCCGGGCTTGTACCTTGCGAGGTTGCCCGGCTGCTGGAACCACTCGATGGTTCGTTCGAGGCCGGTGTCCCTGGTGTGCTCCGGTTTCCATCCGGTGCGTTCGTGCAGCTTGCGCGCGTCCGCGATCAGCCGCTGCACCTCGGAGTTCTTCGGCCGGATACGTTGCGCGTCCTCGGTGATCTCGACGCGCCGGCCCATCAGTCTGCTGATGTCCTCGGCCACTCGACCGACGGACACCTCCTCGCCGGTGCCGGCGTTGAACAGTTCGCCGACCACCGAGGAGGCCGGTGCGGTGCCCACCGTCACGAACGCCGCCGCGGTGTCCTTGACGTACAGGAAGTCACGGGTCGGGTCGAGTGCGCCGAGCTTGATCACACTCGCCCCTGCGGCGATCTGGCTGATCACGGTGGGGATGACCGCGCGCGCGGACTGGCGCGGTCCGAAGGTGTTGAACGGACGGAGTGTCACCGCGGGCACCCCGAAACTCAGGTGGTAGGACTCGACCAGCTTGTCCCCGGCCAGCTTCGACGCCGCGTACGGCGACTGGGCCTGCAACGGGTGGGTCTCCTCGATCGGCACGGTGCGCGCGGTGCCGTAGGTCTCCGAGGTCGAGGTGTGGATCAGCCGAGGGGTCTGGGCGGCCCGCACCGCGTCCAGCACGTTCATCGTGCCGATCACATTGGTGTCCACATAGGAACGTGGTGCCCGGTAGGAGTACGGGATCGCGATCAGGGCCGCGAGGTGGTACACGGCCTCCGCGTCGCCGACGAGTTCGGCGGCGGAGTGCTGGTCGCGCACGTCACCGAGGACCACATCCACCGAGGCGAGCACCTCGGCCGGCAGCGTGTCCAGCCATCCCCACGACCCGAAGGAGTTGTACAGCACCATTGCCCGTACCCGGTGCCCGCGCTCGACGAGCGCCTCCACCAGGTGGGAGCCGATGAAACCTTCGGCTCCGGTCACCGCGACTACCCCGGCCATCTCGCGTGTTCCTCTCGTCGTGACGAACCAATGCGTCTTGTTGAGGTGTGCCCGTGTTCTTGTTATTGACTGTGCTTGTTGGCCTTGCTGAGCACGGCCGCGCTGTGCGTGAGCAACGCGGCGAGCAGGCCGGCCGCGCAGAGCAGCTGGATGCGCATGGCCAGCGCTTCTCGGTCCGCGAGTGCCAGCGCGAACTCCGCGCACAGCGCCAGCGAGCACCAGACCAGGACCGCGCCGGTGCCGGCGCAGGTCTGGGTGAGCAGGGCGAGGAACAACGCGCCGCCGAGCGCGAGGTAGCCCGCGAAGTCCGGTAGGTCGCTCCACTGTGGATTCCCGCCGGCCAGCTCCGCGAGCCCGATCACGGCGATCATCAGCAACGCCGCCGCGGCAAGGTATTCCCACAGCGCGCCGGCCAGTATCCAGCGTGAGCGGCCGGCGAACTCCTGAAGCCGCCGGGTGCGCCGCAACAGCTGGTAGATCCGGGAGCGGTAGCGGTAGAGCTGGAGTTCCGCCGCGCCCATCGACAGCGACAGCGGTAGCGTGCCGATCATCGTGGTCGCGTCGGCGCCGCGAATTCCGGGTAGCAGATGCGGTGCGACCAGCGGGAACACCAGCAGGCCGATGACGAGCAGACCGAACAGCGCATACGGCGCCGAGGCTGCCAGCTCAGCGGTCTTGACCTGCTTGCGGCGTGGTTTCGGGCGCGGCAGGCTCGTCTTGTACACGGCGAAGCCGACGGCCAGCAGCAAGGTCAGAGCCAGCGCGATCCAGGCCGGCAGGTGCAGTGCGGCAGGTCGGCCGGCGAGCAGGTACGCGGCCGAGACCACGACGGCGGGGGCCAGCGCGACGCACAACCACAGCTCCGCGCCGGCCACCAGTAACACGGTCGCCGCGAGCAGATAGGCGCCCTGCCCGGCGGCGAAGGCGCGGACCGCGATCGGTTGCCCGGTCAGGCTCGCGATGAGCAGCACGACCGCGACGAGCACCAGCCCGGACACGCCGAGCCCGGCCCGCAGCAGCCAGCGTGAACCGTCGAGGTCACGCCTACTGCGCCGGGCATGACCGAGGTAGGACAGGCCCTGGCTGGCCGGCCAGGACACCAACATCGAGACGACCAGCAGGATCAGCGCGCCACGATCGGCCAGCAGCGACTGGGCGACCGGATAGCACAGCGCCGGCAGCGCGAACAGCAGCCCGTGCAGGACGTGCCTGCCGATCGTGGTGGTCCAGGGGTTGGGCAGTGCGGCCGGTTCGGCGGGCTGCCGGCTGGTGCGCCGGTACAGCTCCTCGGCCAACCCGAACACATCGGGGAAGCCGTAGCGGACTCGTGCCGCCTGGTCGGAAAGGCCGTCCATCTCAAGGCCCGCCGCGATCTCCAGCGCGTCAACGGCGTTCGCGCACAGGTCCTCGAACCGCCCGGCCAGCTCGTCGAGCGATTCGGCCAGCGCCAGCGTGCTGCCCCAGTGCGGCAGGGCCGGCCTGGTCTCCTCGGCCGAATCGACGGCCGAATCGACGGCAGCGTCGACAGCGGTGCCGACAGCGGTGTCGGTCGGTGGAGTCGGTTCGGTCAGGTCCCCGGTGATCCGTTCGATCTCCGGTCCAGGTGTCGCGTTCACCACGTTGCCCCCGCAGGCACGTCGTCCCCAGCCGAAAGGTTCTCGCCGAGGGTCGGCGTGGCGCCGAGCCCCCGGTACAGCTCGTCGAAGGTGCCGACCGCGCGGTCGACGGTGAAGTACTCCAACACCCTGGCCCGCCCTGCCGCGCCGAGCCGGGCCCGCAGCGCGTCGTCGGCGAGCAGCGTCAGGCAGGCCTTCGCCATCGCGGTGGGATCACGTGGTGGCACCACGATCCCGGTTTCCGCCACCGCCTCCGACACCCCGCCGACATCCGTTGCCACGCAGGGCCGACCGCAGGTCATCGCCTCGATCACGGTGTAGGGGAAGCCCTCGGAGATACTGGACAACACGACGACGTGGCCTGCCGCGTAGGCGTCCCTGATCTCCTCGACCCGGCCCTCGAACGTGGTGACCTCGGCGATGCCGAGTTCGTCGGCGAGCGCGCGGCAGGTCTCCAGATACGGTTTGCCGCCGGCCGGTGTTCCCCCGAACATCCGCAGCCGGGCTGCCGGCATTTCCTTGTGCACCAGCGCGAACGCGCGCAGCAACGTCTCGATGTCCTTGATCGGGTCGATCCGGCCCGCCCAGCTGACCGTCGGTATCTCGGGTTCGGCAACGACCTGTGGGAAGTCGTCCGGCTCGACGCCGTTGTACACGGTGCGGATGATGTCGTGGCGCGCGCCGAGCCGCTCCTCCCAGCGCTGGTTGTACAGATTGCCCGGCGCGATCATGCCGGCCTCGGTGTAGCCGAGGATGCACACCCGGCGGAAGAACGCCAGCTGTAGCGCCTTCACCGACCAGTTGTACGGGTTGGCTCGGTAGCCGAGATACCGTTCCCGCAGGTAGATCCCGTGCTCGGTGAGCAGGATCGGGCTGCCGTAGACCCATTTCGCGGTCAGCGCGGGGATCACCGCGAGGCCGTTGGCGACGCAGTGCGATGCGCCGACCTCGACCGGCGGGGTCGCCAGCGGACGCAGGGAATGCTCCAGCAGTTGCAGACCGAGCATGGCGTCGTGCAGCGATGGCGGGGCCAGTCCCGCACGGACGCTGCTGTCGTGCCAGGCTTCGGTGAGCGCGCGCAGCGCGTCCTCACCGCGCATCGCCGCGGTCAGGTCTTCCTCGATCGCGAACTCGAACATCGAGCGCAGGATGCTGGGAAACCGGGACTGCCCGAGCGGTGAGGTGTCCAGAAGCACGTCGAGAAACTCGCTGATCAGCGGCTGGAAGCGGCGCGCCGCGGCGCGGCCGAACCGAGGGCCGCCGGGCGGCTGGCCCCACAGCGGAATCGCGGTGACCGAGCGGACGTTGTCCGGCAGCGGCCAGGCAAGGCCCTCCTCGCCGCTGCCGACGAGCGCGACCAGCCGGAAAGGATAGTCCGACATGCCGCGAACCAATTGATCGCACCACACGCTTACGCCGCCGTGACTGTGCGGGTAGGTGCCTTCTGTCATCAGCGCGATGTCCATCATCGGCCAAACACGAAATTGATATTGGCGACGCGAGCTAATCGCGCGGTCGGTATTACCGCGGCGGCCCAAGTCGAGCGTAAGAGGCCGTCCAATTCCACCTTAACTCCGTTCACCGAAACTCTTTTGCGCAGGAGTCAGTGCCCAGCGGACCAGCGGGCGTCGAAGTCCGTCCGAAGAAATCTGGGGATGCGACATATTGGGGATGTCTTGGCCCAAGGCGTATCGGATTCCGGCCGTAGCCGTTACAGTCACGTGAATCGGACCATATCCACCGATTCGCGCAAAACGACGGGCCTCGCCGAACAACTCTCCTGGAGTAGCGGGCGTCTCCTCGGCGTTGCTCAAATGACGAGAAGGTACTCACAGTTGTGTCGTTCGCCGAGTCAAGAAGCGTCGTAAGCGCTCAAACTGGTCATATTGGCGACAGCCCAGGGATGGTTCGGCCGGTGAACCGATACGCAGAGTAGAAAAACCCAGGTCTGGCGACTCAGGTAACGCTCGTGTCACGGTTGACTGGGCGAATGATGAGAGTGTCGGTTCCTGGTGCCAGTTAACCTTTAATTCACTTTATGTGATCGGCGAACAGAAGCTGAACAAGCTCGGACATGCACGGTGTGATCGAGTAAATGCGCTGCCGGTACCTGATTGTCTGCCGACAAGCAATCCTGCGTTTGGTGCCGGTTAACCGCCAATCAGATTATCCGGTGACTTTCGGCCTGGATCAAACGCCGTCGGTTAACTCAGGGGTTTCGCTCTTCGCCCGTTTGACTTTCGGGTTATCGACCGGGTGAACCTGGCTCGCGGTGAAACACTTGCCGTCCGCCGCACGATTAGGCGACCGAGAAGCTCATGCGTTGTCGACGATCCCCTCTCCCGAGATCCGACGTTCTTGACTTTGCCCTGTGTCGGGTAAGTCGTTGCCTGGAAAGGTTTCCTGGTGAAGAAGCTCGCTCGATGGTTGAAATACGGTGGCTTGGCCACCGCTGCGGCGGTCGCCGCGCTGTCGGTGGTCAGCATCGACGCCGCGGCGGCGACCCCACAACAACTGGATCTGCGGATACTGCTGATCGGCGGTGAAGCCGGTGATCCGACCACCTCGGCCTGGCAGTCCGCGCTGACCAGCCAGGGCGTGCCGTTCACGCTGGCCACCGCGACCGGTTCCTACGGCGCCGAATCCGTGTCGCTGCCCGCCCTGACCACCGGCAGTGTCGGCGACTTCAACGGCGTGATCTTCGCCGACTCGCCCGCAGCGTTCGCCTCGACGGCCCTGACCTCCCTGGACAGCTACGAGTCCACCTATCACGTCCGCCAGATCGACGGCTACAGCTATCCCTACCTCGGCCTGACCGACGTCGGCGCGGGCGCGCTGGATGGCACCAGCGGTCAGTTGACCTCGGCGGCACTGGCCGCCATGCCCGAACTCAAGGGCACCATCCCCTTCGACACCGGCACCTACGGTTACCCGGCGACGGTCAACTCCGGCGAGCCGATGACCCCGTGGCTGACCAACTCCGCCGGCAACGTGCTCGCCGGGGTGTACCAACATCCGGGGACCGACGCGCAGTCCGGTGTCTCCGAGTTGGAGATCGACTTCGACTACAACTCCAGCAGCCTGCAGTTCCTGCTGCTCGCGCCGGGCCTGATCAACTGGGTTACCCAGAACACCCACCTGGGCCTGTACCGCAACTACTTCGGTCAGGACGTCGACGACCTGTTCATCGCCGACAACGAGTGGAGTTCGCAGTACCAGTGCACCCCGGCCGCGACCGACCCGGTCGACGTCGGCTGCCCCGACGCGGTGCAGGGCAACCCGGCCGACGGCCCGCCGGACACCCAGATGAGCGCGGCCGATGTCGCGTATGTCGCGAACTGGGAAGCACAGACCGGGATCAAGCTGGAGTTCGCCTTCAACGCGGCGGGCGCCTGCTCGGCCCCGTCGACGACCACCGAGGCCGGCGTGAACTGCACCGGCAGCGCCGTCGACGGTGGCACCACCTACACCGACCCCGGCTTCGATGTCGATCCTAGCAACCCCAACGACCAGGGCTTCGTCAACGCTCTCGTCGCCGATCAGGGTGACTTCGACTGGATCACGCACACCTGGTCACACCTCTACCTCGGCTGCAACGTCTGGCAGTCGCAGGCCGCCAACTCTCCGACGGTCGGCAGCGGCGGCTCGCTGCCAGCCGGCGCGTACTCCTACGAGATCGCGGCGGCCACAGCCTACGGCGAGTCGGAGCCGTCGATTCCCGCCCAGGTCAACCTCGGCGCCAACGGCGCGGTGAACCTGACCTGGCCGGACGCCACCAACGGTGGCGGCCCCACACTGTCCACTTTGGAATCACAGTTCTCCGGTGGCAGCGGCTTCTGGGGTTACAGCATCTACCGGGAGAACCCTGGCACGACCACCTTCGGACTGATCGGCCAGATCCCCGAGGACCCGACCGGCGCCACCAGCACCTACAGCTTCTACGACAGCGGCGCGACCAGCCCCGGCGCGGCCCCGGCCACCACCGACAGCTACCCGACCGCGACCAACCCCGGCATCGACTGCGCGGGCGCGAACGGCGATGACTGGACGCCGGCCACCGCGACCGACCCGACCACCAGCATCGAGGGGCAGATCGGCCTCGACGTCGCGTTCGCCAAGAACAACGGCTTCACCAACTACAACCCGAACGCCGTCGTCACCGGCGAGCACTCCGGCCTGGAGAGCCCGAACATGCCGGCCGCCATGGCCGGTACCGGGATCAGCGTCTTCGGTTCCGACGGCTCCAGGCAGCCCAACACCTACACCATCTCCGGCGGCAGCAACGTCGCGCACGCCGCGCCGCGCTATCCGAGCAACATCTACTACAACGCCGACAACTGGCCCGACGAACTCAACGAGTACAACACCCTCTACGTCGCACCGGGTGACTCGATCGGCAACACCCAGTACCCGACCGAAACCGGGCACTGCGCGTCCAGTTCCTCCACCACCTGTCAGAGCACGCCGGCCACCGAAGCCTCGCTGTTGGCCTCGGAGTCGCACATCATGCTCAGTCACGTGCTGGCCAACGACCCGCGCGTCGGCTACGCCCACCAGTCCAACCTGATCGGACCGGCCACCCAGACGGTCAACGGCGTGACCAGCGACTACGGCTACACGTTGCTGGCCCTGATCAACGACATGCTCGCGCAGTACAACACCTGGTACTCCGCGCCGTTACAGCAGATCACCGACGCCACCTCGGTCCAGGCGCTCGGTCAGCAGTCGACCTGGGCAACCACCGAAGCCGCCAACACGGTCACCGCGACCGTGCAGAACGGCGCGGTCACCATCACCAACAGCGGCACCGGCTCGGCCACCGTCCCGGTGACCGTGCCCGCCGGCAGCACGGTGAACGGCGCTGCCTTCGGCCAGTCCTACGGCGGCACCCTCTCCTCCTGGCTGGCACTCAACGGCGGCGGCACCACGACGGTCGACGAGAACGTGGCACCGACCATCATCAGCGGCGCCTCGGCCAACTCGATCGTCGGCGCGGCACTGAACTTCGCCGTCGCCACCACCGGCGCGCCGACCGCGACGATCACCGAGACCGGTGCCCTGCCGGCCGGGGTCACCTTCACCGACAACGGTGACGGCACCGCGAGCATCGCCGGCACGCCACAGTCCGGCAGCGGCGGCAGCTATCCGATCACCATCACCGCGAAGAACACTGCCGGCACCGCGACGCAGAGCTTCACGCTCACCAACGCCGAGGCGCCGAGCATCACCAGCCCGAACACGGCCACCTTCACCACCGGCACCTCGGGCACCTACACCGTCACCACCACCGGTTACCCGACGGCGGCGATCACCGAGACCGGCGCCCTGCCGACCGGCCTGAGTTTCCTCGACAAGGGCAACGGCACCGCGACGATCTCCGGGACCCCGGCGGCCGGTTCGGCCGGCAGCTACCCGGTGTCGATCAAGGCGACCAACACCTCCGGTTCCACCGCGACACTGGGCCTGACCATCACCGTCGGCGCGGCCAGCGGTCCGGCCATCACCAGCGGGGCGGCGGCCTACTTCACCTCGGGCCAGGCCGGCGCGTTCGCGATCACCACGACCGGCGCGCCGGCCCCGGCGATCACCGAGACCGGCGCCCTGCCGGCCGGGCTGACCTTCACCGACCAGGGCAACGGCACCGCGCTGTTGCAGGGGACACCGACCACCACCGGTGGCACGACGAACCTGACCATCACCGCGACGAACACCAGCGGTTCGGCGAGCCAGCAGTTCTCGCTGATCGTCGACGCGGCCCCGGCGTTCACCAACGCGGCGACGTCCAGCTTCACCGCGGGCAGCGCCGGCAGCTTCACGGTCACCACCACCGGTTATCCGACGGCGGCGATCAGCGAGACCGGTGCGTTGCCGGCCGGCCTGACCTTCACCAACAAAGGTGACGGCACCGCGACCATCGCCGGTACCCCGGCCACCGGCACCGGTGGCGCCTCCTCGGTCACCCTGACCGCGTCCAACGGAATCACCAGCACCACCAAGGCGTTGGCGATCACCGTCAACCAGGTGCCGGCGGTCACCAGCCCGTCATCGGTGAGCGGATCGACACTGCACTCGTTCAGCCTGGCGCTCACCTCCAGCGGCTACCCGAAGCCGACGCTGAGCGAATCGGGTGGGCTGCCGCTCGGCCTCACCTTCACCTCGGGCGGTACCGGCTCGGGAACCGGGAAGATCACCGGGGTGCCGATCCTGCCGGGCAACTATCGGGTCACCATCACCGCGAAGAGCACCGCGGGGACGGCGAGCCAGGCGCTCACCCTCAACATCGCCCTGGCGTTGAGCCAGAGCAAGCCGACCGGCGGTTCCTCCGGCACCAAGGCCGGTGGCGCCCCGGCCGCCGGCGGCACCACCTCCACCACCGGCTCGACCGGCTCGACCGGCGGCGGCTCGGCAGGCACCACGACCGGCACCACCAGTGGCGGTAGGACCGGCGGTTCGAGCGGTGGGTCCTCCGGTGGTTCGACCGTCACCGGGTCGGGCGGCATCGCGAAGAACTCCCTGCCGCCGAGCCACTACTGGTGGCGCTACAAGGAATGCTTCTGAGTTCGTTGTTCTCCTGTTCACTTTCTCGATCACCGTCCTGATCCGATCACCACGGACCTGACCCGAGTACCACCCACGTTGTTCGCAGGTGGCCTATCAATGCCACACGATTCGCTGGCAGGATGAGGCGCGTGTACGACTTCGATGTGGTGGTGCTCGGGTCAGGGCCCGGTGGACAGAAGGCCGCGATCGCCACGGCCAAGCTCGGCAAACGAGCGGCCGTGGTGGAACGGCGAGACATGGTTGGCGGGGTGTGCATCAATACCGGCACCATCCCCTCCAAGACCCTGCGCGAGGCGGTGCTCTATCTCACCGGCCTCAACCAGCGGGAGATGTACGGACAGAGCTATCGGGTCAAAGAGGACATCACCGTCGGCGACCTGTTGGCCCGAACCCAGCACGTGATCGGCCGCGAGATCGAGGTGATCCGCAGCCAGCTGGCCAGAAACCACGTCACCTTGCTGCCCGGCCTCGGCAAGTTCCTCGACGAGCACACCATCGAGGTCGTCGACGGCACCGGCCGCGAGGCAACGGTGACCGCCGACAAGATCGTCATCGCCACCGGCACGCTGCCCGCCCGCCCGTCCACTGTGGAGTTCGATGAGAAGACCATCATCGACTCCGACGGCATTCTGCACCTCGACCAGGTGCCGGCATCGATGATCGTGGTCGGCGCCGGGGTCATCGGCATCGAGTACGCCTCGATGTTCGCCGCGCTGGGTACGAAGGTCACCGTCGTCGAGTCGCGCGAGCGGATGCTGGAGTTCTGCGACGGCGAGGTCGTCGAGGCGCTCAAGTACCACCTGCGAGACCTGTCGGTCACCTTCCGGTTCCGGGAGACCGTCGCCTCGGTGCAGCGCCATCCGCGCGGCGCCATCGCGACCCTGGAGAGCGGCAAGAAGATCCCCGCCGAGGTGCTGATGTATTCCGCAGGCCGGCAGGGCATGACCTCCTCACTCGGTCTTGAGGCAGCCGGTCTGCAGGCCGACAATCGCGGCAGGCTCAAGGTCGACGAGTACTTCCGCACCGAGGTGGAGAACATCTACGCGGTCGGCGACGTGATCGGTTTCCCCGCGCTCGCCGCGACCTCGATGGAACAGGGCCGCCTCGCCGCGCACCACGCCTGCGGCGAACCCCTGCACGCGCTGTCCACATTGCAGCCGATCGGGATCTACACGATCCCGGAGATCAGTTTCATCGGCAAGACCGAGGACGAGCTGACCGAGGAGCGGATTCCGTTCGAGGTCGGCGTTTCCCGCTACCGCGAACTGGCGCGCGGACAGATCATCGGCGACTCCTACGGCGTACTCAAGCTGCTCGTCTCGCCCGATGACCGTTCGCTGCTCGGTGTGCACGTCTTCGGTACCGGCGCCACCGAACTTGTCCACATCGGCCAGGCCGTGATGGGCTGCGGCGGCACCGTCGACTACCTCGTCGACGCGGTGTTCAACTATCCGACCCTCGCCGAGTCCTACAAGGTCGCCGCGCTGGACGCGATGAACAAGATCCGCCAGATCGAGCGCCTCGGCGAGTAGCCCGGTCAGTTCCGTGGCGAGTGCATCTCCGATGGATTGGGATTATTCCGTCAGCTTTGGATGGGCTGTACTCGCCACCGTGATCCAGACGATTCGCCGGCTCTGGTCCGGGCAGAACCAGATGCGACCGCCTGAGGTCACCGCGTACTGCCACTGATCGAGCCGGCGTCCGTCGATCTCCCGAGTGGCAAGGACACCCTGAAGCAGCTTGTGGCGAGACTTGTTCTCGGGTTCAGTCGGCCGTTCGGTCAGCACCACCCAGGCTTCCCAGGTGTTGGCGCGGGCGGTTCGGCACAGTTCTTCCCAGCCTTTGGCCGCTTCGGACGACACGAATCGCGCTTCCCAACCACCGGGGCGAGCAGGCGGCGCCACTCGGTCGCCGCGTTTTGCTGGCATCGATCAGATCTCCGTTGGCGCCGGAACCGGACCGAAGTCACCGGAAATCGGTTCGGTCAGCTTCCTCACGAGTTCAGGATCGGTGTGGATGAACGCGGTATTGCGCCAGTCGTCGACAAGCTCGGCGAGCTTCGACCACTCGCCGAGTTCAGCGCAAGCCTGGAAGGTGCGGGCGAACTCGGTCGCGAACTGTGCCCGATCGTCTTCCGGCAGGTAGTCCGTCCAGGGGAACTCGTCCAGAAGGGACTCAGCGACAGTTCCGGCGGAGATGTGGGTCAGCAGAGTGCGCAACGCGCGGGCAGCTGTCACCGCACCTTCGGCCGCGGAACTGGCGCGGTCCTCCCTGGTCAGGAGGAGGGGGGCGCCGTCCCGGCGGCGGACCCGCACGTCACCCTCGTCAGCGAGGGCGGCGACGCTCTTGGGGTCCCGCTGCAGTTCGCTCCACTGCACTTCGGTGGTCATGCCTCAATTCTGAACTTTTTCAGAAGTCTTGGCAAGTCGCAGGCTGATGTGGCCTGTGCACGTTCTGTGACAGGCATGGGTCGGCACAGGCCAGGGAGGTGTGACGAGATGGTGGCCGCGACCTCGTCGACGCGGCTCCAAGCGGCTGTGGCGGGATTCGTCTTCGGAGTGCTCCGGACTGTGTCGCATAATTTCCCAGGCTTTGCGCAGGTTGCCTCGGGCGACGTTTTCCAAGTCGCCCCAACCTTTCGCGGACTTGGGGCGTGTCGAAGCGGATCAACCATTCATCGCCCTGTGTCGGTCGGGGAACCTGATCCCCACGCTTGGGGCTCATGGCCCCTCCGGCTCAGGAACCGGGCCCAGGTCTTGACCGACATCGAGGCGTGCCGCCATGTACTCGGGATCCGCGTACGACTCGGCCGTTGCCCGCCACGCGGCCAATAGGTGGGCCACGGGTGCTGGGTTTCCCAAGGAATCCGCTCGTTCCAACTCTTCGACCAACTCCAGGACGAAGGCACGGAGGCCATCGGTGGGCAGATAGCGCACCCAGGGGAAAGCCGTGGGCAGGATGTCGGTCACCAGGTCCCGTGCGCGGGCGTCCTGCTGCATCAAGGCCACGAACATGCGTGTGGTGGCCGAGCTGACCTCACTGGCTTCCGCCGCCTTGCTGGCAGTGGTCACGACGAGGTCTTCCGCGTCGCGGCGGTGTACCCGCAACGCCCGGTGACCACGCAGCTTGTCCAAGGTCTTGTTGGGCTGCTGGAGTAGCTCCGACCAAGTGGTCTCCGCTGTGTTCATGCCCACACACCTTTGAACTAGTTCGAACCTTGGCTCAAGCGTACCTCGCGCGTACCTGATGGCACGAGTCCGGGCCAGAGATACGCGGATCGGGGTGGTCGGCGCACGCTCTGCGACGGTCGCGGGATCGGCACTGGTCAGCGGTGCTGTGGTGCGACGCTGGCGGGGTGCGATTCGGCTGGTCAGGTAGAATTTTTTCATGACGAATCTCCGCTCGCGCATCCTTGCATGGGTAGGCCGCAAGTACTTTGCGCGGACGCAGAAAAAGGGTTTCGACCTCGCCAAGATGTCGTTCCTGCCGGATGCCGCGCTGATGCCTTTGCATCGCGATGGCCTTGATCCGGTACCGGAACTCGGGCAGAAACGAGCGACCGAGCCGATCAGCAAGATTCCGCTGCCTTTCGGTTTCAATGCCTGGTTGGTCACCGGTTATGAGGAGAACAAGAAGGTTCTCGCCAATACCGGTGGTTTCAGCAACGACTTCACCAATCTGATCGGCAGCGCCGGAGTGACCGCCGACCAGAATCCCGGTGGTCGCGGTTTCGCCGACCCGCCGGTGCACACCCGGTTGCGCAAGGCGCTCACCCCCGAGTTCACCATGCGCAGGCTGTCGCGGCTGACCCCGCGAATTCACGCCATTGTGGAGGATCAGCTCGACCAGATGGCAAAGGCCGACAAGCCGGTCGACCTCGCGCAGTACTTCGCGTTGCCCATTCCGTCGCTGGTCATCTGCGAACTGCTCGGCGTGCCCTACGAGGACCGGGACGACTTCCAGCGGCTGAGCACCGCGCGATTCGATCTGTTCGGCGGCGCGAGTGCCTCGCTCGGCGCGATCTCCGAGTCATTGACCTACCTGCTGGAGATCGTCAGGAAGCAGCGCGCGAATCCCGGTGACGGCCTGCTCGGTCAGCTGGTGACCGATCATGGCGAGGACATCGACGACATGGAGCTTGCCGGTCTCGCCGACGGTCTGCTCACCGGCGGTCTTGAAACGACCGCGAGCATGCTCACCCTCGGCGCACTGGTGTTGTTGCGCGATCGGGAATGCTTCCTGCGTATTCGCGACGACGATGCCGCCGTCGATGATTTCGTCGAGGAACTCCTGCGTTATCTGACCGTCGTCCAGGTCGCATTCCCGCGATTCGCCCGCGAAGATATCGAGGTCGCCGGGATCGATATCGCCAAGGGTGATATCGTCCTCTGCTCATTGTCCGGTGGAAACCGCGACGACGTACTCGGCACGGACATGGAGAAATTCGATTTCAGTCGGCCGGCGACCTCGCATCTCGCGTTCGGCTACGGCGCGCACCGCTGTATCGGCGCCGAACTGGCGAAAATGGAACTGCGCGCCGCCTATCTCGCGCTGGTGCGGCGTTTCCCGGAAATGCGCCTCGCCGTCGAGCCGGAGGAGCTGGCTTTCCGTAAGTTGTCCATCGTCTACGGCGTCGAGTCACTCCCGGTCCTGCTCAGCTGAACCCGACAGGTCAGTGGCCGCAAGAACTCGGCAGATCGATGACCGCAAGAACCCCGGCGGATCGATGACCGCTGGAACCCTGGCGGGTCAGTGGCCGCGCATCCGGCGCAACCAGGCGGTCGACTGCGGCGAGGGGCCGTCCAACTGGTCGACGGCCTCGGCCAGGAACTGCTGGTGGCCGTGGTGGTAGAAGGCGTCCCGGACGGCCTGCTGATCGCCGGACTCGATGGCCGAGAGCAGCTCCCGGTGCCGCTGCGCGATGTCGGTCAGGCTCTCCACCGCCTTGGTCGCGCCCCGGTTCATCGCCATGCACAGCTGCATCTGTAGGCCCAGTGACCGGTAGCTCTCGGTCAGCCTGCGGTTCTCGGCAAGGCTGACCACCGCGAGGTGGAAGGCGAAGGCGTGCCCGGTCGCCGCGGCCTCATCGCCCGCCTCGGCCGCGAGCACCAGGTAGTCCAGCGCACGCCGGCAGGGCCGCAGCAACTCCTCGGTCCGGACCGGGATGCCCAGCGTGACCGCCAGCATCTCCAGCTCCGCCCGCAAGGTGACGATCTCGTAGACATCGTGTTGGGTCAGCGGCGTGACCACCGCGCCGCGTCGAGGGTGCTGCACGACCAGCCCCTCGTGCACCAGCATCATCAGCGCCTCGCGCAGCGGCGGCCGGGACACCCCGAGCTGTTCGGTGAGCTGGTTCTCCACGATCCGCTCGCCAGGGCGCAGGTCCCCGCTGAGGATCATCGCGCGCAGGGCGTCGGCCGCCAGCGTCGCCATGCTCGGCGGCGGAACAACCTTGGTCACCGGGGTCGGCCTCGAACTCTCCGCGCTCATCATCGACCCATCCATCATCAACACCCGGTGTTCGCCCGCTACTGTATACAGTAGGTTACTCGGTGCAGTAGCCGCGCGACATCACGCCGGCCTGACTGAACGGCTCGGGCAGGTTGGACCACTCGGGCAGGCTGGGCTACTCAGGCCGGTTGGACCACTCAGGCCGGCTGGACGGCCGCGGGCGATTTGGTGCCGCCCGCGGCGAGGAACTGTTCGACCGGCAGCGCTGCCGCACCCAGCGCGACCGCGTCCTGGCCGAGTTCGGCCAGTTCGATGGTGGTCTGCGCGAACGGCCGGTGCAGGGCGTGCTCGGCGGCCGCGGCGCGGATCTCGGGCAGTTTGCGCTCACCGATCAGCAGCCCGGCCCAGCCGCCGACGATGATCAGCTCGGGGTTGAACAGGTTGATCAGGTTGGCCAGCCCGGCACCGAGGTAGCTGACCACCTCGTCGATCACCTTCGTCGCGGTCGCGGTGCCCGCGCCGAGCAACTCGGCCAGCGCGGACTCCTCGTCCTCCGGCGCGGCCGGCTTGGCCCTGCGCAGCGTCTGGTAGCGGTCCAGGATGCCCCCCGCGCCGATGTAGGCCTCAAGACAGCCGTTCGCGCCGCAGCGGCAGCGCCGGCCGTTGACCTCGATGGTGGTGTGACCCCATTCGCCCGCGCTGCCCGTCGCGCCCTGGTAGGCGCTGCCGTTGGCGATGACACTCGCGCCGACCCCGGAGCCGATCAGCGCGACCACCGCGTCCTTGGTGCCCCGCCCGGTGCCGAACCACATTTCGGCGAGGCCGAGTGTTTTGGCCCCGTTGTCCACCTGTAGCGGCAACGTCGGAATCTCCGCCTGCACCAGTTCGGCCAGCGGTACCGCGCCCCAGCCCGCGGCCTGCGAGTTCACGAACAGTCGGGGGCCGCGCTCGACGATGCCGGGCACGCCGATGCCGACGCCCAGTACCTCGATCTCCTGGTCGACGACGGGGTCGGTGAGCACGGCACGAATGCCCTCGACGATATGGCTGACCACCTCCTCGACGTCCCGGCCACCGGAGTGCAGCACCAGTTCGGCGCGGCAGCACAGGCTCATCGACAGGTCGAACCGTTCCACCTGGACCTTGGTCTCGCCGACGTCCACGCCGATCACGTGCCCGTGGGAGGGGTCGACCCGCAGCAGGGTGCGCGGCCGGCCACCGTCGGAATCGACGAGCCCGGCCTCGGCGACGACGCCGTCGGCGATCAGCTCACCGATCACGTTGCTCACGGTCGCCTGGCTGAGACCGGTGGCCCGACTCAGCTCCTGCCGGCTGCACGAACCCTCGCGGAACAGCTTGGTCAGCAGCACCGAACGGTTGCCACGGCGCAGGTCGCGCACCGTGCTCAGCTTCCCCATCGAGGTTCCTCCTCCCGCAGGCATATTTTAAGGCTTGACGTAAGCCCTGGTCACAAGTAAGCCACACCCCGGACGTCGCCATGTCACGCTCTTGACTCGTCCGAGACAATCAGATTCAATCACGCCTTGAATAAAGCCGTGCAGCAATGGTCCAGGCTGTTCGGCTCGGTATCGGACTCGATCTTCTCAGGTCCGCCTACCGCCGGACGACATGCCCGGATTCCAGCTCAACGAGGAGCCGCACAGTGCGTTTAGCCAGATCCGCCTCGGTCGCAGCGCTCGCCCTGCTCACCACCGCCATGCTCGCAGGTTGCGGTGGTGGAAGCTCGTCGAGCGGCAGTTCACCGACCACATTGACCTATTGGGCCAGTGACCAGGGCACCAGCATCGCCAATGACAACCAGGTGCTGGCTCCCGAACTGGCCGCGTTCCAGAAGCAGACCGGCATCAAGGTCAACATGGAAGTCATTCCATGGTCTGACCTGCTCAACCGCATCCTCGCCGCGGCCACCTCCGGCCAAGGCCCCGACGTGCTCAACATCGGCAACACCTGGTCGGCCTCGTTGCAGGCGACCGGGGCGTTCCTGCCCTTCGACGCCAACCTGATGAACCAGATCGGCGGCAAGAGCCAGTTCCTGTCCCTCGGTTCGACCGGCGCCGCCGGCCAGGACCCGGTCGGCGTGCCGATCTACGGCAACGCATACGGCCTCTACTACAACAAGAAGCTGTTCGCCGCGGCCGGCATCTCCTCCCCGCCGACCACCTGGGACCAGCTGATCTCCGACGGCCAGAAGCTCACCGGCAACGGCCACTGGGGCCTTTCGGTCGAAGCCGGCAGCGACTCGGAAAATGCCCACATGGCGTTCATCTTCGGTCAGCAGCACGGCGCGCAGCTGTTCGCCAAGGACGGCACGACGCCGCAGTTCAACTCCGACGCCGAGGTCGCCGGGGTCGAGCAGTACCTGAACCTGATGTCCTCCTCGAAGATCGTCAACCCCAGTGACGCCGAGTACTCCAACGGTACGGAAGCGTTGCAGGACTTCGCATCCGGCAAGGTCGCGATGGTCATGTGGCAGGGTGCGGACGGTTCGCTCAAGACCGACGGCATGAGCACCAGCGACTACGGCCTCGCGCCGATCCCGCTGCCGACCGGTGGTGCCAACCAGATCAACAGCATGATCGCCGGCATCAACATCTCCATCTTCAAGAACACCAAGAACCAGGCAGGCGCTGTCAAGTTCGTCAAGTTCATGACCTCCGCGCCGGTCCAGGAAGACCTCAACGCCGCCTACGGCTCGCTGCCGACGGTCAAGGCCGCCTACAACGACCCGGTCTTCCAGACCGACACCGACAAGGTCCTCCAGCAGGTGCTGGCCAGCACCTCGGCTCCGCTTCCCCAGGTGGCCAAGGAAAGCCAGTTCGAAACGCTGGTCGGTGAGCAGATGAAGACCCTGTTCGCCGATGCCGCGAGTGGCAAGCCGATCAACGACGCCACCGTGAAGGCCGCGCTCACCACAGCCAACCAGCAGATGGCTGCCAGTGGCTGAGCAGCAGGTCGGTAAGGCCAGGAAAGGAACCTGCTGCTGATGGCGCTCGCGACACCCAGCACGCCCCGCCGTACCGAGCTTCGGCCCGGTACGGCGGGCGCGCCTGCCTCGCCGACATCGAAGACCCCGCCCCGGCCACCGAGGTTCCGCAAGCTGCGCAAGGTCGGCCTGCCGTACCTGTTCCTGCTGCCGGCACTGCTGCTGGAACTGCTGATCCACCTCGTGCCGATGGTCTACGGCGTGATCATGAGCTTCCTCAAGCTCACCCAGTTCTACATCGCCAACTGGACCTCGGCCCCCGGCGCCGGCCTCGACAACTACCGGGTCGCCATCGACTTCGGCGGCCCGATCGGCTCGGCGCTGATGCACTCGCTGCTGATCACCATCGAGTACACCGTCCTGTCGGTGGGCTGCTCCTGGCTGATCGGCACCGGGGCCAGCATCCTGATGCAGCGCAGCTTCTGGGGTCGCAACGTGCTCCGCACGATCTTCCTGATCCCCTACGCGCTACCGGTCTACGCGGCCGTCATCGTCTGGAGCTTCATGCTCCAGCGCGACACCGGCCTGGTCAACCACGTACTCGTCGACCAACTGCACGTCGTGTCCAACCGGCCGTTCTGGCTGATCGGCGGCAACAGCTTCTGGTCCATGCTGATCGTCTCGGTCTGGCGCAACTGGCCGTTCGTGTTCCTGTGCGTCACCGCGGGCCTACAGTCCATCTCCCCCGAGATGTACGAAGCGGCCACTTTGGACGGTGCGACCATCGGCCAGCAGATCCGCAAGGTCACCATGCCGCTGCTGCGCCCGGTCAACCAGGTCCTCGTGCTGGTACTGGTGCTGTGGACCTTCAATGACTTCAACACGCCCTACGTGCTGTTCGGGCAGTCCCCGCCGGTGCAGGCGGACGTGATCTCGATCCACATCTACCAGAACTCCTTCGTCACCTGGAACTTCGGCATCGGCTCGGCCATGTCGGTGCTGCTGTTGCTGTTCCTGCTGGTGATCACCGGCGTCTACCTGCTCATCACCAACCGGGGGCGGGAACATGCGTGAGCCGCGGTGGTTCAAATGGACCCGGCGGATCGGCCTGACCCTGTTGGCCATCTTCACCCTCGTCCCGGTGTACGTGATGCTCACCTCGGCACTGAAACCGCTCGGTGACGTGCAGGCCGCGTTCCGCTGGATTCCGTCCCGGATCACCTTCCAGCCGTTCATCGACATGTGGTCCACGATCCCGCTGGCCCGCTACTTCGTGAACAGCCTCATCGTCTCCGTCAGCGCGACCGTCTTCTCGGTGGTCATTGCGCTGTTCGCCTCGTATGCGTTGAGCCGCTACAAGTTCCCTGGCCGCAACCTGTTCAAGATGACGGTGCTGTCCACCCAGATGTTTCCGGGCATCCTGTTCCTGCTGCCGCTGTTCCTGATCTTCGTCAACCTCGGCAACGCGACCGGAATCCCGTTGTACGGCAGCAGGCTCGGCCTGATCATCACCTATCTCACCTTCACCCTCCCGTTCTCGATCTGGATGCTGGTCGGCTACCTCGACTCCATCCCGCGCGATCTGGACGAGGCGGCGAAGGTCGACGGCAACGGCGCCATCGGTGCCCTGCTGCGGGTGGTCGTGCCGGCGGCGATGCCCGGCATCATCGCGGTCGCGGTCTACTCGTTCATGACCGCCTGGGGCGAGGTGCTGTTCGCCTCGGTCATGACGAACGACTCGACAAGAACGCTCGCCGTCGGCCTGCAGGGTTATGCCACCCAGAACCAGGTCTACTGGAACCAGGTGATGGCCGCCTCGCTCGTGGTGAGCATCCCGGTCGTCGTCGGATTCCTGCTGCTGCGCCGTTATCTCGTCGCCGGCCTCACCGCCGGTGCCGTCAAGTAGAGCTGTCCCACAGATCCGGTTGACCCCGGAGAAGTCCCGTGCGGGCGGTCCCGACCGGGGCCGTAGCGCCAGAGTGTCCCCTTCAGCCCGAGGAGCCCACACAGATGACTGATTTTCCCGCCCTCGCCCCGGATTTCACCTGGGGGGTGGCCACTTCCGCCTACCAGATCGAAGGGGCGGTAGCCGAGGACGGCCGATCACCCTCCATCTGGGACACTTACTCGCACACCCCAGGTCGAATCGACGGCAATGACACCGGTGACGTGGCATGTGATCACTACCATCGGTGGCAGGAGGACATCGCGCTCATGCGCGACCTCGGCGTCGACGCCTACCGGTTCTCCATTGCCTGGCCCCGGATCCTGCCGGCGGGCGGCGGTGCGGTAAACCAGCCCGGCATCGACTTCTACGACCGCCTCGTCGACGGCCTGCTCGCTGCGGGCATCCGTCCGTTCGTCACCCTCTACCACTGGGACCTCCCGCAGATCCTGCAGGACCGGGGCGGCTGGCCGGTCCGTGAAACGGCGGAGCGCCTCGGTGACTACGCGGCCGTCGTCGCCCGCGCCCTCGGCGACCGGGTGTCGGACTGGATCACCATCAACGAACCGCTGTGCTCCGCCTGGATCGGCTACCTTGAGGACCGGATGGCCCCTGGCCACTCCGACATCACCGAAGCCGTGCACGCCTCCTATCACCTGCTGCTCGGCCACGGCCTCGCCGCGGGCGCGATCCGCGCCGAGGCGAAGCTGCCGCCCGAGGTCGGCATCGTGTTCAACCCGAGCCCATGCGAGCCAGCGACGAACTCGCCGGAGGACATCGCGGCCGCCGAGCGCGCTGACGGCCACACCAACCGCTGGTGGCTCGACCCGGTGCACGGCCGAGGTTTCCCCGCCGACATGCGCGAGCTGTACCAGGTCGACCTGCCCGAGCAGCCCGGCGACGCCGACATCATCGCCGCACCCTTGGACTTCCTCGGCCTCAACTACTACTTCCGGATGATCGCCGCCGACGACCCGCAGGGCCCGATCCCGCACGCACGGCAGGTCGAGATCCCCGGTGTCCCAAGGACCCATATGGGCTGGGAGGTCAACCCCGACGGCCTGGAGAAGGTCCTGCTGCGCGTCACCAAGGAGTACCAGCCCAGCAAGATCTACATCACCGAGAACGGCTCCGCCTACGTGGACACCGTCACCGCCGACGGCGCCGTCGACGACCAGGAACGCGCCGCGTACCTACAGTCCCACCTCGCCGCCGTCGACCGCGCCGCCGGTAACGGCGCCCCGATGGCCGGCTATTTCGCCTGGTCGTTGTTTGACAACTTCGAATGGGCCTACGGCTACGACAAGCGCTTCGGCCTGATCCACGTCGACTACGAAACCCAGGCGCGCACCATCAAGACCAGCGGTCGCCGCTACGCCAACCTGATCGACACGCACCGCGGCATCACCGGCCAGAGCGCCACCGGCCAGGGCGCCGCCTGAGGAAGTCCCGACCCCGCTACGCCGTGACCGCCGTACCGGTTGCTCACGGCGTGGCGCGGGCCGGTACCCGCAGCCACATGTTCGCCACCTTGTCCGTGGTGGTGAGGCTGATCGGCTCCAGTCGCAGGCTGTCGAAGCCCGGCTGGTCGAACAACCGCACGCCGTCGCCGACCAGCACCGGCGCCACGTGCACCAGGATCTCCTCCAGCAGTCCGGCCGCAAGGCAGCGTTTGGCGACGTTGGCGCCGAGAATGTTCACGTACTTCTCCCCGGCGGCGTCTTTGGCAGCAGCCACCGCGGCGCCGATGTCCCCGGACAGGAACGTGAATCCCGGCGCGGCCTCGGCGGGGTCCTCACCGGTCAACACGAACATCGGCCCGGTCCACGCCCCGCCGTAGGGCTTGCTCCGCTCGGTTGCCGGGCTGTTGTCGTCGAGGTGGTAGGTCCGGCCGCCGATCAGCAGCGCGCCGATCTTCGACATCACCTCGTAGGCCACCGGATTGGGCCCACCACTGCCCGACATCCAGGTCATATCGCCGCCGGGCCCGGCAATGAAGCCGTCCAGCGACATCGTCACCTGCCACAGCAGCTTGCCCGTCATCGGGCCCGGCGTCACCATCGCGCTCAACCTGTGGTGAGTCGGTCGATGATCGACGCTGGGCTGGGCTGGGTGGCCATCTCGGCGGCGACCTCCCGCGCGGCGAGCGCGAACCTGGGATCGGTGAGCAGCGCGTCGAGCAGTTTGCCCGCGGTCGCGACGTCGATCGTCGCGGGATCGTGGGACAACCCGACACCCCGGTCGACCACCCGCTGCGCGGACATCGGATTGTCCGCGAACGAGGGCAGTACCAGCTGCGGCACCCCGTAGTGCAGCGGCGCGGCCGTGGTGCCGGAGCCGCCGTGGTGTACCAGCAGTGAACAGGTCGACAGGAAGCCCGACAGCGGGAGAAATCCCACCGAGTGAACATTGCCCGGCAGTTCACCGAGCGTGGACAGATCCGCCGACCCCGCGGCCAGTACGACCTCGACGTCCAGCCCGCCCAGTGCCTCGATGACCACGGTGAGGCTGGTGGTACCGGTCATGATCGGCACCACGGTGCCCAGCGTGACGCCCACCCTCGGCCGCGCGGGCCGCCGCAGGGTCCAGTCCGGCAGTACCGCCCCGCCGTTGTAGGGCACGTACCGCATCGGCCACCAGGACACCCCGTCGCGCGGGTCCGGTTCGTCGGCGGTGATGCCGCCCATGCTCGGTGCGCGCGGATCGATCCTGGCGATCAGCTCCGGCTGCCCGGCCGGAATGTCCAGCCGCTCCCGCAACGGGCCGATGACGACCTGTTCGTTGGCGGAGTTCGAGTTCCGCTCCTGGGACTCCCGGTCCCGCATCGACCAGGAGACCCGGTTGCCCACCTCCAAACCCGGTACCCCCAGGGCGAGCGCGGCCAGTGCCCCGGTGCTGTGGTCGGAGGTGTAGACCACCAGGTCCGCCCCGAACTCGCGGCCCGCCGCGATGGTGCCCTCGGTCATGGTCACGGTGAACATCGCGAACGGGTTACCGGCCTCGGCTGCCTGCCGGTACTCCGGCGGCAGTTCGGCGCGGTCGGGCGAGGAGATGTGGGCCAGCAGGTCGTTCCAGACGTTGCGGTCCGGGAACACGTCCACCACCGGCAGCCCGGCATGGGCGCCCACCTCGGCCATATCGCCGGTGGTGGCCAGCAGTACCTCGTGCCCGGCCGCCCGCGCGGCCCACACCAGCGGTACCAGCGGCAGCATCAGTCCATACCCCGGCGCGGCGGCGAACAGGATCTTCACCCCGTTCACCCTGCCAGCATCAGGCGGTATCCGCATCCGATTTGTCAGGTCGGTCAGGACCAGGTGAACCTGACCGGTTCCGGGTTCGCCCGCGCGTAGTCCGTGGCTGCCACGGTGAAGCCTCGTGGCACCGTGTCGGGGTGGCGGATACCGAGTTCACGCAGCGAGGCAACGAGTTCGCGGATGTCCGAGGAGGAGTCCAGCGCCGACGCGCCAGCCAGGGTCCCGCAGTGCCGGCGAGTGCAGTCCGTCGATGAGGGCCTGGCACTCCGCGTCGATCAGGCCGGCCGAACCGTAGCTGGTGCGGACACCCCACTGCGCTACCGCCTCGTACAGGCGCTGCTTGGGGGACCGACCGACAACGGCCCGTGCTTTACGCTCTGCGAACGCCAGGGGCTACGGCAGTCCTTGCCGGTACCGCACCTACTGGGTCGCACCCTCGCACGCCGCAGACGTGGGTGCCGGCGGACCACCGTCGGCAAGACCTGTGGGATCTTGGCTGGTCGGATTGGCGCGAACACCGGCAAAAGACACCCAACCTTGTCCATTGACCGTGTGGAACCAGATGTCGCTGTTCCAGGGAGGCGTATTCGTCGGGTATGCCGTTCGTCCGTGCACCCATCCGTCAACGGCGATGACCAGGTTCGGTGCGAAGGTGACGACCTGCTGGCTGAGCACGTTCGGACTCTGCCGTCCTACTGCGCCATATGGGGCCCAGCGGTTCTGCGCGTACACCCGAAATGTTGGACATCCGCCACTGAAACCGACAATGTCACTTGCCGTGTTGCTTGCCATACTGGAACCACAGTTCTTGTCCAGGCCTACAAAACACCGAACTTCAGGAACGGTGACCGACACGATCGCGGCGCCGAGTGCGACCAGAACTCCGATGACGCCGATGAAGACGCTCCAGAATTGCAGCCGATCGCTACGTGACCATGGCTGCTTAGGGCCGGACCCACTGCTCACCAGCCCATTGTGCCGGGCTGGATCGCGTCCGGCAGCGTCGATCCGTACAAGAACATCGACCAGCCGATGATCCGGTTCGTCGCAGCGGACCGGGGCTTGGTCCGTCGACGATTCCGCCCTTCGGCGAGGGACAATGGCGCATACCGTTCGATGCTCGCGTGTTCCAGATCCTCATCGCCTCGCCGGGTGACGTCCAGGCAGAACGCGAGACCACCGTCGAGGACTCCAGGAATGGAACTACCTCACCTCGCGTGAAAGCGGATCGTCATCCTGTCGTTGCGGTGGGAGACGAACTCCTCGCCCGAGTTGGGTGAACGCGCCCAAGCAGTGATCAACCGGCAAGTGGTTGACGACTGGGCGACGCGACAACGGGCCCGGCTGCTGACTCGACCACCGGAGTGACGCGCGGCCGGTCGCGGTTTTCCCTCCACTCAGCCAATCCGCGATCTCGGACAGCACGCTAGCGGCGCGGCGCCGTGTCGTCGAGGTGTCTCAGCCGACGCTCTGTCGGTCGGGTTCGATGAGCGCGACGACCCGCTGCACCTCGCGCGTGTAGGGGCCACCGATGTACTTCGTCGAGATCCGGTCGACGATCTCCCAGGCGGCGTCGCCCTCGATCCACTCGACGACCCTGCCGCGGACGATGACCGGCTGGAACGGATTGTCGGCCGGGGTCAGCGAGAGCGCGACTCGTGGGTCGCGGCGCAGGTTGCGGGCCTTGCGGGAGTCCGGGCCGGTGATGATCACGACATGGTCGCCGTGCGTCCCGATCCAGACGGGCACGGTGTGCGGCGCGCCGTCGGGAAGGACGCTGGCGAGGTGGGCGATGGGGGTGCCGTCGAGTACCTCGCGGACGTTGGGGTCGAGCATCGTGGTCATCTCCTGAGGTGCGTTCTGGGCGGGTTGCTGGCGGGGGTTGTCGATGAGCGAGGTGAGTGCGGTGGTGGCGGGAGTCATCGCTGGACCTCGTAGTGGAGGTGGGTGACGCCGGGCGCGGGGACGGCTTCGAGCAGGCGCAGGCGTACATGCTCGGGCAGTGCCTTGAAGAAGGGCCGGCCGCCGCCGAGCAGGATCGGCACCTGGTGGAGGACCACCTCGTCGACGAGTCCCGCCTTGAGCGCCTCGGTCACGACGCCGCCGCCCATGAGGCCGACATCCTTGTCGCCGGCTGCCTTGCGGGCCGCCGCGACCGCGTCCTCGATGCCGGTGGTGACCAGGGTCTGCCGCTCGCTCATCTCCGGCGCGGGCCGGTGGCTCAGGACGAACAGCGGGGCCGTCGGGTGCGGGCCACCGCCGCCGAACCGGTCGGAGTCCTCATAGGTGTTGCGGCCGGCCAAGGTCGCGCCGACGCGGCCGGCGAGCGCGTCGAAGACCCTGGCGCTGGGCTCGCTCAGCCGGAACCCGTCGAACACCTGGCTCGGCGTGTCGCCGTCGAAGTACCAGTCGAACAGCATCGTCCCGTCGCCCAGTCCACGTCCTACGCCGGGATCGCGGCCGGTGATGTACCCGTCGACCGATACCGCGAGGGCGCTGAAGACCTTGCTCATGTCGGTGATCCTCCCTGGAGTTCCTTCAAGAGACGCTATGACCGTAGCATTCGGAGTGCCCTAAGGGAACCCCAATTGCTAGACTGGTTTCATGCAGCGCACGAACTTCAGTGGGATGGCGTGCTCGATCGCGCGCACGCTCGACGTCATCGGGGAGCCCTGGTCGCCGCTCGTCCTGCGTGACGTGTGGGTCGGGGTCACCCGGTTCGAGCAGATCCAGGCGGACCTCGGTATCTCGCGCAAGGTCCTGACCGAGCGGCTCAACCACCTCGTCGACGAGGGCGTGATCGAGCGCAGGCCCTACGACCGGCGACCACGATTCGAGTACCACCTGACGGACAAGGGCGCCGAGCTGGTCGACCTGCTCATGGTCATGACCGGCTGGGGGGACAGATGGCTGGCGGGCGAGGCAGGACCGCCGGTGCTCTACCGCCACCACGCCTGCGGCGAGGTCAGCAGCGTGGACCTGCGTTGCACCCACTGCGGCGAGCCGATGCACGCCCGCGACATCGACCCGCTGCCCGGCCCCGGCGCCGCCGCGTGACCGAGACCGGCCCTCGGCTCCCTCCATGGAGTTCCGTCGCCGCGTCCAGTTCGCCGTCGGGTTGCCCCTGGTGCGCGGCGGGCAGGCGCCTGCCGGCAGGATCGGGCCGGTGAGATGGCTTGCCGAATGCAGTGTCGAGGCGTTGACGGAGGCGCTGCGGGGTGTCGCGCCGGAGCTGGCCGCGCACCGGATCGTGTTGCCGGAGCTGGTGGGCCGGGTCGATCCACTGTGGCGTTCCTCGAGTGCCTCGCTCGGCGAGGAGTTCGTGGCGAAGTTCGCCTGGTCGGAGCTTGCCGCGCGGCGACTGGCACATGAGGTGGGGGTGCTGGGCGCGTTGGGTGGGAACTCGGAGGTGCCGTTCCTGCCCGAAGTCGTTGTCGGCAGCGTCGATCCGGTGTTGCTGGTGACGAGGCGGGTGCGCGGCAGATCGTTGTTCGCGGTCGTCGACTCCATCGACCGGGATCGGGCCGGGGAGCAGCTGGCCCGGTTTCTCACCGCGCTCAATCGTCCAGCCACCCGCGAGCGGGTTGAACGCGCCGTCGGCGAGCTGCCCATTCCTCGGCCGCAGTCCTCGACCGCCGACCTGCGGGCCCGGTTCGGGAAGTGGGTGCGGCCCGATCAACGCGAGACCGTGGCGCGCTGGTGCGACTGGGCGGACGCGGTGTTGGCGACCGAGGGGCCGGCCGTTCTCGTGCACGGCGACCTGCACGGGGACAACCAGGTGTGGTGCGAGGGCCAACTGCGCCTTGTCGTCGATTTCGAGACGGCCGGCAGCAGCGAACCCGAATACGACCTGCGTGCCTTTCCCGGCACCGGGCCGGGTGTCGAGCTGCTGACCGCGACGCTGCGGCACTACCGGGAACTGGCCGGCCGCGGGCTGTCCGTCGAGCGGGTCATGGCCTGGCACCTGCGTACCGCGCTCGACGACGCGCTGTGGCGCAGCGAGGCCGGCGTCGCGCTGCCCGACCATCGCACGCCCGCCGACTGGGTGCGGGACCTCGCCGCCCGGTTCGACGCTCTCGGCCTCGACGCCGGCCGTTCCTGACTCGATCGGCGGTCAGCTGTCGCGGCGGAACAGGGCCGTCCACAGGAAGGGGACGCCGAAGCGGGGCGAGCTGGCCGGCTCCTCGTTCATCAGGCGCAGTTCCACCTCGGTGAAGCCGGCGAAGATCCAGCGCAGCGACTCGGGCGTGTAGCCGACCCCGCCGTCGAGACGGGGCTCCCGGTAGAAGTCCTCGTCCGGGCGCGCGGAACCCTCGTCGGCGGTGAAGCAGGTGAGGCTGAAGTGGCCGCCCGGCGCAAGGGCCCGGTCGAGCAGGGCGCGGTAGCTGACGCGGCGGTGCGGCGGCAGGTGGTGGAAGCAGCCGGAGTCGTAGATCAGGTCGTACGGACCGGTGAGTTCGGTCGCGAGGTCGGTGAAGGCGTCCCCGCGAAGGAACCGGATCTCGGCTCCCGCTTCACGCGCTCGTTCGGTGGCCCAGTCGATGGCGGCGGGGGAGAGGTCAACGGCGTCGACGGTGAAACCGGCCTCGGCAAGCCGCAGCGCATTGCGGCCAGGGCCGCAGCCGAGGTCGAGGGCGCGGCCCGGCCGGATCAGGCCGCGATCGAGATGGGACACCAGGTTTTCGTCCGATTTCGCCACGAAGAACGGCACCGGCCTCGCACGGTCGGCATAGAACCGGTCCCACCAGGAGGACCCGGCGTCGGTCGTCCAGCGGTCGGCCTCCGGCGCGAACATCCCGTCCAGCAACCGCAGTACGTCCTCGACCGTGCGGATGTTCCGGTCCATCGCCATCCCCCGATCCCGAGTGCGACCACTCGGCTCAGACGATCATCTTATCGGACCGGACGAGCCCGAAGAAGCAACTGCGCCAACGGGTTCGACCTGTTCGGCACGTCAGCCGTTCGGCCGTCGTTCATCGCCTGGATCCGCTCACTGCATCGTCGCCGGCAACGGACGCGGCGCAGCTACCGGTCGGCGGGTGTGCTTTCGATCATCGTGCGCGGGCAATCCTCCCCGGTTGGGGTTAGCGTCGAACCGACGCTGACCAACCGCAGGGGAGTGGTGACCATGAGTGCCCGGCCGGGTTCGACCGTGTCGACCATGTCGTTGACCGACCGAGTCACCAGGGCGGTCGCCAACCCGCGAACCGACGATGCCTTCGATCCGCACGCCGAACTGGCCGACCTGCTCGACGGGATCGGCCTGAGCCCGGCCGACGCGGGCGGCCGGATCACCTTCGAGGGCGCCGATCCGGTGGTGCCGAGCACCCTGCGGCTCGGCGCGGCCTCCGCGATCGCGCTGGTGGCGAAGTCGGTCGCGATCGCCAAGCTGTGGCGTTCGCGCGGCGGCGCGGGCCAGGACATCTCGGCCGACCTCCGGGTCACCCCGCACCGGCTGTGCCCGTTCTACGACCGGAAATGGGAGCTGCTCAACGGTTATCCACCCATCTCGGGCGTGAATCCGAGCCAGGCACTGGGATTCAACTTCTACCGCACCGCCGACGACCGCTGGATGATGCCGCTCAACCCGTATCCGAAGATCAAGATCGCCGCGCAGAAACTCCTCGACGCCCCGGACGACGAACAGCGTGTCGCGGCTGCCGTCGCGAACTGGCGCGGCCGGGAACTGGAGGAGGCCGCCGCGCAGGCGGGGGTGGTGTTCCCGATGCTGCGCAGCACCGAGGAACTCCTCGGCGAGGCGCACTACCGGGAGGTGCTGGCCGGGCTGCCGCTCATCGAGATCACCAAGATCGCCGAAAGCGAACCGGTCCCACTGCCGGCCGGCGCGGAAGATCCGCTGTCCGGGGTGCGGGCGCTGGGCATGGGTCATGTGATCGCCGGGGCGGGCACCGGAAGGGCGCTGGCCCTGCACGGCGCCGATGTGCTGAACCTGTGGCGTCCTGGCGAACTCGAACACGACAGCACCTATGCCACCGCGAATGTCGGCACCCGATCGGCCACCATCGACCCCTACCTTCCGGAGGGGCGGGCACGCGTCGAACAACTGCTGGCCGGCGCGGATGTCTTCTACGCCAACCGCAGGCCCGGTTACCTCGACCGGATCGGCCTTTCCGCGCCCCGCGCCGCCGAACTGCGTCCCGGCATCGTCCACGCCAGCATCTCGCTGAGCGGAAACACCGGTCCCTGGTCGAGCTGGGTGGGTTTCGACCAGACCGCGGGCAGCCTGGTCGGCATGATGACCTTGGAGGGGGATGGTGAGCGGCCGGCGTTGCCGCCGATTCTCGTCGTCAACGACTACATCGTGTCCTGGCTGGTCACCGCCGGCATCGCCGAGGCGCTGACCCGCAGGGCACGGGAGGGCGGCAGCTATCGGGTGCACGTCTCGCTGACCAGGGTCGCGCTGTGGATTCTGAGTATGGGTGTGTTCGCCAAGGAGTACGCGGTCGAGACCGCCGGCCTCGGTGACGCACACGCCTATCTCGACCCGGAAACGTTCACTGTGGACACTCCACTTGGTCGCTACCAGGGAGTAACCGAGCAGGTCCGGATGTCCGGCACGCCCGGCCACTACCGGATTCCGCTGCTACCGCGCGGTTCCTCGCGGCCGGTCTGGCTTGGCGCGGACCAGGCAGGGGTCGGCACCAGTCACGGATGATTGTGACGTGAGTCACGGTATCGCCGGTGTGTCCTCGACCGGCAACCCCGGCGCCGTGCGGCCGTCGGCGGCCAGGAAGACTGGGCAGCGTGCGGGATGAGGGCGAGTCGGCGCAGCGGCCGGCGAACGAGGTGGACATCTACACCGACGGCGCGTGCAGCGGCAATCCGGGACCGGGCGGCTGGGGTGCGCTGCTGCGCTACGGCGCGCACACCAGGGAGATCCACGGTGGCGACGGCCCGACGACCACGAACAACCGGATGGAGCTGATGGCGGCCATCCAGGCATTGGAAACGCTGACTCGGCCGGCCAAGGTGCGGTTGTTCACCGACAGCAGCTACCTGCGCAATGGCATCACCAGCTGGCTGGCCGGCTGGCAGCGCAACGGCTGGCTGACCAAGGACCGCAAGCCGGTGAAGAACGCCGACCTCTGGCAGCGCCTTGCCGAGGCGGTGTCCGGGCACGAGGTGGAATGGCTGTGGGTGAAGGGGCACGCCGGTGATCCCGGCAACGAGCGGGCCGACGCACTGGCCAATCTTGGTATGGACGAGGTGCGGAAAGCCGCGCGAGCCCGCTGAGCACATCGGCGACCTCGCATCGGCCGGTGCGGTCGCCAGGCAGTGAGTCAGTCGGTCAGCTGGTGTGGTCGCCGGTCTGTGAGTCAGTCAGTCGTCAGCCGGTGCGGTCGCCGGTCGGTGCCGGTAACGCATTCGTCAATGCGCCGGAATCTTTGTACCGATGTGGACCTCGCGTTGGCCTGTCGGCATTATCACGGTGAACGGGGCTGGCCGGATCACCGATGGCATCAGCCGAAAAGCACTTTTCAGCTCTGTCGAGGTGCGCTGTAACGACCTCTGTGGACGGTGCGGAAGTCCTACTCCTTGAGAATTTTCTCACAGTGAACTGCCGGTGGAACTGGCAGTTCACTGGCAAATTTTCGAACAGTTGTGTCTACTGCCGCGTAAAGGAATGCGTCAACAATTTTACGCAAGTTAACGATTACCGACGACCGTCGCCTTGCGATACAGGCTATCGTGCAGCGAGGATTAGCTCACGGGGATCACCAACCCAGGGTTACCAGGAAACCTGACTGAACGTATCGGAGGTGCTTGTGACGTTGTCCGCTCGCGAACTACGTAGCCTGCTTTACGTTGGCTGGACCGGCCAGCGCAATCTTGGCGACGATGCCATTGCGGACGCGTTGATTCCCAGACTTGGCGTGGTCGAGCAGGCCCACGCGCCGTATCGGTTGGCGGACTTCGCACGACGAGTCGCCGGAGGTGGCGTGCTGGGCAGCGCGCACCGGGCGCTGCTGCTCGGCGGCGGTACCGCCATCGGCCGGCGCAACTGGCGGCTGGTGCTGACCGTGAACGGCGCGGTGCTGGCCAGGGCCAAGCCCTGGTTCCTGATCGGCGCCGGGGTCGAGGACCCCGCCTTCCAGGGCCGCAACTCCTTCTCCGCGAATGGCGAGCTGGCGCGCTGGCGCGGGCTCTGTGCCAACTTCGCCTCGGTCACCGTTCGCGGCCCGCGCTCGGTGGAGCTGCTGGACGAGGCGGGTATTCGGAGCCGGATGGTCGGCGATCCGGCATTGCTGCACGAACCCGGCGATGTGCAAGACGCGCAGGAGAAGTTGCTGGGCATCAACCTCGGCTTTGGCGACGACCTGTGGGGCCATGATCACGGCCGGGTCGTCGACGCCGTTGCCGGCCTGGTCAGATCCCTTGTCGACGGTGCGGGTTGGCGGGTGCGGGCGATCGTGGTCAACCCGGCCGACGAGCCGGCCGCGCGGGCCTGCCTGGCCGCCGCCGGTGTCGCGCAGGAGCGCGCCGAGGTGGTCAGCGCCGAGGACACCGAGACGTTCTTCGCCGCGGTGGCCCCCTGCACGCTGCTGGTCGCCGAACGCCTGCACGCCCTTGTTCTCGCGGTCGCGGCCGGGGTGCCCGTGGTCGGGCTGGAGTACCAGCCCAAGTGCGCGGACTTCCTCGCCTCGGTCGGCACCGTGGACAGATCGGTGCGTACCGACAAGGTGACCACCGAGCTGCTCCGCGAGCACACCGCCGACCTGGTGGAAAACCGGGAGACGGAGTCGGCGCGGCTGCTCGGCGAGGTGCGCGGCCTGCGCAAGCTGCTGGTCGCGGAACTCGACGGCATCAAGGCGGCGGTACGCCAACCCTGACCCCGTTTGGTTAATTGCTCGCGCGATGATTGCCGAATTCGGCAATTCTGAACAAGCCTCTACGGCGCAGCAATGCGAGCGGGGCAGCGGCGGCACCGATCAGCCGGTCGAGGTCGCGGACCTGGTAAATCGGATTCGCGACGACCTCGGCGTTGCAGCTGTACTGCTGCTGGTGACCGGCCCGATGCGTGCGTCCGGACAGTGAACCACCGCTAATCCGGAACGCGGCCAAACTGTCGGCGATCCCGAATAGTGAGCCCCGCGCGAGCAGCCGCAGCCACAGGTGTATGTCCAATACCAAATTCATGTCCTCGGCAAAGCCGCCGACCGCGGTGAACGCGCTGCGTCGGAACAGCACGGAGCCGGGTTCACCGATCGGATTTCCGCCATGCCGAATCACCCGCCTGGCAACGGCGACGCGGTCGTGCTCGCCGACCAGACCGGTCAATCCGCGTCCGGTCGCCAGCCGACGGCCACCGGCGTCCAGGAAATCGCGTCGGCACACCGTCATGGCCAGTCGCGGATTGGCGGTCATCAGCTGGTGCTGGACTCGCAGGCAGTCCGGTCGCAGCACGTCGTCGGCGCACAGCAGCTTCACCAGCGGCGCCCGAGACAGACAGACACAGTGGTTCCAGTTGGCCGTCATCGAGATGGTCTTCTCGTTGCGTACCAGGCGAATCCGCTGATCAGGGAACGATCTGACGATCTCGGAGGTGTCATCGGTGGACGCGTTGTCCAGCACCACCAGCTCGAAGTCCGTGAAGTTCTGTGCGAGAACACTACGTAAGGCGGTAGCCAGATGCCGGCCCGCCTGATACGCCGGAACGCACACCGACACCGCTGGTGTCGCTCGGCTCATTGGCGCCCTTCCTGTGCTGGTTGACACGTCATTTCAACATATTCCCAGAATTGCCGCCACGACCTTTTGCGGATTGACACTCTGGGTGGTTGTTGTTCGTTCGAAGAATGGCCGGGCCGTTTCGGCAAGGCTACGAAGCCATGTCCAACCGGCGAATATAACTACTTAACGTGAGGGAATTGTGAACAGGGTCACACTCTATGGTGTGAAGTGTTGGTTGGCTAATACGGTCGGGGTCACCGCACGTGGTCGCGGTGCCCGATGAGGGACAAGGGCCAGTCATTCACCTCCGGTCGTCCACATCTCGAAGCCAATTCACAAGTGAGGCATCGACCTATCATGGCGCGCACCGTCAGTCCGACCTTGAGTATCGTGATCCCGGCCCGCAACGAAGCGCGCAACCTGGAAGTTGTGCTGCCCGAGTTACCCGCCGAGCACGAGATCATCCTGGTCGACGGCGGCTCGGTGGACGGCACGGTGGAAACCACCCTTCGGTTGCGTCCGGACGCCCATATCCTTCAGCAGACCCGCAAGGGCAAGGGAAATGCTCTGGCCTGCGGTTTCCTCGCCGCGACCGGTGACATCGTGGTGATGTTCGACGCGGACGGCTCGGCGAACCCGCAGGAGATCCCCGCCTTTGTCAACGCGCTGCTTGCCGGCGCGGACTTCGCCAAGGGCACCCGGTTTCACCGCGAGCAGCCCGAGGCCGCCGGCAGCGAGGACATCACCAGGCTGCGCACCGCGGGCAACTCGGTCCTCAATGGACTGAGCAATGTGCTCTTCAGCACAAGTTTCTCCGACCTGTGCTACGGCTACAACGCCTTCTGGCGGGATGTGGTACCCGTTCTCGACCTGCCCTCGCCGGAGCTTCCCGCCGGTCAGGGCGAGATGATCTGGTGCGACGGCTTCGAGATCGAGACGGTGATCAGCTGCCGGGTGGTGGCGGCCGGGCTGAAGATCGCCGAGGTGCCCAGCATCGAGCGCTCGCGCCTCTACGGCCAGAGCAACCTGCGCACCTTCTACGATGGCTACCGGGTCCTGCGTACGATCATGAGCGAACGGCGCCGCGCTCAGCAGATGCGGCGCGAGGAGGTGGCCCGCGCGCGGCAGGCCCGTCCGCGCGCCGAGGTGCCGCAGGCCAGGCCGCACGCCAGCGGTGAGGCCAGGACCCGTCCTACCAGCCCGGCCGGTGAGAGCCGCAACCGGCCCAGCAGCGCCATGCTGCCGGAGAAAAGCCTGTGACCAGCGAAACCCGTGGAGCGACACGTCGGTGACCATGAGTACCCTGCCGCCGGTGTCGGTGGTGATCTGTGCCTATACCGAACGCCGCTGGGACGATCTGCTCGCCGCCATCGACTCGGCGCGCGGGCAACAGCCGCGACCAGCGGAGATCCTCGTCGTCATCGACCACAACCCGGAACTCGCGCTGCGCCTGCGCTCCTATGTGGACGATTCGGCCGTCGCTGTGGTGGAGAACACCGGACAGCGCGGACTGTCCGGGGCGCGTAACACCGCGTTGGCGCAGGTCACCGGTGAGGTGGTCGCCTTCCTCGACGACGACGCCGGCGCGGAGCCCGGTTGGCTTGCCGCGCTGGCCACGCCGTTCACCGATCAGGCGGTCATGGCGGTCGGCGGCGCGGCCACACCGGTCTGGCCCGCGACACCTGCCGAACGCGCCGGCCGGCCGGTGACCCTGCCGGCGACCGCGAGCGGACCGGCTCCGGTGCGCGGCGAGCTGGACTGGGTGGTCGGCTGTAGCTACCAGGGCCAGCCAAGGTCGCTTGCCGAGGTGCGCAATGTCATGGGCTGCAACATGTCCTTCCGTCGCTCGGTGTTCACCGAGGTCGGCGGTTTCACCGAGGGCATCGGCCGGGTCGGCACCCTGCCGCTCGGTTGCGAGGAGACGGAGCTGTGTATTCGGCTGCGCCAGGCCGACCCGAGTGCGCGCATCCTGTTCGAACCGGCCGCCCTTGTCCGGCACCGGGTCAGCGCGGACCGGCTGAGCTGGTCCTACCTGCGCCGCCGCAGCTACGCCGAGGGTGTGTCCAAGGCCGCGATCGCCGCACTGGTCGGCGCGAACGACGCGCTGTCCACCGAGCGCGACTACACCAGCCGGGTTCTGCCGCTGGCAATGCTGCGTGAGTTGGGCAGGGCGCTGCGCGGCAACGCCGACGGCCTGTTCGGCGCGGCGGCAATAGTGCTGTCCGTGCTCAGCGCCGCGCTTGGCTACCTGCGCGGTCGGCGAGCGGCAGCCGAACCGGCCTCCTCGGCAGCCGAGAAGGCTTCCTTCTCCGTGGACCTGCCGCGCCCGATCGCGATCGGTGAGATCGATCTCGCCGACACCGACCCGACGGTGGCGCTGCACCGCTGCGATGGACAGGACGATCCGGACACCGCGCGGGTGCTGTTCCGGCGTGGTACCGCCGTTCTCGGCGAGCGCGACGTGCCGCTGACCGACGGTTCGGTGCCCGTCTCGGCGCTGCGCGCGGTCCTCGCCGACCTGCCGGAACCGGCCGAATCGGCGCCGTCCTCGATCACGACGCCCATGGTCAGCGTGGTGATTCCCAGCGCGGGCCGGCCGGCGAGCGCGGTCCGCTGCGCGCGGTCGGTGCTGGCCACCGACTATCCCAACCTGGAGATCCTGCTCGTCGACAACCGGCCGGACACGCCGAACTCCGCTCTGCTGAAGGACTTCGTCGAATCCGATGACCGGCTGCGGTACGTGCCGGAACCGGTGGCCGGCGCGAGCAACGCCCGCAACAGGGGCGCCGCCGAGGCCTGCGGAGCACTGATCGCCTTCACCGACGACGACGCCGTTGTCGACCGGCACTGGCTGACCTCGATCGTCGACGAGTTCGCCGACCCGATGGTCGACTGCGTCACCGGCCTCGTCCTCCCGCTGGCGCTGGACACGCCCGCGCAGCGGTGGTTCGAGAACTGGGGTGGCTTCGGCAAGGGCTTCCACCGCCGCAGGCTGACCTCGGCCGGCGTCGACGGCCCGGTCGGGCCGGGCGAATCAGGGCGGCTGGCGCTGTACCCGTTCGCGGCAGGTCTTTTCGGCTCCGGCAACAGCATGGCCTGGCGGGCCAGTACCTACCGGGCGCTCGGCGGTTGCGATCCGCTGCTGGGGCCCGGCACGCCGACCGGTTCCGGCGAGGATCTCGAACTGTTCATTCGACTCATTCGCGGCGGCGGGGTGCTGGTGTACTGCCCGCACGCCGTCGTCCGACACGAACATCGACGGGAGACCGAGGAGTTGGCCAAGCAGATGTACAGCTACGGCACCGGACTGTTTCCCATGTTCGCGGTGTACGTCGGCCGGCGTCCCGCCGAACTTCTCGCCGTGGCGCGCAGGCTGCCCGCCGGTCTTCGGCACACCGTCGCCGAGGACTCCGAGCGCAATGCCGGCCGCGGCGCGGGCTTCCCCGCCGAACTGGCCAGGGCCGAGCGGAGCGGCATGCTCGCAGGCCCGGCCCGATTGGCACTGGCCGTGCTGAAGGCACCGCGCCGCCGGCTCGGCCTGCCCGAACCGAGGGAAACCGTTGCCCAGCGCGCCGCTGAGCCTGCGATGCGGATGGCCCGGTGACTCACCTCAGCAGCGCACGGACCATGACCGGCGCCGAGCGGCAACGCCGGTTGTCCGCGGCCGGGTTGATCGTGCTCACCGTGGCGACCCTGCTCGTCGAACTCATCGGCGCTACCGGGAACTGGCGGCTGATCCTGACCACCGCGTTCGTGGTGCTCGCGCCGGGCTGGTCGATCACCGCGTACCTGCGCTCGGCGCCCGCCTCGTTCCGCTGGAGTGTCGGGATCGGGATCAGCATCGCGATCGGCATGCTGCTCGGCCAGACCATGGTGCTGCTCAACGCCTGGCATCCGCTCGCCGCCCTCGCCGTCCTCGGCCTGCTCACCCTGGTGCCGCTGACCCATCACCTGCTCCGCGCCCCGAGCAGAGCGGAGGCGGCGACATGAGTGCCGACAACCTGATCATCGACGAGGCGGCGGCCACCGATGTCGTCGCCAAGAACGGGCGGATGGTCCGGGACGGCATCTGGCTGTCGCTGGGCGCCGCGTTCACCTCGGTCGCCGGCCTGATCGGCTGGCTGGTCTCCGCGCATCTGGCCAGCCGTGAGGTCGTCGGCACCACCACCGCGTTCACCTCCGGCTTCCTGCTGGTCGCCAGCCTCAGCCAGCTCAGCCTCGGCCCCGCCGTGCTGCGCTGGATTCCGCGTGCCGGCGGTCGCAGCGCCGCGCTGCTGTCGCGGACCTATCTGGTGATCATCGGCGGTGCGCTGGTCGGCGTCGGCGTGTTCTTCGCGCTGCCCGCCGGTCGGCTCGCGCTGGCCGCGCTGCCCGGCTGGGGGCTGCCGCTGTTCACCGCGACCACCCTGGTCTGGGCGGTGATGCAGTTCCAGGACCCGGTGCTGACCAGCTTCGGCAAGGCAGGCGTCGTACTGGCGAAGAACTTCGGTTTCGGCATCGGCCGGGTCGGCATCCTGCTCATCGCGGGCGCGACCGGTGGTGCGCTGGGCATCGTGCTGTCCTGGGCGGTCCCGGCCGGTATCGCCGCGATCGTGGTCAGCGTGCTGGTGGCGCGGGCCGCCGCGAAACGCCGCGCGCTACCCGACGGCCTGCTGCCGGACCGCACCGAACTGACCCACCTGCTCGGCCCGACCTACCTGGCGACCATCGGCCAGTCGCTGCTGTACTACCTGCTGCCGCTGATCGTCACCGGCCGGGTCGGCGTGGCCGACGGCGCGGTCTTCTTCGTGGTCTGGACCGCGGTCACCGCGCTGGACGTGGCCGGCACCGCGTTCGTGAACTCCCTGGTCGTGCGGGTCGCCGCTGATCCCGGCCGGGTACGGGAACTGGCGAAGACCGCCGGTACCCGGCTCGCGCTGCTGTTCGGGCCGCTGATGGTGGTGGGTATCGCGATCGCGCATCCGCTGCTGAACCTGTTCGGCCGCGCCTACGCCGAACTCGGCGCTACCGCGCTGCAACTGGTCCTGCTCGGCTGCCTGCCCCGGCTGCTGGTCCTGCTCACCATCGGCGTCTCCCAGGCGCAGGGCAAGGGATTCATCGTGGCCGGCCTGCAACTGTCCAGCGCGGCGACGATGATCCCGGTCGCGCTGTTCCTGCCGGCCCGGTTGACCACCATCGGCCTCGGCTTCGCCATCGTGCAGGTCCTGGTCGCCGGCGCGGCCGGTTTCGTGCTGCGCCACCGAGTTCGGATAAAGGAGAGCACCGACATCGTGCCGATCACCAGCGGGGTAGCAGTATGACGGCGGTGATGAGCGCGCCGGCACCCCAGCCCGCCGCCCAACCGGATCGGCGCGCGCAACTGTTGAGCTGGGCCAACCGCAACGCGGGTCCGCTGATCGGTGTGCTCGCCGCGATCTGCTGGCTGGCCGGGTTCCACGCGATCGACCCCACCACCCTCGGCAGTTTCGGTCTGCTGCCGGCCCTGTCCCCGGTGCTGCTGGTGTCCTATCCGCTGTTGGCGATCGCGTTCGTGGTCGAACTGCGGGCCGGGCAGCGCGGCTGGGCGCTGACCATGATCACCGCGGTCGCGGTGTTCGCCGTCTACGGCCTGCAACCCGCTGCCGAACCGGTCGGCCGGCTGCCCGTCGCCTGGCTGCACGTCGGGTTCTCCGACTACATCAACGCGCACGGCGCCGTCCTGCACAACTTCGACGCGCGGTTCAGCTGGCCGGGCTTCTTCTCGTTCCTCGCGCTGCTCACCGGGGCCAGCGGCCTCAAGGACGCCTCGGTCCTGATCACCTTCGCGCCGGTCGTGCTCACCGGGACCGCGGTGATCGCGGTGCGGGCCATCGCACTGTCGGTGTTCGGCCCCGGCCGGATCGCCTGGCTGGCCGCGTGGGTGTTCCTGATCGGCAACTGGACCGAGCAGGACTACCTGTCCCCGCAGGGTTCCACCTTCTTGCTGCTGCTCGCCGGCCTCGCCGTGACCTTCCGCTACCTGGTCCGGCCGGGAGTGCTGGAACCGTTGCGGAAAGGCGACTTCCTGCGTCCGCCGGTCCCGGACAACACGCCGATGGAGCGGTTGTTCGCCCTCGGCCTGGTGCTCGTCCTCGCGCTGGCGTTGGCGCCCTCCCACCAGCTCTCGCCGTACATGCTGGCCGGTCTGCTGTTCGTCCTGTTGATCTGCGGCAGGCTGTGGGCGCGTTGGCTGCCGTTCGTCGTCCTGCTCGCCGCGGTGGTCTGGTTCGTGCTCGGCGCCCGCGACTTCTGGATCAGCCAGCTGCACGAGATCACCGGCGCCATTGGTGACCTGAGTTCCTCGGTCAACCAGGGATTCGACCAGCGGCTGTCCAACAACGCCGGTCGCGAGGACATGCTGATGGTCCGGGTCGGCATCACCGTCGTGGTCGGCGCGCTGGCCGGGCTCGGCGCGATCGTGCTGCGCCGGCAACGGAAACGTTCGCTGACCCTGGTCCTGATGGCGATCACCGCGTTCGGCCTCGCCGTCGCCCAGCCCTACGGCGGCGAGATCCTGATCCGCTGCTATCTCTTCGCGCTGCCGCTGTTCGCGCTGCTGGCCGCTGTGCTGCTCAACGAGCTGCTGACCGCGAGCCTGAACCGGGAATGGCTGCGCCGCACCGCGATCACCGTCGGTGCCGTCATCCTGGCCGGGTTGATGTTCGGCGATGTGGCCGCACGCGGCGGAAACGACGCCTACGTCGCGTTCACCAGGGCCGATATCGATGCCGTGCAGAAGGCCTACGACATCGCGAAGAACGGCCAGACCCTGGACACGGTCGCCGCGTACGCGCCGGTCTCGGAATGGCAGCGTCTCGGCCAGGTGAAACAGGCCTCCATCGAGTCGACCTGTGAACCGTTCCCGAACCCCGATGCCTGCGTGCACAAGGTGCATCCGGACTTCCTGGTGCTCAACGCGGCGCAGGACGCCTACGGCCAGATCTACTACGGCATGAAACCGGGCTGGATCAGCGGACTGAGCGACCGGTTGATCGCATCCGGGCTGTACAAAAGGGTTTTCGCGCAGGGCGAGAGTCAACTGCTCGAACTGAGTTCGGACCTGCGGTCATGAAACCGGGGCTCGGGCAGCGGCTGCTGCGGGAACTGCGCATCGACCTGTGGGCGATGACCGTGGGCCTGTTCGTCAACGGCCTGCTCGGGATCGACGCGGTGCCGAGGGTGCTGCGCTGGCTCGGCTACCGGCTGGCCGGCGCGCGTATCGACACCCCGAACATCTTCGGCTCCGGCCAACTGCACGGGCCGATGGGCAACATCCACATCGGCGCCGGCACCTTCATCAACCGCGAGGTCTACCTTGAGGCCGTCGCCCCGATCAGCATCGGCCGCGACTGCCAGCTCGGCCCGCAGGTGATGGTGGTGACCTCGCACCACGACCGGCTGCCCACCGGCCGGATCTCCACCGTGCCGGAGGGCCGCGAGGTGCGCATCGGGGACCGGGCCTGGGTCGGCGCGCGGGTGCTGATCCTGCCAGGAGTGACCATCGGCGACGACGTGGTGATCGGCGCCGGCAGTGTGGTGACAAAGGACTGTGTCAAACCAGGGGTCTATGTGGGTTCGCCCGCGAGGGAGCTGATCCGGTGAGCCAAGGCGTACTGACCCTCGTCGGCGGCAGCCTGTCCGCCGTGCTGTTGCTGGTCCTCGGGGCGCGCACCGTCCTCGTCGAGGTCAGGGCGGGCCGGGGTGGCGAGACTCCGCGTGGCGTGCGCAGGACGAGGCCGGTCATCGCGCTGGACATCGCGGGCTGGGTGCTGATGATCGTGCTGCTGGTCATCCTGGTCCAGCCGCTGCTCACCGTCATGGGCGACTGACCCACCCCGTCTCTGCCGACCACGAGGAGTTCACCGGATGCACTTCGGCGCGCCGCGCAGGTTCGGCGCCGCGCTCGCGGTGCTCGTCGTCCTGGCCGCTTCGGCACTCGTGGGCCTCGGGCTGCCCGCCTCGGCCGCGGCCGCGAGCCAGCAGTGGCAACTGGTGGCGCAGGACCAGTTCAACGGTGCGCTGGCCCCGCACTGGTCGGTCTACCAGGGCAGCCCGGCCTGCTGTCGCGGCACCACCTGGGCAACCTCCCAGGTCGCCGAGCGGGACGGCAGGCTGGTGCTGACCGCGACCCGCAAGAACGGGCAGTGGATCGCCGGCGGCCTCAGTGCGGCCGGCTGGCCCGCGATGGTGCGCACCTACGGCAAGTACGTGGCCAGGGTCCGGGTCGACCGTGGCGCCGGGATCAGCGCCGTCGCCCTGCTGTGGCCGAAGTCGAACGTATGGCCACCGGAGATCGACTACTACGAGCTGTCCGCACAGGACGCCGACCGCACCCAGGAAACCCAGACCGTGCACCGCGCCGTCGACGACGCCCAGCTACGCAGCGTCTATCAAGGTGACCTGACTCAGTGGCACACCGTGTCCGTCGAATGGCTGCCGAACTCCATCAGCTACTTCGTCGACAACAAGCTCACCGGCCGGGTCACCGATCCCGCATATATTCCGCACCAACCGATGTGGCCTGCGTTCCAAATGCAGATTCAACAGAATGCCGCTGGTCAAGCCATTGCCGCCGCGACCGGCTCGGTCAGCATGTACGTCGACTGGTTCGCCGTCTACGCCCCGGTCACAGCCACGACACCCACCACAGCCACGACACCCACCACAACCACGACACCCACCGCATCCACCGCACCCGCTACGGCCACGACACCCGCGCCCGCGACCTCCACCGCGCCGGTCGCCGCGCCGCCGACCGGCGCGAATTCTGGCAGTTTCCTGTGGATCGTGCTCGCGGTGCTCCTGCTGCTTGCCCTCGGTTGGCTGCTCATTGCCCGACTGCTTCGGCGTAGGTCACGGCATTAGAGCTGGTCGGCAGGACCGATATTCTGGTCGCAATGCGTGTGGTTACTTCTCGGTACGAGTGTTAACCGGTTTATCAATGCCCAGCTCAGCGAGTTGTTCGCGCATTCGCTTGCGTTAGCCCGGTAGTGGGCTGCTATCTTTCTGCCTAACCGTACGTAACCATGCGCCTACCGCTGTTCGGGAAGACGATCATGCGGATAACCTTGGCCCGCCACGTTCTTCCGGCCACCTGGTCGATCGGAGACTCCCGGTGCACCCTGGTCAACTCGTTCTCGGCCGATACCTGCTCGAAAGAGAGCTTGGCTCCGGCGGGATGGGCACGGTCTGGCTTGCCGTAGATCAAGAACTCGACTGTCTGGTTGCGATGAAGCGGGCCAAGGCGGTCACCGACGACGGCTCGGACACCACCCAGATCGAGGTCGAGGGCGGGTTCGCGGGCAAGGTCCCGCACTCGAACATCATTATGGTGCACGGAGTTGTCGGTACGGGCGAGGACCAGTGGCTGGTAATGGAGTATTTCCAGTCCAGAAACCTTGCCGAGATCATCGCGAAGGACAAGGCGGTCAGGGTCCGGCGGGTGATCCACTTCGGATTACAGATCGCCGACGGACTCGCCGCTGTGCACAGCGCCGAGGTCGTGCACGGGGACATCAAACCGGCCAACATCCTGATCAACGACGCCGGCATGGTCAAGATCTCCGATTTCGGTATCTCCCGCAAGGTGTGGCACAAGGAAACGCTGGCCACCACCGGTCCGGCGATCGGCACACCTCCTTACATGTCACCGGAAACCCTGGACGGCGGAGTGTCGACGCCGGCCTCGGACGTCTTCGCGCTCGGCGCGACGCTGTTCGCCGCGGTGGAGGGGGTGCCGCCGTACGGGCCGGAGGGGATGCCGCTGTCCACGCTGCGCCGCGCCGCCCGCAACCAGATGGAACCGATGGCCAAGGCCGGTCCGCTCGCGCCGCTGCTGGCCGGCATGCTCGCCACCGAACCGGCCGAACGGCCGACCATGGCCAGCGTGCGGGTGATGCTGCGCGAACTGCGGGACAACACGGTCGGCGCCGAGACCGGCGGCCCTCCCCTCGTCGACACCGATTCGGGAACCAGGTCCGACACCGATTCGGGAACCAGGGCCGACTCCGATTCCGGGAACAGGGCCGACTCCGGCTCGGGAACCGAGGTCGAGCCGGGGCCTGGCCGTCCGCCGACCACCGGTGGCGGCCGGCTGGGCTCGCGCCTGCGCGCGCTGCTGTTCAGGTCACCGGCCAGGACCTCGTTGGTGGCCGCGATCGCCGTCTTACTCGTCGCGGGCATCATCGCCGGGATCACCCTCGGCCGTGGCCCGAGCCAGCAGAATTCCGGCGCCACGAACCCGCCCGTCGCCAAGCCGCCCGCCCTCATCGTCAACCAGCGCACCGCCGATCCGTGTGGACTGACCAGTGCCGGGCCGCTGGCCAAGTACGGCGACGCCGAAGTTGACCCGCACTACGAGAACTTCAGCCGGTGCGACGTGATCGTCCAGTCCGACAACTACACCATCGACATGCAGACAAGCCTTCAGGACGCGGACGGTCCCGCGCCGACCCAGCCCGGCGCCCTCACCTACCAAGGCTCGGTCGGTGTCGAGCCAGCGACGACCAGTCAGGGTTCCTGTCTGGTCACCCTGCTGCTCGCCGACAGCACCGTCGTCGTCGTCAACGCCCAGGAGGACGACAACAACACCGATCCGGCTCTGTGCGCGATGGCGCAGGCGGCCAGCCAGTACGCGGTCGGCGTGATCAACCATTCCGGTGTCCCACAACGCAAACAGCCGTTCGATCCGGCCTCGCTGGCCAACACCAACGCGTGCACCCTGCTGACCGCCACCGACCTCACCGCGGTACCGGGGATCGACGCCGGCACGGAGTCACCCGGTTTTGGCGACTGGGAGTGCGATTGGACCGGGTCGAACCAGACAAACGTCGACCTGCGGTTCGACCAGAGCCAACCGCTGGACTCCTCTGACGGCCAGGAGGTTCCGATCGGCCCAAGGGCCGCGTTCGTCTCCCTGGACACCGGCGGCTGCGAGGCCGACCTCGTCGACCGGACGTACTCCATCTCGGGCGGCGGCCAGATCTCCGAGCTGGTGAACATCGAGGTCGACGGTAAGCAGCCGCAGAGTCAGCAGTGCGATATGGCCAAACAGCTCGCCGCCGACGTCGAACCGAGGCTGCCTTCGTCCTCCTGAGCGTCGTGCGAGGTTGTGCCGGCCACTTCGGCGGCCGACAATCGTGGCAGTGGATCGCATGCGGACAACCGCTCATGACACTGAGTAGTCGTAGCGCATCGTCGGGGAGGGGTCCCCGGCTCGTCGTGGTTTGCTACGGACCAGGACGAGAGGGAGGCGGATACCGGACATGACACAGGCCAGCACCCAGCTTGAGACCACCGACGGTGAGGCCCCACGCAAGCTGCCCCCGCGCGGCAGCCTGGCCACCGGCGTGCCGAAGTCGACCGCGGGCACGCTGTTCGCGTTGACCGTGGTCGGTGGCATCTCGATGCCTGCCCGCGAGGGCCGGACGGTCGTGTTCGGACGCAACCGGCCCGAGGTGCACGTCTGCGTCGGCGCTGACGACCAGCGGGTCAGCCGCCAACACGGCTCGCTGACCTGGCACGGCCGGCAATGGTGGGTCAGCAACACCGGCCAACTGCCGATCCGGTTGCCCAGCGCACGGCTGCTGTTCCGCGACGAGGGTGCCCTGCCGCTGGCCGACGGCTACACCCCGCTGTTCATCCGGGGCGCTCGTGGCCGCGAACACCTGCTCGAACTGTACGTGGCAGGCGAGGACGGCTGGCGCCCCTCGCCGGCACCCGACGCCGAGACCGCGCAGCAGAAGCCATGGCCGCTGAGCCCCGACGAGCGGTTGGCCCTTGTCGCGCTGTGCCAGCGGTATCTGCTGCACGACCTGCACCCGCAGCCGTTGGCCTGGCGGCAGGTCGGCGACCTGCTGAGCCAGGTCTGCCCTGGTGGCGGTTGGAAGGCCGGCAAGCGCGCCGAACACCTCGTCGCCGATGTCCGCGCCCGACTGTCCCGCGCAGGCGTGGCCGGCCTGACCCGTGAAGAGGTCGGCGAACCGGTCGGCAACAAGCTCAACGAGAACCTGCTCACCGAACTGATGCTGACCAACACCCTGGTCCCGCCGGACCTCGCCCTCCTCGACATCTGAACCCGACCGATCCTCGGCTGTGCCAGGGTTGTCGTGCCGGGTTCTGTGCCGGGGTCAGACCATGAACAGCGAGCCGTGCTCGTCATGGTTGTGTGCGTGCGGATCGTCGAACCAGTGCCCGTCGGTGCCGAGGTAGCGGAACCGCAGCGTGGTGCCCTCCTCCACCTCGATCGAGGCCGACCGGGTGCCGTTGGTACGTTTGCGCAGCTCATGGCTGCCCGGCTGCCATTCGTTGAAGTCACCGACGACGCTCACGCGACCGGTCGGCTCGTCGACGGGCAGGACGAAGGTCACCTTCACGGCCTCGTTCTTCCCACGACTGGTGCGGATCATTCAACGCTCCTTGCTGCATGAACCATTCGGTGTCGGTCAACCCCCTGCCCACCGATCCGGCACACCTGCACCGCAGCGCGGCCGCGCGCACGAGGAACCCTCCGGCGCCAATGCCGCAGTCCGTGCAGGGGATTTACTCTCGGTCGCCATCATCGCACAGGGTGGCATCGACCGCGCGTCGTCCGGTTGCGGCCTCAAGAAGGTCACGGCTCGCGCGTTCATCGGCAAAATCCTGGCCGCCACAACGGAAATCGGAAACGATCTCACATTGGTCCGGGCCTCGGCGCTGCACCACCTTTTCCCAGCCGATGTCCCGAAACGTGAATGCGCACAGTGGACTGAATACCGGCGACCGTCCCGTCGGGACTGATCTCCCATTGTCGGCGCGCTCAGGCCTCGCGGTGCCGCACCTGTTCAGTCAAGGCCGACCCACCCCAACCCTGATAACCGCCGGGCCTCACACGGGCACGATGAAGCCCTCGACCCAGCCAGGGTCCTCGCCGTCCCCGCAGATCGGGCACGGCGCGCTGACCATCGCCCCCGGCGAGATCTCCCGCATGATCGACCCGTCACCAGGCAAAATGACCGGTCGGTACCGCTGCGTCCCATCCTCGCCGATGAGTTCGTGGGTCTGCGCGCGGCAGCCATGACACACGGTGCGTCCTGGAGGTACCGCTCTGTCCATACCGCCCAACATACCGCCCTGGCCGGGATGCTCTGCCTGGTTGGCGACCCACCTCGGGGAGCTGCGGGCGTAGGGTCCGATGAGTTTTCGATGCGGAAGGGGTCTGCACGGTTATGACTACTACGCGGCTGCTCCAGACTCCCGAGGCCGACCTCACCTACGACGTCAACGGCCCGCTGCCGACCGCGGACGGACGCCCACCGCTGCTCATGGTCGGCCAGCCCATGGACGCGGGTGGCTTCCGCACGCTGGCGTCGTACTTCCCCGAACGCACGGTGGTCACCTACGACCCGCGCGGCCTCGGCCGAAGCACCCGCAAGGACGGCCGGGTCGACCATGTGCCCAGGACCCAGGCTGCCGACGTGCACGCCCTCATCGAGGCGCTCGGCGCGGGCCCGGTGGAGATGTTCGCGAGCAGCGGCGGTGCGGTGACCGCGCTCGCCCTCGTGGCTGCCTACCCCGATGACGTGACCATCCTGGTGGCCCACGAACCGCCGCTCCTTCCGTTGCTTTCCGACGCCGAGGCCGCCGAGCGTGCGCGGGCCCGCGTCCGGGACGCGTACGAGGACAAGGGCGCGGGTGCCGGCATGGCGGCGTTCATCGCGATGTCCTCGTGGCAGGGCGAGTTCACCGACGACTACTTCGCCCGGCCCGCGCCGGACCCTGCCGCGTTCGGGATTCCGACCGAGGACGACGGCTCCCGTGACGATCCGCTGCTCTCCGAGCTGTCTTGGCCGGTCAGCGGCTACCGGCCCGAGGTCGACGCGCTCATCTCGACACCGACGCGGATCGTGATCGCGGTGGGCGAGGAGTCCACGGGCATCCTCACCGGACGCACCTCGGTGGCGACGGCCGCCCTGCTCGGTCAGCAGGCGACGGTGTTCCCGAGCCACCATGGCGGCTTCGTCGGTGGCGAATCCGGCTACGCCGGGCAGCCCGAGGCCTTCGCCCGCAAGCTGCACGAGGTCCTCGACGCTGCCCGTTGACAGTAGGTCAATGGCGGCCGGTCCCTTCGGGCGGCGAGCGCGGCGGCCCGGCAGATGCGCCGGGGCCGTCGCGTTCGTTCCGTTAGCGGTCCAGCTGGTTTTCCTTGATCGCGGCGAGGAGCGCGCCGAGGTCGGCTCGGAGCGCTGGGCCTGCCGGGTTCTTGCTGTCGCGCAGCATGTCCAGGGTGCCGGCCAGCTCGACGCAGTCGCCGTTGTCGCTCCCGCTGTAGCTGGACTTCCGCCAAACCGTCATGGCCGCCCTCTCCTCAGATGTTCTGATCAGCGTGCCTGATGGCGCGCGCCCAGACCAGCGCACGCCACTGGCGATGCCGTTCGACGATGACCGGGTCATCGACGAGTTCCTGGCCGACCAGCGTCTTGCGGTCGTCGAAGTGGAGGATGAGCACTCGGTCGTCGTCGAAGAGGTAGAAGTCGTAGTCGGGCATGCCCAGTTCAGCGGCGACGTGCTGGCCGATCCAACGGATGTCCTCGCCGGCTGTGATGTTGTGGTGCGTGGTCGCGAGCATCCATCGCAGGTAGTTGGTGAGCGGTTCGGTCAGCATCCGGACCCGCTCGAACGGGATGCCGCGCTCACCAAGATCGTGAATGTAGGCATACCAGGCCCGGTCGCTGTCGTCCTCTTCGTGAACGAGGCCTGTCTGCCACTCGCGAAGTTCCGCCTCGTCGACCGCATAGTGTCCCTGGCATTCCCAACGCCACGAACTGCTACGCACGGCCGCGAAGATCTCGTCGAAGTCGGCATCCGGATCGAGATACCGGCGGGTCATCCGAGCCGGCCTGATGCGTAGTTTGTCACGGTGGCCGATCCCTTCGGGCGGTGAGCGCGGCGGCCCGGCAGATGCGCCGGGGCCGTCGCGCTTGTTCCGTTAGCGGTCCAGCTGGTTTTCCTTGATCGCGGCGAGGAGCGCGCCGAGGTCGGCTCGGAGCGCTGGGCCTGCCGGGTTCTTGCTGTCGCGCAGCATGTCCAGGGTGCCGGCCAGCTCGACGCAGTTGCCGTTGTCGCTCCCGCTGTAGCTGGACTTCCGCCACAAGGGGCGGGGCCCGTTGATCATGGCTATCGCCTCTCTTACTCGCCCGAGTACTGCGTAGCCAGCGTAGTCAGAAACTCGTGGCTGTTCTCCGGCGAGAGAGCGACTTCGGTCAGATGTTCGAAAACGGCTGCATATCGAGCCAGGTCAGACGGTCGTTCGAGGTAGAGCGCACCGACGAGGTGTTCGAGGTAGACGAAGTTGGGGCCGTCCTCGTCGGGCAGCGTGAGCAGCGAGAATGGGCCCTTGGTCGCCAGATGAGGTCCGATGTTGAACGGAATCACCTGGATGTTCGCCCACGGTTCCCGGCCGACATTGGCGAGATGCCGAAGCTGGGCGGCCATCTGCGCCGGGTTGCCCACCGGTCGGCGGACGACGGCCTCGTTGAGGACGATGCGCAGGCGTGGCGGGCGGCCGACGAGTCGCTGTTGGCGAGCGAGCCGGAACTCGACCGACTTGACCAGATCCGCCTCGCTCAGTGGACCGGGAGCGACTGCTCGCATGCCACGGGCGTACTCGGGCGTTTGCAGCAGGCCCGGAATCGCTTCCGCTTCGTAGTTCCAGATCTCGCGGGCATCGGTTTCGAAGCCGACGTAGGTTTCGAACCAGTCCGGCATCGTGTCGCTATATGTTGCCCACCAACCACGTTCCTCGGTTTCCTCCGCCTGCCGCATCAGCGTGTCTATTAGGGGAGCGCCGATTTCGTATAGCTGGCAAAGGAATTTGACGTTCTTCGGCAAGATCGCGTGTCGGCCGTTTTCAATCCGGCTGATCGTGGGACGCTTCACGGTGAGGTACTGAGCCGCTTCGTCCATCGTCTTGCCGGACTGCTCGCGCAACTCGCGCAGCTGTTTGCCAAGACGCCACCGGCGCACCAGCGAGCCTGGCACCAAGTCATCGCTGTCGTTCATGCCGTCAGTGTGCCGTACGAACGCTAAGTACGTACACAAAGCACTCGATTGGGCGATCATCAACATGTACGTACGTGGCGTACATTGACGTAGCCAGCTCCGTTGGGGCTCGTAGCGGCCAGTACTTGCCCGAGTGGGGCCGCTGCGAGCCGGCAGGGCCGGAGGGTCCCGCACCGGTCCGGTCCTGCCCGAACAAGTCGTCCAAGAGGAGAAGCAATGCCGGACGAGCCCAGAAAAGACGATCCACAGCGCGAAGAGGACGAGCACGTCAAGGACGTGAAGCGAAGGTCGGGGGCGAAGTAGTCCGGTGGACCCGAGTTCGCTCGTCGCACAGTGGCTGCGTTATGCGACCGCCAACAAGGTCAGCGCGGAGGTTCGCGCGAAGAGCGGCGACCTGTTCGGGGCCGAGCTGGCGCGGACGCGGGGCGAGGTGCGGAGGGCGGCCGCGCTGCTGTTGCAGGAGATGCGGGCTGATCCGCTGGGCGCGGCCAAGGTGATGCACGAGCGGGCTGCGGCGATCTGGGTTCGGGACCTTCCGCTGATCGGGTTCGACGCGGCGGCGCTGACCTATACGAAGGCGCGTACCTGGCAGGACTGCGCGCGGGCCATCGATCCGGAGCTGCCGATCGTGCAGCAGCGGTTGACCTGGGACTGACGGGAACCGGCGACATCAGCGAAACGAAGAAAGCGATGAAAACGAAATGAGGAGGCGGGACAACATGGTCGGTGGCAACGGTATCGCGATGGATACCTGGGTGGCGGTCGAGGACGACTGTCGGCTGGAATGTGAGGTGGTCGGCGAGCACGCGCAGTTCACGTTCGGCAGCAGCGGCGAGGTGCTGATGCTGGCGGTCGGGGAGGACTCGTTGGCGCGGTTCGTGTCGATGGCCGAGGAGGCGCTGACGCGCTGGCGGGTGATCCCGATCGGTGCGGAGGTCAACTTTCGGGTGATCGCGCCGACTTCCGGCATTATGGCTGGTCAGGAGCTGGATCGAGGAAACTAGAAAAATCTGCCCGCCAATATGTCGATTCGCGCGCTCGTCGTTCGACGTCCCGGTGAAGGACAGAGACGAACGAGCCGCGAAAGGGCCGAAAACATGTCTGAGACGACGATCAACCAGGTTGCGACCACCGTATCCGCTCCCCGCTCCGCCACCGCGAACAAGCTGACTACCACCAACAGGCCGGCCACAGCGGTCAAGACCGGTACGGCGACCAAGTCGACAAGGGCGACCAGCGTGGACCAGGCCGGACCGCGTGGCGCGGTGGTGCTGTCGTTGGTGCGGATCGTGGTGTCGTTGCTGTGGATCTGCCACGGTCTGCAAGGTCTCATCGGCTTGTTCGGCGGTGTCGACGGGCATGGCACCGCGCTGCCGCCGAGTTCGGGGCTCGCCTTCTGGGCCAGTCTCATTGAGACGGTGGTCGGCGTTGTCGTGTTGCTGGGACTGGCAACTCGCCCCGCTGCCGTGCTGTGTTCCGGTGTCATGGCCTTCGCCTACTTCACCGTGCATGCGCCGACCGGGCTGTTCCCGATCGTCAACGGCGGTGAGGAAGCCGCGCTGTACAGCTGGATCTTCCTCCTGATCGCGGTACTCGGACCGGGTCGGCTCGCGGTTGACACGGTGATCCGGCGGCACCGCGCCGCGCGCCGCTGAACGAAGACCAGCCGAACCAAGACCTGCCAACGAAGACCAACCGAACCAAGACCAACCGAACGAAGACCAACCGAACGAAGACCAGCTGAACGAGAACCGGGCGAACAACGCCCTGCCGGCATCGGTTGGCAGGGCGTTGTTTCGCGTGGACGCAGCCGCCGGATCGACCAATCGGGTGTCCGCCAATTGCCTGGCGGCCGTTCGAGTGGTTGGCGCCAGAAACTAGGAAAAATCTAGGGTCTCATTCTCGACCATGGTTAATGTCGCCCGACGTCAACGTGAAATCCACAGATCGAGGCTGGCGAGCCGTGAAGGGACCACACCATGTCCGAGACCACGATCAACGAGTCAGCGGCAACGATTTCGGCGCACAGCAAGGCCAGAACTGCTCAGCTCGCCCCGATCGTGCTCTCCATGGTGCGGATCGTGGTGTCGTTCCTCTGGATCTGCCATGGCCTTCAGGGATTTTTCGGCTTGTTCGGCGGCGTTGACGGGCACGGCGGCGTGTACACGCCGAGTTCGGGCGCCAGCTTCTGGGCGTCTGTCATCGAGGTGGTCGTCGGCGCGATTGTGCTGGTAGGACTGGCAACTCGCCCTGCTGCGGTGTTGTGCTCCGGGGTGATGGCCTTCGCCTACTTCACTGTGCACGCGCGAATCGGATTGTTCCCCATCCAGAACATGGGGGAGGAATCCGCCTTGTACAGCTGGGTATTCCTGTTGATCGCGGTACTCGGACCTGGCCGGTTCGCCATTGACACGCTGATTCGGCGGCGTAAGGCCAGCCGTGTCAACAGTTAATAAATCGTAGTCGAAAGGCGTCCTGTCGACCGTAGTGGACGGGGCGCCTTACTGACAAAGTCTGACAAAGTCTGACAAAGGAAACAGTATTAGATGTCGCGGTTGCGGCGGGAGGAGACGACGCCGGTGTTGAAACCGGCGAGATGCAGGCCGCCGGCGAATCGGGCGTGCTCGATTTTGACGCAGCGGTCCATGACCACGTTCAGGCCCTTCTCGAACGCATGCCGCGCGGCCTCCTCGTGTCGAATACCCAGCTGCATCCACAGGGTCCGCGCACCGGCCGCGATGACCTCCTCGGCCACGTCGGGGATGTCGGCGGGCTTGCGGAACACCGAGACCAGGTCGGGGGTGACCGGTAGGTCGGCGAGCGAGGGGTAGACCGGGCGGCCCAGCAGGGTTTTCAGTCGAGGGTTGATGAAGTAGACCTCGTATTTGGTCGCCGAGGTGAGGTACGTGGCCACGAAGTAGCTCGGTCGGGCCGGGTTGTCCGAGGCGCCGATGATCGTGACCGAGGTGGTGTCGCGCAGGATCTGCTGGCGTTCTCGTGCGGACGGGTTCGTCCACGCCCCTTGCTCGCTCATGCGTCCTTCACCGCCTTGGCCAGTGCCTGGTCCAGATCCCAGAGTATGTCCTCGACATCCTCAAGGCCGATCGAGAGGCGGATCAGGTCGGGCGTGACACCGGCCGAGGTGAGCTGCTCGTCGGTGAGTTGCTGGTGGGTGGTGGAGGCCGGATGGATCACCAGGGTGCGCACATCGCCGATATTGGCGAGGTGGCTACACAGTTCGACCGACTCGACGAAGCGCTGACCTGCCGCGCGACCACCCTGGACGCCGAAGGAGAAGACCGCGCCGGGGCCCTGCGGGAGATAGTGCGCGGCCCTGTCGTGGTGCGGGTGACCGGGCAGGCCCGCGTAGTTGACCCAGGAGACCCTGGGGTCCGCCGCGAGCCAGTTCGCGACCGCTCGCGCGTTGGCGACGTGGTTGTCCATCCGCTGCGGCAGCGTTTCCACGCCCTGCAGGAGCAGGAAGGCGGAGTGCGGGGCGAGCACCGGGCCGATGTCGCGCAGCTGCTCGGCGCGCAGCCGGGTGCAGAAGGCGTACTCGCCGAAGTTCTCCCAGTACTTCAACCCGCCGTAGCTGGGCACCGGCTCGGTCATCCTGGGGAATTTGCCGTTGCCCCAGTCGAATCGCCCGGACTCCACGACCACCCCGCCGAGGGTGGTGCCGTGCCCGCCGAGGAACTTGGTTGCCGAGTGCAGCACGATGTCCGCGCCGAACTCCAGCGGCCGGCACAGGTACGGGGTGGCCAGTGTCGCGTCGACGACCAGCGGGATTCCGTTGACATGCGCGAGTTCGGCCAGCCCGGTGAGGTCGGCGATGTTGCCGGAGGGGTTGCCGATCAGCTCCGTGTAGACCAGCTTCGTCCTCGGGGTGATCGCGGCTGCGTAGGCGTCCAGGCTGTCCTCGGCGACGAAGGTCGTCGACACGCCGAAGCGGCGCAGCGTGCCGTCCAGCTGGGTGAGCGTGCCGCCGTAGAGGCCGGCCGCGGACACGATGTGTTCACCGGCTTCGGCGAGCGCGGCGAAGGTGAGGAACTCCGCCGCCTGCCCGCTGCCGGTCGCGACCGCGCCGATGCCACCTTCGAGGCTGGCGATCCGCTCCTCGAACGCGGCGACCGTCGGGTTGCCGATCCGGCTGTAGATGTTGCCGTACTTCTGCAGTGCGAACAGGTTCGCCGCGTCCGAGGTGTCGTTGAACACGAAGCTGGTCGTCTGGTAGATGGGTACCGCGCGAGCGCCAGTCTCCGGGTCCGGGGTTCCGCCCGCGTGCAGTGCCCGCGTGCGGAACCCCCAGGTCCGATCCGTCATACCGTCAATTCTGTCGTAACCGGGGTCGCGTTGCCGAACAGGTCGAGGACCGGGCAGTGCGCGTCGACCTGCTGCTTGAGTTCCTCGTAGCGTTCCCGGCTCTCCGGACCGGACACCGCGACGTGCACCCGGACCGCGCTGAAACCGGCCCGTGTCTTGTCGTCGAAACCGAAGAAGCCGTGCAGGTCGAGGTCGCCTTCGACCCGGACGGACACCGATTCGACGTTGATGCCCAGCCGCGCCGCCCAGAACTGGTAGGTGATCACCTGGCAGGAACCCAGCGCGGCCAGCGCGTACTCGACCGGGTTCGCGGCCGTGTCCCCGCCACCGAGGGCAACCGGTTCGTCAACGGTGAGGCTGTGATCGCGGATGACGACGTCGACCTGGGTGTTCGTGCCGGGGACGAGGGTGTTTGTCGCGGTGAAGGACACTGCCGCGTTCTTCGGATCGGCCGCGACGGCGCCACGGGTGCCGTCGATGACGTCGGTCAGGGACATGGCTCGCTCCAGGAGGTCGGGTGTCCCAGCGTGCGGGGCTTCGTCGCGCAGCGTCAACAGCGCCCGGAGCCGTCCCAACCGGCGAAATTGCCTCTGGGCCAGAGCCAGAGCCAGAGCTATCGCGGAGCGTTCGCGGCAGGGACCGTTTCGGCCGGCTTCGGGGGCGGGGGTGGAGTGCCGTCGCCGAACGGACGGGACGGCAGGGTCTCCCGGTGGTGCGGGGTCAGCCAGTTGCTCAGATCGGGACCGGCCGGCACGATGCCGGTGGGGTTGATGGTGTGATGCACCACGTAGTAGTGCTCCTTGATCTGTGCGAAGTCGATGGTGTCGCCGAAACCGGGAGTCTGGAACAGATCCCGCGCGTACGCCCACAGCACCGGCACTTCCGTCAGTTTGCTCCGGTTGCATTTGAAATGGCCGTGGTAGACGGCGTCGAACCGGGCCAGCGTGGTGAACAGTCGCACATCGGCCTCGGTGATCGTGTCGCCGACGAGGTAACGCTGCTCGGCAAGCCGCTCGGACAACCAGTCCAGCCGGTCGAACAGCTGGTGGTAGGCGCGCTCGTAGGACTCCTGGGTGCTGGCGAACCCGGCCCGGTAGACACCATTGTTGACGTCGGCGAACACGACCGCGTTCACCTGGTCGATCTCCGCGCGCAGGTGCTCGGGATACAGCTGCGGTGCGCCGGGGCGGTGGAAGGCCTGCCATTGGGTGGAGAAGTCGATCGTCATCGGGTCGAAGTCGTTGGTGACCAGCTGACCGGTCGGGATGTCCACGATCGCCGGCACGGTGATGCCGCGCTCGTAACCGGGGAACCGGGCGAAGTACGCCTCCTGGAGCCGCTCGATGCCCAGCACCGGATCGCGGTCGCCCGGATCGAGATCGAACGACCAGCTGCGCTCGTCGTGGGTCGGGCCGGCCAACCCCATCGAGATGGCGTCCTCAAGGCCGAGCAGCCTGCGCACGATGATCGCCCGGTTCGCCCACGGACAGGCCCTCGCGACCACGAGTCGGTACCGGCCGGCCTCGACCGGATAGCCGTCCCGGCCGTCGGCGGTGATGCGGGTGGTCACATAGTTGCTGTCCCGTCGGTACTCGCCCGGCTTCCCGTCCTTCGCATCGACTGCCATCGCCCGCGTCCTCTCCCCGCCACCCTGTCTCCGTCAGTTGCGACGATAGCCGCGACCTCGCGGCCCGCAACGTGCCTGTAGCGGGTTCACCGGGCCGCTCACCGGGCGACTCGGTGTCCCTATCGACCGGTATGGTGGTTTTGGGACGCCACCGCCGTGTCTGGCGAACGAGCGACGGTCAGGTGGTCCCGATTGCTTACCATCGACAGCGGCAGGTGCCAGCTACGTGCCGCCAGGACGCACAAGGCAGACAAATGGAGTTCGCAGCTCGGATCGACTTTTCCTACGGCCGCTGCACACTGGCCATGGACTGGCCGGGAAGCACGGTCACCTACAGCGCCTACCGGCTGCACCGCTCGTTCGAAGAGTTGACGCACGCCGTCTGCCAGGTGGCCGAGGGCACGCCGACCGGCTGTTGCCGGTGGGCGGCCGGGGAAATCGCCGGCGGCGTCTTTCTGGATTTTGTCGCGGACCCTGGCTGTTAGCCCGTTCGGCGGCAGGAAATCACCATATGAGCTGTTTTCACTGCCCCTTACGCGGCTACCCTGGGATTATGAAGAGCCAGGACGATATCGGCGTCGTCGGGAATCATAAGTCCTATCAGGACATTGATCTCCGCACCGCGTGCGCTGGTGATCTTGCCGAATTGCAATCGATCGATGCCGAGGCATTCGGTACGCTGGCCTATCCGGCTTTCGTCCTCCGCCAGTTTTTCGACGTGCACCACGACAGTCTGCTCGTCGCGGCGCATCCCGACGGGTTGCGGGGTTATTCGCTCGGCGTGCCGACCGCCGATCGCCGGCAGGGCTGGCTGCTCGCGCTCGCGGTGCGCCGTGAACATCGTGGTCGCGGTTACGGGCGGGCGCTGACCAGTGCGACGCTGGCCCTGTTGCGCTCCTACGGGGTGCGCACCGCATATCTGACCGTCGCGCCGGAGAACACCGCGGCCGTCGCGCTCTACCGCAGTGTCGGTTTCACCGTGCGCAGCGAGGCCAAGGACTACCTCGGCGCCGGTCAGGATCGGATGATCATGACCTATGACTTTCCGGTCAACGGTCAATCCAGCGGTTTCGCCGATTCCCACAAGCGCTCGTAGGTTTCCCGCCGATCGGTGACGTCTTTCTCGTTCAACACCAACTGGGTGTGCAGGATGACCGGGTTCGTACTGTCCTCGCCGGGGGTCCCTGGGAAGACCTCGTAGCTGATCTGGTCGTCGAACAGAATGAAGTCGTAGCTGGTCATCGGTTTCGGCACCGAGGAACCGGACAACAACATCCGGATCTCAAGGCCCAGCGCTGCCTGCTCCCGACAGGTGCGCAGTACATCGGGATCGCCGGAGAATTCCGCTCGTTCGATGACGAAAACCCTGCGCACCCTGACCCCGCGCCGGACCGCCTCGTGTTGCAGTCGCAGGTAGCGGCCTCCGAGATCGGAATCCCAGAATCCGCCGTGGAAAACCTCACCACCCGCGTCGACGGCGGGCAGGCTCACCGCGTCGATGCTTTCCTGTGCGGTTTCGGCCAGTGACAGCAACCAGTTGCGGTCCTCGCCGGGATAGCTGAGATGTTTGTTGGCGACCCCGTGCAGGAAGTTCGCCATATTGTCCATTTCCAGCAGGACGAACCGGGACACCATCGGTGATTCGACCGGATCGATCTGCGCGGCCTTGTTGATCATCTGGGTGATGACGTCGGTCTTGAGGCCGAGTGACTCGACGTCGCCGAACAGTCGAGTCGCCTCGTTGATGTTGCGAAAACCCTTTGCCACCAGTTCTCTGGTCGCGTCTGTCGATTCGACCTGTTTGTTTTCCAATGTGCCCAGACGCTGGTCGACGTCGATGAGGAACTGCACGATCAGGATCACCGCACCGGCCGCCGCCGACATGGCCAGCTGTTGACCGGTCGAGGAGAAGAACACGTTGGTGATCGGAAAGCACAGCGCCCCGACCAACGTGGTGACGGCAATCTTGCGGAAGAGTGAATGGTTTCCGTGATCGATCACCGATTCTCGCCCCTACCTGTCCGTCGCTGCTTGCTCCACCAGGTCACGGTTGCCGCCAAGGGCACCGTTGCGAAGTGTGTTGAGCGTGTGCAGGGCCAGTTGGTCACGAATACGGTTCACCGTCGCAGACCATTGCCGGGTGAAGCCGGGCCGCTGCTCAAGACTCTCCCACAAGGCTGCCATGGAAGGGGCCACATGCGCACCAGGCATCCACAGATGCAGCAGATGGTCGATGGCCGGGCGCAGTCGGACGAGCGCGTCCGCGCCCGCCCCGCCGAGGTTGCCACGCTCGACGATGGTCAGCAGGGTGGTCAGCGCCCAGTCGTGCAGGGCGAGATTCTCGCAGAAACCGATGACGTCGCCGATGATCTCGGCGGGGGCCAGGACGCTCAGGGTGCGGACGGTGTCGTCGACAATGGTGAATTCGCCGACCGGGTCGGTGGCGGCGTCGATGGTGATGGCGGCCCAGCGCAGTCGCGTGCGGCGGGCTCGCAGCGGGGTGCGGTGATCGAGTTGGTCGGTGAACTGGACATCGCTGATCTGCTGCTCGGCGATGGCACCGAGATCGATGGCCTTGCTCGGGGTGTGTTCGGCGAGAAAACCGGCGGCCACATCGTGTTCGGCCAGTTTGCCCACGGTTTCCACCACTCCGGGCCGGGCCAGGTAGTGCGACCACTGCTGCCGGTGGTCGGTCTCGCCGCGCCGCACCCGAACGGAGGCGGAGCCTTGCAGCATCCGGCCGCCGATGACCACCGCGTGCGTGCTGACCGTGCCAACACCCGAGCACCGGGAACGGGATTCGGTCGGCAGCGGGCAGTCGACCGCGGTGAGCGTTGCTGGTGATATCGCGTGCGCGATGGGCCGCTCGGAACGGCGCACCCGCTCACCCGGTACCAACGCGAGCAGTTCGGCGACCGAGGCGGAGTCCAGGGCGGCGGAATGTTGCAGAACGCAGGTCTTGATCTCGCCGAGCAGCAGAATGACGCACCTCCGGACGTTGCGGCAGCCGTCAGGAATTGCCGATGAACGCGTAGTCGACCCGATCGCCGATATCCAGCGACACCCGTACGCCGTCGCGTTCGCCGCGCTCGGCCAGTTGTTCGAGCACCTCCTGTTGTGGTGCGGTCTGCGCCAGGATCACCCGGACCGCGTTCTCGACCTGAAGGAACCTGCTGGGCAACGCGGAGAAGGTCCGGTAGGCGCAGAACGGCGTCGCGTTCGGGCGCAGTTTGGTGATCGGGGGCAGCTCCGCCCAGGTCTGCGGAAACGGCCGATCCTCCTGCGGAACAGGATGCACGACGTTCGCACCGTTGTTGCGCACCATGCCAAGGCGCAGCAGTTGCCAGACGGCGGCGAGGAAAGCGCAGGAGTAGAGGCGTTTCGGTTCCCGGTCGTGCCACAGTTCGACATCGATGAACACGGAGTGGTTGCGCGCGCCGATCTCCGTCGGTGCCGCCCAGGTCCTGGCCCGCATCGCTTCGGCCGGTTCGGTGCTCGGCGAGCGCTCGCCGTTGCACAGCCAGCCCGACTTCAGCACCGGCGGCCGGGAACCGTTCGCGCCGACCGTGGGCAGCGCGGTCAATCGCGCCGCGACGAGTTCGGCCAGCGGGACACCGTCCGCCTCCGCACACGCGGATTCCCTGGCGAGATAGTCGATCTCCAGGCCGTGCCGCTCGGCGGCGGCCAACAGCGCCGGCACCACCACGGCCGGTGAGGAGAACTGCGTGAAGTAGTCGTCGATCAGGAAACAGGTGCTGATCCTCGGCCGGGCGCGCCCGGCCGGCACCAGCGCCTGCGCCGCGGTGCGCGCCCACGGCGCGATCCTGGCGAACTGGGCGTCCAGCCGGCCCTCGCCGGCCGCGAAGTCCTCCATGTAGAGGTGACCGAGTTCGATGGACAGCTGGGAGAGCCCGACGCTCTCCACCCTCGGCTGCGCGGCCAGTTCCCGGAAGGTGACCGCAGCGGCCTCCTCGACCGACGGTGCCTCGCGCGGCGCGGGTGCCCCGGTCACAGGCCCTCCCAGGCCGCGTCCTCGGTCAGCCGCCGCGCGAGGTCGGCGAAGGCATCCCTGGTGGCGACGTTCGCGATCTGGGTGGCGCTGACGTCGTCATCGGTGATGAGCTGTTCCTGCCACTGCAACACCGGGTCCATCGGCGTGCTGCCCAACACCATGCTGGCCCCGAGGCCACGTTTGGCGGCCAGTTGTTGCAGACCCTTGTCGCAGGCCTGTAGCCAGACGACCTGGGTGTCGCGGATGGGCGCGAGGTCGGGGGAGTCGAGGTTCTGCACCGCCGTGCGGACGAACCGGATCGAGTTGCGCAGGTTCGCCTCGTCGTGCCCGTGTTCGATACCGGTCTTGAGCAGCCCGCGTTCCCCGTACACCAGGTCAGCGGCGGCGACGATGTGTTGTTGGGTCCATCGGTGGTAGACCGTCCACCGATGGACCACACCCCTGAGTTCCTTGCGGGTGGTCACCTCCAGCGCCGCGTCGATGGCGTGCGAGCGGCCGGCGCTGAGGTCGACGAAGCAGACGTCGAACTCTTCGTTGAGCCGCAGGAACAGTTCAAGACAGCGGCGGATCACCTCCGGCCCCATCGGGAACTCGCCCCCGCCCCGATCACCGGGGAACAGCACAAGGCTGCCGGCGTGCGGCGGCCGCAGCCGAGGAGCCTGCCGATCCGCCTCGGACCACACGTCGATCCTGGTCGGCTCCGTCACCCGGCCCTGTAGCAGCGAATGCAGGCCCGGTCGATCGGTGCCGGTCTCGGCCGTCCTGGTCTCGAAGATCGAGCCTGAGGTGGGTGAACCGAAGTCGAAGTCCAGATAGCAGACGTCCCTGCCCTGCAACGCGCTTCGATAGGCGACATTGCAGCTGGTGACCGAGCGGCCGGTACCGCCCTTGTCCGAGGTCGCGAAAACCAGCATGGTCACCGACTCCGCACGGCACGCTGGGCGACGGCCAGCTCGTCGAGATCGCTGAGTACCCGGTGGGCGATCGCGATCGAGGTGCCCGGCTTGGTACGCAGCACCTCCCGCGCTCTGACCAGCCCGGCATCGATGCGCAGCAGAATGTCGTGCATCCGCGAACCCGGCCGGTCGGGCACGTCCAGCTGATACTGGCTGAACAGGTGATCGGCCTCGCCGAGCAGGTCGATCGCGGTGCTGATCAGATCCCGGCTGATCACCGGCGGCTGGTTGACCGTCCGTGTCGCCATGACATGGCACTCGATCATCCGCTCGGTCATGTACCAGGACGGCAGGTGATCGTTGTCGGCGGTGGTGCCGAGCAGTTCGGCGGTGCTGTCCCACAGACCCGCGGCGGCGCCCTCCTGGATTCGCCGCCGCGACATGTGTTCCAGCGCGTCCTCGGTGACAGCGACGAGGCGGTCCCGCGCGTTGATGTTGCGGGACAGGCCTGCGGCCCGCAGCGAGCGCTTGAGCAGCAGCGCGGAGAAGTCCGCGACCCGCCAGTAGATCGGGTTCGTGCCGAGCTTCTGGCCGCCGACCAGCTCCAGCGAGACACCCGGCGCGTGCAGGGTGACCGCTGGATCGCCGTCTGGTCCTTTCCGCCGGTTCACCCTGCCCTGCACGGCCAGTTCCTCCAGCACGCCGACTGTGCGGGTCAGGTCGTCGTCGGTGGCGCGGCGGGTCAGCAGTTCCTGGATCACCACGGCGGTGACCAGCAGACTGTAGTACGCGCTCTGCTCGTCGTCCGTGGTCTGCCACGGAATGTTCTCCAGCGGCCACCGTCCCGAGCCGAACCGTGCGATCGCCGACCAGTAGTTCATGGTCAGGTCCCAGCGCAGTTGCAGCGCGGAGGCCAGCCGCTGCTGCTCGGCGTTGAGCAGGCCGAGCACGCGGGACCGTTCGGAGAACAGGTCCACGATGCCGTCGATGGCGACCACCGTGAAGTACAGGTACGGGGCGTTCTGGGCGACCCCGTTGGGCTGCTCGCCGACCGGCTCGGGAGTCTCGATGACCGGTGCGTCCTCCACGATGCCCCAGGAGAAGCCGCACTCGAACATCATGTTGTCGTCTTCGAGTTCGTTGAGCAGCTCCTCGGTGCTGATACCGAGGACGGCATCGCGCAGGCTGGCGCGGACCGGCCTGAGCCGGCTGTTGAGCTCGTCGAGTATCTCTCGCTTGGTCTGGCTTTCGTCCTGCCGCAGAGTCTCCAGCAGGATCTGGCCCTGTGGGTCGCCGGCCTTGAAGACGTTGACCGAGAAGCTCCGCAGCAGGCCGATCATGGCGGCCGACAGGCGGGTGCTGGTCATCGCCTCCAGCTTCTTGATCTTTTCCTTCAGCTCCGGCCTGCGCACCAGCGGCCGAAAAACCTTGAGGAAACCGAGCGTGGCGAGAGCGAGGGAGATCGAGGTCGCGAACGAGTCGACCACGTCCAGGCTGCGCTGCGCCTCGGTCAGCTCGGTACCGCGGTCACGGGTGCGGAAATAGCCGGAACCTGCGAAGACAGGAGTTTTCGAGTCCGAGGTGTAGCTGGTCATGTAGTCGCTGAGGACATCGACGAGCAACTGCGGAATCTCGCGGCTGTCGCCGATCGAGGACAATGCCTCAAGAACGTCCTCGGAGATTTCGTCCGGATTATCGAGCCGGAACTGGCTGACCTCGGCGGCCGGGTACATCAGGCACAGGATCTGCTCGGCGTCGCTGATCGAATTCCGGCCGTCCCGACCACCCCAGCGCCAGGGGACATCCTGATCTCGATCACTGCGGGAGAATTCCGCTACCGCCTGCCACACCTCGAGTGTCTGTCGCCTCGGTTCTATCCGCACGCCGTCAGTCCTCAGCTCAGGGGCTTACCTCTGGCGCGGCCGCAGGCGATAATCATGGCGGTGTAACCGTCCCGAAGAGGATTGTCCCCCGGACCGACCCGCTCCACCACGACATCATCTGCCGAGCCGCCAAGAAATTCTCGCACGTCCTCGGTGTCTATGTCAGTGGCAGGGAAATGGTTGTCACCCACTTGGTACCCCTTGGAATGCTCCATTAGGGCGATAGCGAATGGTGCACCCTCACGCAGCGCATCCAGGAAAAGCCGCATCGCGGTGCTGAACTCGCCGTGCTGCGGCGAGATCGATTCGGCGACGAAGAACATGGTGCCGATATCGAAGGCTTCCTCGCGGCGGACTTCCAGTTCCAGCACGCTGCCCTGGACGACCTCGGTGCGCCTGCTCAGTTCCCGGCCCATGTCGACCCCGGTGAACTGGCCGTATTCCGGCCGGCGGCACAGCACGTCCCAGAAGTTCTTCCAGGTGTCCGGCCAGGAAGGCCAGTCGTCGGTGTGCTGCTGCTTGAGCCAGGCACAGTTCGACGCGGAGAACTCCAGCAGTCGAATCTGGTCACAGAATGGCAACATCGCCAAGGTGGGGTAGAGATTGGCGCCGGTGCCGACATCGATCCCACGCAGCCCACTCCGCGCGGTCCAGTCGGCGCACTTCTCGGCGAAGTACGCGCCGACGATCTCGACGATCTGGGCGTCATCGTCGCGGAGCTGGTGATAGTTGTGGTCGAGGTACTTGTCGGTGTCGAAGTTGTCCCAGGGGAAGTCACTGTTGGACGTGGGAGCGTCCACGGGAGCGGCGTCTTTGACGCTCTCGGTAACGTCGGTGGTCAATCGGGCTCCTCGGGGTACGCCCATGCGCGACCGCCGGGGCAATGAGGCGGAAGGGTAGCAGCAATCCGTATCTTAGCCCTTAAAGGGGGATGAGCCTACTAGACAACTGCCGTCCAATTGCGGACTTGGGAACGAAAAAGAGCAGCTCACACGCGGTTCGAAACAGACGAGTCCGGAAGGTGACGGATTGACCGTGCTACTTCACGTAGTTGCCGGGCAGCAATCTTGACACCTTTGTGCACCGCCTAACGGGTGAACGAGCAAACCCCTAGACTTCCGAGGTTGTTCGTTCCGTTGCGTCCAAGTCTGGACCTGGGGTCAGTACGGAGACCTCTCCGGTTTCGCTGAGCACGGTGGGCCGGTGTGCAGGGTGGTCGGGCCGAGGTGGGTGGTCAGGCGTTCGTAGCGGTGCTCGCGTGCCGATGCTGACGTCCTGCGCTTCGGCTCGGCCCGCGCGCGAAGCCGGGGCCAATGAGGCGGAGCGGTAGATGAATATCCCAGTGTAGTCATTTCGCGGGATATGCCTACTCGTCGACTATCGCCAAATTGCGCGTTGAATTGCGGGCTCGGGAGCAAAGAAGGCAACTCATGTGTTGTTTGAACCGGGTCGCGCCCTGGATTGTGGACCTGATGCCACCCGTCGGTGTGACCACCAAGACCGGATGGCATTGGCGGCGGTGATGCGTGAAGAGGCCGGTCACTGGCTGTCTGCCGGTGTCGCTGTTCGGCGGCGTCGCAGCGGGAAAGGTTGCGTCAGGTTGGCCAAGAGTGACTTGGATCACGTTCATTTGGATTGTACAACCGATCAGTACTCCAACCGTCTTTATCGGCAGAGGATAGGCACTGGGTCGGTTATTCCGAAGGGGATTAAGTACAATGGCTACCAAGTTCCGTGGATTTCGCGCGCTCGGAATCGTCGGCTTCGCCGCGCTGACCGTTACGCTGATCTCGGCCTGCGACGGCAACGGCACCGCCGCCGCCAATTCGAACGGCAACGGCTCGGCCGTCACCAGCACCGTGGCCGCCGGCGGCCAGAGGGCCGATTCCGGGACGGGCTCTGGCCACTCCAGTGTCACCACGACCACCGCCGCAGCCGGTGTTCCCGCCCCTGCCCCCGCCGCCGCTGTGGCCGCGAGCGTCAGCAGCTGCCTGCCCGCGAACCTGAGCTTCGCCTTGGGTGACAACAGCCAGATAGGCCAGGATCAGCGGGCGCAGGTGGTCGACATGACCAACCGTGCCTCGTCCACTCGCACGATGGAGGGTTTTCCCGGCGTGGACGTGATCGGCGACACGAACAGCCAGCCGTCCTACGATTGGACCCTGACGCATTCGTCCGCGAACGGCATCGCCAAGGTGACTCTGCGGCCTGGCGCGACCGCGCACTTCGACCTGGTGTATCTCTCCGGCGACCTGGCCAGCGGTGGTGGCAGCAAGAACGTCATCAGCGTGCAGCGGATGGTCGTCACGACTCCCGGTCAGGACAATCAGAGCGACGACACCGTTCAGGGCAGCCTGGCCTGGTTCCAGGATGTGGTTCTTCAGGATGGCGCGACGCATCCGGGAACGTACGTCATGCCGGTGGCATCCGGCTCCTGACCGCGGCTCCGCTGGCCTGGGTGCGGCAGCGTTGACACCCTCGGGCACTGGCCGGCCTTCTCGTGAGGCCTTCCGATGGGCGAACCCTAGACTTTCGAGGTTGTTCGGTCGGCCGCGTCCAGGACTACCAGCTGCGGATCGTAGGTCAACTGGATGCTGGTGCCTTTGCGAGTGATGTCGGCGCCGTAGACGTGGATCGAGATGGTCTTGCCGCCGCTGGCGCAGGTGACCTGGTGAATGTCCGGCCCTGCGGTCAGCACCGACACTTCGCCGGTCTCGTTGAGCACGGTGGGGCCGGTGCGCAGGGTGGTCGGGCCGCAGGGGGCGGCGAGGCGTTCGTAGCGGTGCTCGCGTTCTCGGCCGGTGAGCACTCCGGCGACGCACCAGGCGACGTGATCGTGGATGGGGGTCTCGTGTCCGGGCAGCCACACCAGTGCGACGACCGAGAACCGGCCTGCCGGGTCGATGTGCAGGATGTGCTGTCGGTAGTGGTCCGGGTCGGGCTCCGCCTCGCTCGCGTCCAGCACGTGTTCGAAGCCGAGTACCGATTCGAGCATGGTGCCGGCGCCGATCGCCAACTGGTGCGGTGCGGAGGTCAGCTCCGACAGGACGGTGAGCCGGTCGATGAACCGGCGCATCACGAGACTGGGCATGGCGTGCTCCATGAGGTGATCGACGCATTGTCCACTGTGGTGTGTGGCATGGCGATCCCCGGCCGTGGCGGACCGTCCGCGCTCGCCGTCCGAACCACGCCGCCGTGGGTTACCACGACGAGTAGCCGGCCGGTGTGTTCGGTGGCGAGCCTGAGTAGGGCTCGCTGCACCCGTTCGTACATGTCCGCGACACTTTCCCCGCCCGGTGGGCGGCGGAACGGGTCGCGCCACAACTCGTCGATGGCGTCCTGCACGGTGCCTTCGCCCCACGTGTCGCGATAGCGGCGGCCCTGTAGGTCGCCGAGGCACTGCTCGCGCAGTTCGGCGTCGACTCGCACGGGCAGGCGGAGTTCGGCCGCGATGATCTCGGCCGTCTGCCGTGCCCTGAGTAGATCACTGACCACGATGGACTCGGCTCTGCTCTGCTGATCCGAGGCCAGTTTCTTAACCAGTTCCTGGGCGGTCGCCTTCGCCTGGGTGTGCCCGGCCGGTGACAGCCCGCCCGCGGTCGCCGACTGACCCTGGCAGCGGCCTTCGGCGTTCCAGGTGCTTTCGCCGTGCCGCACCAGGTACAGCAGGGCGGCTTCGGCGGCGGGGGACTGGGCTTGCGTCATTGAGGTTTTCTCAGCATGATTGGTAGTCGTGTTCGAAATGGGTGAGTACGAGGGCGGCTTTGGTGATGTCGCCGATCTTGCGAGGGCTGGCCGTGATGTGTTGCAAGGCCCGCCAGCGACCAGTCAACAGCGCGAACCCGCGCTCGCCCAGACAGCGCAGGCTGCGCAACAAGGCGTTGTAGCAACGGTTGCCGGCATCCAGAACACCGCCGTCGCTGGGGTGCTTGATCGGAGTGTGGACCCCGATGCCGGCACCCTGGTAACCGGGATCAGCCAAGGTAGGCAGACCAAGCTGGGACGCGGCCCAGAACAACGCGCCCAGCACCTGCTGCCGGGCAGCGGTCAGGTCATGGACCGAGCCCGGCATCGCGTCGGAGATCCAGATCGGCAGGCCATCGGGGCGCATCACCGCTTGAACGTTGCCGCCGAAGTCGTGTGTCTTGCCCGCATACCAAGCATCGATGGCCTCACCACGAGTGTTGAGGGTTTTCTCCCGGTATCGGTCGGCGTCGACGACCTTGCCATCAAGGATGACGTGCGACCAACCCTCGGTCGCGCCGTGACGCAGCGCGGCGTGCAGGTCGGGTGCGCGGGCGGCCAGAACCTGAATCGCCTCGTCCCAGTACCGGTAGGCCGTGGCCTGGGAGATACCGAATCCCCGACCGATCAGCGGGATGTCGCGCCGTTCCCGGAACCACACCAACGCGAACAGTGCCTGCCTGAAGCAGGACAGCGCCCGTGATCCCGGCCGCGTGCCCAGTTCGCGGCGACGGGCGGCCAACAGGTTCGCCAGGTACCACACCAGTTCGCGTGGCACGTCGAGCATGGCAGAATAGCCAACCACGGAGCCCCTCCGGTATGAAACTGATCTTCGCAGACCGTTTCCTACCAGGGGCTCCGCCCATGCCCGGACACGACACACCCCAGACGCCTCCCGAACTCACCACAGCTCAACACGACAACCGCTGAGAAAACCTCATTGTCAGTACTGCAATCTTGGGTCGTCGTAGTTCTTGAACTCGAGCACGTTGTTGGACGGATCGGTCAGGAAGATCGTGCGGTGTTGCTCCGCGGTGCCCTCGAACCGCGAGGACGGTCCGGACAGTACCGGCAACTTACGGTGTTCGACCAGCCGCAGTAGGCGGTCGAAGTCCTCGGATCTGGCGAAGCTCACACCGAAGTGTCGCGGATACGCGATCGCCTCGGCCGGCACGTCCTCGCACAGGTGGCAGACGAGCTGGTCGCCGAAGAAGTCGAAGGTGACCCGGTCGGCGTAGCGGCGAGCCAGTTTGACGCCGAGACCGAAGACGTAGTACTCGACCGCCTCGTCGAGATCACGGGCCGGGACGGCGATGTGGCAGGCATCGTGCATGTCGCGCATTGTGTTGTGCTCCCAAAGGTTTCGGGTCGATCAGGCGGCCGGCGCGTGCTGGGCGCGGCGGTCGCTGGGACAGTTGCCGGTGGTCAGCTGTAGCAGCGTGTCGCCGCGCAGGCCCCGGCGTAGCGTCTCGACGCCGAGCACGTCCGAGGATGCGACGTTGCCGAGGTTCACCCGTGGGCCGACTGTTCGGATCAGCTCAACCTGTAGGTCTTTCGTCGGCGCCTCGAACATCACCTTGGCCGGATCGATCGCGTCGAGCACGGCGTGCAGCACGTCGTCGCGCATGCTGCCGTCCGCGTGCGCGATGCCGCTGCGCCCGCTTTCCCGCGCCTCGGTGATGACCGTGCACGCGCCCGCCTCGAGATCCTCCTGTAGCGCACCGACCCAGTCGGCCGGGGTCAGCAGCGCGGAGCGGTCGGCATCCTTGTAGCCGACCTCGGAAAGTACGGTCCATTGTCCGGACAATTTGCGGACATATCCCGCTTTGCTCTGCTGGTCCAGCGGAATCGTACCGTTGGACACCTCGATGTGGGTGGCGCCGGTCCGCCGCACCAGCGCGAGGTACTCGCCGAGCCTGCCGGTCCACAGGTAGTACTCGAACAGGGTGCCACCGAAGTAGAAGTCGATGCCGGCGGCGCGCAGCGCGCCGATCTTGCGGTCGAGGTCCTTGGTGACCAGCGCGGTGCCCCAACCGAACTTGACGATGTCGATGTACTCACCGTGGCTTTCGATGACGTCGGTGAACGCACCGGTCGGCAGGCCGGGGTCGATCATCATCGTGCTGCCACGCGGAACCGAGGTGCTTGGGCTGGTCATCGGGTGCCTCCTTGAGTCGGCAATGGACGGTTGGTGAACGGCAGTGGGGTGTGTTCGACGGTTGCGGGTGCCTTCCTTGCCCTGAGCCGGGCGCGGCCGGCGATGGCGAGACTGAACGGGGTGTGCCGGGCGAGGGTGGCGATCGTGCCGGCCAGGACGTACAGCAGCGGAACGATGACCACCAGTTCGATCAGCAGCACCAGATCCGGCGGGGCGTGCTGGGCCAGCGTGGTGAGGCCGCTGAGCGAGGCACCCCAGAGCAGGCCCTGGATGAGCAGTGGATGCGCGAGGTAGATGCCGAAGGAGGCATCGGCGCCGTTACGCACCCACCGTTTGGCGGGCCGGCCGCAGTCCTGCCAGACCAGGCCGAGGGCGAGGAACGCCATGGCGACGCCGACGCTCTCCACCACGACGACCGGCTGGAACACGTTGCTGGCGATCAGCGGGTTCTGGCCGCCGATCAGGGCCTGGCCGAGGAACACCGCGATGCCGACGCCGATGGTCGCCGCGCTGCCGGCGAACACGTAGCTCAGATGCGAGCGCACCCAGGCGACGAGGCCTTCGGCGTGCCAGGCCGCGATCCCACCGGCGATCACGAAGCCGAGGTAGCTGCTCAGCCAGGCGTCCGGCAGCCGCAGCCATCCGGTCAACGGGCCGAGGGTCCAGTTCTGCTGCACGGCGAGGTAGAAGGTGAGCTGGTAGGCGGCGCAGACGACCAGCAGCAGGGTGTGCCAGCGCCGGGTGGCCTTCAACATGGCGCGCAGCAACGGGAAGACCAGGTAGATCTGCATGGAGACGAGCAGGAAGTACAGGTGGTAGCGGGCCGCGCCGTTGGACAGGTCGTGCAGCAGCGTCACGATCGCCGAACTCACCGGGTCCAGCCGCGAGTTGTCCGCGAGGAAGTAGATCACGCTCCACGCGACATAGGGCACCGCGACGAACAGGAAACGCTTGCGCCAGAACGACAGCGGCCGTACCGGACGGTCGCGGTAGCTGTAGGTCAACACGAACGCGGTGAGCAGGAAGAACACCTCGCGGCTGACATGCGCGACGGTCAGTACCGCCCCCGCGGTCAGCGTCGGGGTGATCGTCTGCTGGCCGGTCATGTGCACCGCGATCACCAGTGCGACGGTCAGCACCCGGACGATGTCGATGTAGTGCAGATGGCCGCCACCGGCCCGAACTTTGGGCGCGGCTGCTGCTGCCGGCGCGGCTGGTACGCCGGCGGCGATCTCGGCGGCCGCCGCGTCCGTTTCGGACAGTTGGGCGGTCATCGGGCGGCGCCGATGGGGGTGAGTTCGGCGCGCAGCGCGCGACGCAGGATCTTGCCGGTCGGTCCCCTCGGCAGCGCGTTGGTGACCTCGATCAGCGCAGGCCGCTTGTACCGGGTCAGCCGCCGTTCGCACAGCAGCTCCAGCGCCTTGGCAAGATCGGCGTCAGGATCCCCAGAGCGGTCGGAACTGCCGGCACGGGCGGTGACGAAGGCGACCGCGACCTGGCCGAGCCGGTCGTGCGGGGCGGCGACGACGGCGGCGGATGCCACCAGCGGGTGGGTCAGCAGGACGTCTTCGACCTCCTTCGGGTGGATCTTCTCCCCGCCTCGGTTGATCACGTCGTCGGCGCGGCCCGCGAGGTAGACGAAGCCATCGGCGTCCAGCCGGCCGAGGTCCCCGGTGCGCAGCCAACCGTCGCTGTCGCGGGCGGCGCGGGCGCGTTCCGGGCCGTGCTCGTCGAGGTCGAGATAATGGCTGACCACCTGCCGGCCGCGCAGCGCCACCATGCCCTCGACACCGGGCGCCGACGGCAGGCCCCGCGCGTCGAGCACGGCAAGGTCGATGCCGACCGGGAGGCCGACCGAACCGATCCTGCGCTCGCCCGCCGCGATCGGGTTGGCCGCGATCTGCCCGGCCGCCTCCGTCATACCGTAGGTTTCCAACACGGAAATGCCGGTGTGGTCGGCAAATCGGCGCAGTACGGTTTCCGGCAGTGGCGCCGAGGCCGACCGGGCGAACCGGATGCCGTCCACCGTGCTCGGTGCCCGTTGTTCCAGCAGTGCGGCGAGGATCGCCGGGACGGCGTTGAGCCAGGTCGGCTGCCACCGCGCGACACGTGCCCAGTACTCGGTCGCGTCGAACCGCCGGTCGATGACCAGTGACGCACCGCTGACCACGGTGGCGAGCAGACCCATCACCTGCGCGTTGACGTGAAACAGCGGCAGCGGCGTGTAGCCGCGCTGGTCGGGGCCGAAACCGTGATGCCGGGCGACCCGCCGAGCGGCGTCGAGCAACTGCCATTCCGACAGCGGAATCCCTTTGGGCGCACCGGTTGTCCCGGAACTCGCCAACAGCACCGCAGGCCGTAGCGCGGCACCGGCGCTGGGCAGGTTGCCGTGTCCGGTGCGCAGTACGGTGGGGCCGGTCGGGCCGACGGCCCAGGATTCCACCGGTGCGAGGTGCCGGTTCGGCTCGTCGGTGGCAAGCACGTCGATGCGCAGCCGGGCGATCGAGGCCGCCAGTTCGGCCTCGGTGAGGCGCGGATCCAGCGGCACCACGGTCGATCCGGTGGCCAGGGCGCCGAGGTAGGTCGCGGTGAAGGCCAGCGGGTCGGCGATCGTGAGACCGATGCGGCTGCGCGGCGGAAGGTCGCGGCGCACTGTCAGCTCGCGCAGCGCGTCGGCCTGCGCGGACAGGTCGCGCCAGGACAGCTCGCGACCGTCGGCGCCGACGATGAACGCCGCCGCGGCCGGCCGCTCGTTCGCGCGGACCGCAAGCAATCGGGACAACGCGGCCATGAATCCTCCAACGATGGTGGGCTACCCGACCAAGTTTTGTCCGCGACAATGTGGGCGCGATGAGAACGATGTAAGAAGCGGTTAAAGAGAATTGTTGCCGCACAACGGCAGGAGGAGTCCGAAATGGATTGTTAGGAAATCCACAGCCGACTTTAGCCAATACACAGGCGAATCATCGCTGGTTCACAGAGTCGCCGGTGGCGCCTCAGGATCGGAATCGGCTCAGCCGGGATGAACCCGACGAAGTCCACGCCTAGGTCAAGGCGCGCAGCAGATGCCGGTAGGTCAGCTCGACATCGCCGTCGATGCTGGCTACCCGCCGCACGTTGGGCCGGGTTTCCAGCAGGGCGAGCAGGCGGTCGTAGGAGTCGGCGAGTGCGGCCATCCCGCCGTCGCGGGCCACCTGCTCGGCCGCCTCGACATGCGCGGGCTCGGCCGCCGCCGCGCTGCGGGCGGCGAACCGGCGCAGCATGGCCTCCCGGTCGCCGAGCAGCGCAAGCTCCCGGAACTCCACAGTGGACTCTTCGGCGAGCCGGGCCAGCCGCTCGATGAACTCCGGCCGGGCCAGGAACTGCGGCACGAGCACCTCACCGCCAGCGGCGAGGTGCCCGCGCGCGAGGTCGATCGCGATTTCGCGGGCGAGCAGCCCGCTGCGGTGCTGATCGGCCTGCCAGCCGTTGATCCGGCGCCGGATGAGGTCGATGTCCAGGATGAGGGTGCCAGCGTGATCGGCCGCGTACCGGCGGGCCAGCGTCGACTTGCCGCTGGCCGGCGGCCCGTTGAGCAGGATCAGCCTTGCCATGGTTGCTCTCCGAGAGGCGCTACGTCAGCAGGTCCGCAAGGGCACTCGCGCCTGCTGCCGCGCCGCAGCTGCGCTCGGTCTCCTGCCGGAACCGGGCGAGGCGCGCACGGACGGCCGGGTCCTCGGCGAGGTCGTCGACTGTCCCGCGCATGGTTCATTCATACCGATCCGGTACCGCCCGTGACCGGCCACAACCACTCGGCGAGCAGCGGCGGGGCTGGTAGCCCAGCGCGAGCGGCCAGAACTCGGCAAGTTTCGCCGGCCGCGCACAGTCGATGGTGAGCGTCCACTGAGTGGGCGCTGGTCGTCCTCCGGTGCTGTCCAGGTGCGCGGACGGTACCGCGCACCTGGACAGTGGGCCGGTTGCCGATCGGCGCGGGGCGCCGGTCGGGTTGGTCAGCTTGTCGGGTGATCGCTGAGTTCGATGGCCAGCGCCGGGCAGATCTGGGCGGCCTGGCGAACCCCGTTATGCAGCCCTGCCGCCGGATTCTCGGTCAGCAGCACCGCGATCCCGTCCTCATCGCGTTGGTCGAAGACCTCCGGTGCGACCAGTACGCACTGGCCGGAGCCGACGCACTTGTCCTGATCGACGACTACCTTCATTCCCGCACCCCATTACCCCTCGTGGTGTTCCGCCGGTTTTCACCAGGTCAGCGGTAGCTCGTGCACGCCGTAGACGAGCATGTCGTTCTTGAACCGGATGTCCTCGAACGGCACGGCCAACGCCAGGTTCGGCAGTCGCCGGTACAGCGTGCTGTAGACGACCTGGAGTTCGACCCTGGCCAGCGGCTGGCCGAGGCACTGGTGGATGCCGTAGCCGAAGGCGATGTGATGCCGGGCTTCGCGCCGGACGTCGAGCTGGTCGGGGTCGCCGCCGAACACGGTCTCGTCGCGGTTGCCGGCATCGTTGGCCAGGATCACGCCCTCGCCCGCCCTGATCAGTTGGCCGCCGACCTCGACGTCCTCGGTCGCGACCCTGCGCCGCCCGCTGTGCACGATGGTCAGGTAGCGCAGCAGCTCCTCGACGGTGTTGGCGATCAGCGCCGCGTCCTCGGTCTCTCGCACCAGCGCCAACTGGTCCGGGTTGCGCAGCAGGGCCAGCGTGCCGAGGCCGATCATGTTCGCGGTCGTCTCATGGCCGGCGACCAACAGCAGCAGGCTCATGTCGGCGATCTCGTCGACGCTCAGGTTGCCCGGCCGCAACTGCGAGAGGACAAGGCGGCCGAGCAGGTCGTCGGTCGGCTGCTTGTCCTTGTCCTCGATCAGCGCGGCAAGGTAGTGCTTGAGTTCGTCGGAGGCGCGGATCGCATCCTCCGGTGTGCTGCTCCGTGACACCATGATCTTGCTGCGCTGCTGGAAGAAGTCGTGGTCGCGGTAGGGGACACCGAGCAGCTCGCAGATCACCAGGGACGGCACCGGCAGCGCGAAGGTGCTCACCAGGTCGGCGGGCGGGCCCTGCGCGAGGAGATCGTCGATCAGTCCATCCACAATGGACTGGATTCGCGGGCGCAGTGCCTCGACCCGCTTGATCATGAAGTCGCGGGTGAGCATCCTGCGGAACTTGTCGTGCTCGGGGTTGTCCATCGAGATGAACGCCCTGCTGTTGTCGCGGCGGGCCTTGAGCGCGGCCGCCTGGTGCGGATAGCCGGGCTTGCGCGCGTCGGCGCTGAACCGGGGGTCCACGAGCACTGCCCGCTGGTCGGCGTAGCGGGTGATCAGCCACGGTGTGCTGCCGTCCCAGATCCGCACCCGGCTGATCGGCGCCTCGGCGCGCAGCTGACCCAGCTCCGGCGGCGGGTCGAACGGGCAGGTCCGCCGCATCGGATAGGTGACCAGATCGAGCGTGTTCGTCATCAAGCCTCCAACGGTTCCCTTGACTGCCAATGACTGCCAACGATCGCTTACTGAACGTACGTTTGGTAACTTACCAAACGTACGTTAGGCATCTCTACGTGTTGAGTCGCACACAATGCGTTTCAGTGCGGTGAACCGATTCAGAAACCGGCTGTCAATCGACCGAATCAGCGAAAACCAGCGAGATCAGCTCGTCGACGAAGGGCACGATCTCCTCGGCGCCCGCCTCGTCTGGGCTGGAATGCCACAGCGCGACACGACCGTGCGCCCCGACGAACACCATGATCGCGGCCTTACGAGCCGGTACCCGCAGCCGGTAGCCAGCGGCCTCGCACTCCTCGAACGCCAGGATGACGAGCGTGGCGAGGTCGGCAAGGGGACCCCGGTCGCCGGCGCTGGGCCGATGGCCCGCATGCCGGTTGTTGAGCATCAGCCGGTAGTGGCCGGGATTGTCGATGGCGAAGCGGCAGTAGGCGCGCATCTGCGCACGCAACCGGCCGACCGGGTCCTGCGCCGGCACCGCGTCGTGCGCGCCGCGCATGTCCTGCGCCAGTCGCTGGTAGTCGTAGTCGAGCAGTCCGGCCACGAGCGCGGCCTTGTCGGCGAAGTGCTGGTAGATGCTGGCCGGCGCGATGCCGACCGCGCGGGCGACGCCCCGGATGGTCAGCGCCTCCTCGCCGCCGAGTTCGGACAGCAGCCGGGCGCTGGCGGCCAGGATCTCGGTGCGCAGCTTCTCGCCCTGGCCCCAGGGGTTGCGGGTGCGCTGCAGCGTCAGGTTCGGCTGCTCGGTCATCGGCTCATCCTCCTCCACGCACCTCGCCCGCACCCGGCGTCGTGGTCAACCGGTGGATGCCTCTAGTTAAACGCACCAGGTCAAGCAACCGCCGCGGCGCGATGCGCGGCGCACCAGGTCAAGCAACCGCCGCGGCGCGACGCATGGGTCAGCGCAGCGGGACGTCCGCCCAGACGGTTTTGTGCCCCCCGTGCGCTTCGACACCCCAGGCCCGGCAGATCCCCTCGATCATCAGCAGCCCGCGCCCCCGGAAACCACCCCGGCTGGACGCGCCGGAGGCGGGCAGCCGGCTCGGGATGCCGTCGTCGACCTCGACCCGCAGCAGCTTCTCCCCGATCGGCCAGCGGATCCGGATGGCCAGCGGGCAGTCGGTGTGCTCGTAGGCGTTGGTGACCAGTTCGGTGGCGACCAGTTCGACGTCGATCACCAGCTCATCGGGTTCCGCGGTGAGCAGAGTCCGCAACCAGCCACGCAGCGCCCGCAGTGGGGCCAGCGGTGTGCCGATAGCGAAGTCGTACTGGTGGCCTTGTTCGGCTCCTGCGGTGCCCACGGGTCTCCTCGGCTGGTCTCCCCGCCGGTACCCAAGCAGCGGGACGGCGCGGGGGTACCCGCTCAAGCAAGAACTACACGCGAAAACACCGAACAACGGCACCGAAAAAATCCGGGGTGGTTCAGCGGCCGCGCACCACCCTGGTTTCGTCCCATACCGGCTCGGTCGACTCGGCGACCGAGCCGTCCGAACGGAACACCAGGAACCGGTCGAACGAGCGGGCGAACCAGCGGTCGTGGGTGACCGCGACGACCGTCCCCGTGAACTCCTCCAAAGCGGACTGGAGCGCTTCCGCCGAGGTCAGGTCGAGGTTGTCGGTCGGCTCGTCGAGCAACAGCAGGGTCGCGCCGGACAGTTCGAGCAGCAGGATCTGGAAGCGCGCCTGCTGTCCACCGGAGAGCGTCTCGAACCGTTGCTCGGCCGATCCGCCGAGACCGTAGCGGTTCAGCACGGCCATCGCGGGGCCTCTTGCGAGTCCTTTTCGGTCGCCCTCGCCGTGCCAGAGCAGGTCCAGCAGGGTCCTACCGAGCCAGTCCGCGTGCTCGTGGGTCTGCGCGAACAGCCCGCCGACCACCCTGGCGCCCAGCTTGAAGGTCCCGGTGTGCGCGAGGTCGCCACCGCCGAGCAGCCGCAGGAAGTGGCTCTTGCCCGAACCGTTGGAACCCAGCACGGCCAGCCGGTCGCCGAAGAACAGCTCGAAGTCGAACGGCTTCATCAGCCCGGTCAGTTCCAGCGCTTCGCAGGTGACCACCCGAACCCCGGTCCGGCCGCCGCGCAGCTTCGGCTTGACCTGCTCCTGTTTGGGCAGCTCCGGTGGCCGCTCGGACTCCTCGAAGCGGCGCAGCCTGGTCTGCATAGCGTGGTAGCGGGAGGCCATGTCCGGGCTCACCGAGGCCTGCACGCGCAAGGTGATCACCAGCTGGCGCAGCCGCTCGTGCTCCTCGTCCCAGCGCTTGTGCAGTTCCGCGACGCGCTCCCAGCGTGCGGCCCGCGCCTCGTGCCAGCTGCCGAAGCTGCCGCCGTGCACCCAGGTCGTGCCGGCTTCCAGCGTGATCACCGTGGTCGCGGCGGTGGCCAGCAGCTCCCGGTCGTGGCTGACCAGCAGCACCGCCTTCCCGGTGTCGGCGAGGCGTCCCTCCAGCCAGCGTTTGCCCGGCACGTCGAGATAGTTGTCCGGCTCGTCGAGCAGCAGCACCTGCTCGCTGCCGCGCAGCAGTGTCTCCAGCACCAGCCGCTTCTGCTCGCCGCCGGACAGCGTGCGCACCCCGCGATATCTCACCCGATCGAAGGCCACCCCGAGGGCGGCGACGGTGACGGTGTCCCAGAGGACCTCGACCTCGTAGCCGCCCGCCTCGCCCCAGGTCGTCAACGCGTTCGCGTAGCGCATCTGGGTCGGCTCGTCGTCGGTGTCCATCAACGCAAGCTCGACGGTGTCCAGTTCGGCCGCTGCCGCGCGCAGCGGTGCCGAGGCGACCGACAACAGCAGGTCGCGGACGGTCCGCTCGTCTCTGATCGACCCGATGAACTGCGGCATCACCCCGAGCCCGCCCTGCACGACGACGCCGCCGTCGGTCGGGGTCAGCTCACCGCCGAGGATGCGCAGCAGCGTCGTCTTGCCGGCTCCGTTGGCGCCGACCAGCGCCGCGACCTGACCTGTGCCGACCCGGAAGTTGACTCCCCGGAACAGCTCCCGGCCGTCGGAAAGGCGATACGCGAGGCCGCCGGCCTCCAGGAATCCCACAAGACGGCATGGTGACAGCCCGGCCGGCGAAACTCTACCGAGTTAATCAGCCGCTGCCATCGAGCAGGCCCGCCGCTCCGCCTTGTCCGTCTACTGTGGATCAATACGGGAGGGTCGTGGGGGG
>DATATE010000212.1:0-27700 GCA_036268955.1 Pseudonocardiaceae bacterium
GCAACGGCAGAACCAGCTTGGCCGCGCCCATCAGCGCCCCGTCGATGAGCAGGTTGTACCTGGCGGCCCGCAACGCCACGAACACGGCGTCGGTCAACAGGTTCTGTGCCGCGCACATGGTGAGGATCGCGAACATCGCGACGCGCGTCCACGTGCCGGTCACGAATGACAGTTCCGGCGCGACGACCGGGAGGAGCGCGACGAACCCGAGTGCCACCAGCACACCCGTCACCGCCACCATGGTCAGCGCCGACCCGACGTGTTCAGCACGCTTCGAGCTGGTCGGCAGGTAGCGGACCAGGCTGGAACTCAGGCCGAACTGGCTGAAATAGCACAGCAGGGTGACCGCCGACAGCAGTGAGGTCGCGCGGCCGACGTCGGTCACCGAGTACAGCCGGGCCACCTCGACCCAGAAGACGAACCCGGCGGCGGCGGACATCCCGGTCGTGAGCATGAGGAAAAAGGAGTTGCGTACCAGTGCGTCGCGACGAAGCCCCGCGAGTGGCGCCCGCATTGCCGGGACGCGCCTGCCGATCAGTGTCTGCGTCATCACGAAGCCGGCTGACCGTCGTCGACCGTGGACCGGTGTCCGCTCGTCACGTCCCGGTACAGCGTGGCAAGGGTTTCCGCGTGCTTCGGCCAGGAGAACATCTCGGTGGCGTAACGTGCCGAGTAGGCGCCCATCGATCGCCGTTTGTCCGCATCGCTCGCCAGGTCGAGCAAGCTCGCCCGCAGCGCGGCGGAATCTCGTGGCACCAGCGCGATCCCGGACGGATCGAACCCGTAGCTGGCATAACCGGGATCGTTGGTGGTCACCACCGGCAGACCGGATGCCATGGCTTCCTGCACGGTCAGCGGAAAGCCTTCGGCGGTCGAGGGCAATGCGAAGATGTCGCAGGCCCGGTAGACCTCAGCGAGCTGAGCCGGCCGCAACGGCCCGAGGTGCAGCACACCGGGCACGTCCTGGGCATCGGCAGGCCGCTCGCCCGCGAATACCAGGTGATAGTCCGGGTGCCTGGTTTCGAGCAGGATCCGATACCCCTTCTTCGGCACCGGTCGGCCCACGAACAACACGAGGACACCTGCGGCCGGCAGGCCGAACCGCGCCCGGATCGCCTCCCGCTCCGCCCCGTCGGTGGGCAGCCGGAACAGTGCGGTGTCCACGCCGTTGGGCATCAGCCGGACGGTTTCCGGTCGTGCGCCGAGCGCGCGAGCGAAATCGGCAACGGCGCCGTTGACCACGGCGGTATGCCGACTCTGTGTCAGCAGGCGGCGACCGGCGAGGGCGTAGACCATTCGTTGTGCCGTGCCGACCGCCGCGATCGGGTGGTCGACGACCGCGATGTGCTGGGTCATCACCAGCGGGGTTGCCGTGCGCGCCGCTGCCCGAGCGGCCGCCCAGGAGGACAGGTAGAGGCAGTCGTGGACATGCACCACGTCGGCCCATGTCGCCCAGCGCCGTGCGGCTGCCCACAACTGGGGACCGAAAACCGGAAACGGTATGCCGGTTCGGCGTTCTAGGCCGTTGTAAGCCGGCACCCGGACAACCCGGATCCGTTCGTCGCAACCGTGATCCGCCGTTTCACTGCCGCTGGTCAGCACGGTCACCTCGACGCCGAGTTCGGTCAGATGACGGGCTTGTTGCCATGCGACGTTCTCGATTCCGCCGACATGTGGCGGGAAGTAGTGCGTCACCAGCAACACCCGCATACTGTGGTCTCCGTTCATCGGTACACGCTCGCGCCGTCGCTGCTGTAGATCTTGTTCTTCGTGCTGTCGAGGAATCCCACCGGATACCGGTAGGTCACCAGATCGCCCCCGTAGAAGAGAGTCGCCTGGTCCTTGGTGACCGTGGTGAAACCCAGGAATACATAGGAATTCGACCGAACCAGGGTGGGGTAGATGTCGTCGTCGGCCCGACCGCTGATCAGAGTCTGCAAGCGGCTGAACGTATACCGGTCGGTCTGCACCTCGGACTGGACGTTGTCGCGGGCGTCCTGCGAGGAACGTGCCTCCAACCAGACGATCGCGGTGCGCTCCTGCGGATGTACGTAGTAGATGTCGTAGTACTGACCGGAGTTGGCGAGTTGCAGCTGGGCAGGATAGCCGCCGACGAGCGTAGGCAACACTCCCGTGATGTCCAGGAAGAACAGCAGCGCGAGCGTGGCCGCCGCCGGCAGCTGCCAGCGGCCGAGCCAGCGAAAGATCCACGTCGACGCCACGGCGACGAACGGCGCGAACACCAGCAGCCCCTGTTGGAAGGTGCGTAGCACGCTGTAGTCCACGGACAGCTGTGGCAGCAACGTTTCCAGCGCGATCACGGCGAGGCCACCGATGGACAGCACGAAGGCGTCGTAGCTCGGCCGGAAACCCTTTCCCTTGCCGAGGACCGTGCCGATCAGTCCCAGGATGAGCAGCAGTTGCAGCGCATCGGCGAACACCGTGCGCACGAGGTTGTTCACCGCGGGCACCGGGATGCCCAGTGCGCTCAGCATTCGTCCGAAGCCGGTCAGCGGCAGGTTTTGTTCAGGAGCAACGGTAACCGGGTACTTGTCGACCACCGACTGAGGCTCGTACTCACCGCTGGCTCGGCCGGCGCGTGCCTGGGCCGCAGTGGACGAGGCGTACGCCCGCAGCCGTTGCTCCGGCGTGACCCGTTGATCGGAGAACAGGCTGTAGGCGGTGTCCGAGGAACCCTGCTGGCCACCGGGATCGAAGATGTCCTGCGCGGTGCCCGCGGTAGTGATCTCCACCTGCTGCGCGGTATCGGTGGCCGGCCCGGTCCACAGGAACGCGGCCAGCGCGATGGCACCCACCATCCACCAGGTCAGCAGTGGCGCGCCGGTAGCGGTTCGTGGCGTCCGATCATCAAGGCGCCTGCGAACGGGACCGACCAGTCGGAGCAGATGGCCGGCGAGTTTGCCCAGCGCCAGCATGCCGATCAGCACATACGTGGTCGAGTAGTGCGACAGCACGATGCCGCAGAGCAGGGCGACGAACAGGATCCGTCGGCAGACGACAGGCGCGTCCCGCTCGCTGACCACCAGGATGGCGCAGCCGAGCACGAGGAAGGCGATCTCCTGCCGCCCGATGAACGTCATGTCGGTGAAGAAGGTGGGGAAGGCCAGGAAGTAGATCGCGCCGAGCAGGGCAACCGGTTTGCCGGCGAGGTTGCGACCCGCCCGATAGACGAGCACCGGGGTCACCGCGAACAACAACGGGAAGACGACCTTGAACACGTACAACCCGGAGATGTCGGTGAGCCGAGTCAACGAAGTGGGCAACAGCGTGATACTCAGACAGGCGTTGTACGGGTCCCGGAAAGCGGCGATACTCCAGTGCTGGAGCGAGTTGGTGAGTTCGAACACCAGGTACTCGCGTTGGATGTCGTGGCCGGTGATGTACCAGCCCCGCAACGAGGTCAGCAGCAGCAGCGCTGCGGCGGCGCAGTAGATCGCCAGCGCGGTGACCGCGCCACCGTAGGTCCGGTGCCGCACGAGTACCAGCCCCAGCTGCGCGGCGATCAGCAGCAGGTCCACCAGACTCCCGGTCGAACCGAAACCGTTGTTCAGCCGTATTGCCCCGGCGACCGCGCACACCAGACAGGCGGCGCCGAGCAGCGCCACCGGCACGATCCCGGTCGGTACGTCGAACGAGGGCATCCGTACCGGCTCGGTCGGCCCGCTACGCCACCGGTCGACGGCGGCGAGCCCGAGTACGGCGAGCGCCGAGGCGATCGCCAACGACGGTGTGCTCAGCGGTCGGTCGAGGCCGACCAGCGGCAGCAGCGTGTTCACCAACAACGCCACCACGATCGCCGTGATCACCGCGAAGCCGCCGGCCACGAGCCAGCAGACATCCCGGCTCGGCAGTACGGGCCGCAGCAGGCTGCGCAGCAGCACCGTCGGCGCGACCAACACCAACCAGCCGCCGGCCACCACCGCGAGTTCCGTGGGATGCCAGGGCGACAGTTCGATCACGCAGGCGAGCACCGTGCCGAGTACCAGCAGCATCCGGCGGGACAGCGCCAGAGTCGGCCCCGTCGACCTGGCGTGACGTGGGTTGGTCACGACAGCACTTCCCGGTAGACCTTGGCGACCTGCTCGGCGACTACCGCCCAGGTGTAGCGCCGCGCCGCCTCGGCACTGCCGGCGGCCAACCGGCCGCGGAGGTCCTCATCGCCGGCGACGAGGTCGAGCGCGTCGGCGAGCGCCGAGGGCTCCGGCTCGACCAGCAGCCCGACACCGGCCAGTAGTTCTTCGTTGCCGGGCACGCGGGTGGCGATCACCGGCAGGCCCGCCGCCATGGCCTCCAGCGCCGCCAGGGGCATTCCCTCCTTGTTCGACGGCAGGACGAACGCGTCCGCCGCGCGGTAGCGTGCCACCAGTTCGGCGCCGTCACACCGGCCGTGGAAGGTCACTCCGGTCAGTCCGAGCCGCCGAGCCAGGTCACCCAGTTCCGAGCGCAGTTCCCCGTCGCCGACCACGTCGAGCACGATGGGCAACCGCGCCTTGGCCAGCGCGTGCAGCAGCCGGGCCACGTTCTTCTGCGGACTGAGCCTGCCGACGAACAGCAACCGCAACGGCCCCACCGACCTTGGGCGAACCGGCAGGAAGTACTCGTCCGCGACACCGTTGGGCACCACGAACGTCCGTGCCGCCGGCACGCGATAGGTGGACTCGACGAACCGCGCCTGCGCCGTGGTCAGCACGATCACGCCGGCCGCCGCCCTCAGTACCGCGCCGAACACCAGCCGTTTGTAGCGCGGCAGCAGCCAGCCGAGGCGACCCGACGGGTCGACGTCGAGATGGAAGTGCACGACGAAGCGCTGTCGCCGGATGCGCGCGGCCAACGCGACCTGCTCCGGTAGCACGGCGTGGGCAGCGTGCAGATGCCAGCTGGCGTCGCGGGGTGTCCGCAGCAGCGCGGTCAGGATGCCCGGTGCCACCGCGGTGTGCGCCACCTCGACGGCCCGTCGACGGGACACCACGACGCCGTCCTCGACGGTGCGTCCCGCCTGGCCGCCAACGGCCGTGGTCAGCACCGTGACCGGTCGGACGGCTCGCTGCCGCAGCGCCAACTCGCGGACCACCTTCTCCATCCCGCCCAGATGCGGCGGGTAGTAGGGGGTGATCTGGATGACGGGTGAAACGGACATCAGGCGACCCCCATCAGTTCGGGCACTCTGCCGTTGCTCGCGTACCGGACGCCCGGTCGAGCGGAGATGTAACGGAGCACTCTGGCCAGCCGGTCCCAGTCGCCGCGCTCGTCCACTTCCCAGCTGTGTCCCCACAGGTGGTAGACGCCGCCTCGCGCAAGACACCGGTCGAACCAGCACATCGCCAGCTCGTCCCAGTTGCGGAAGTAGCGCGCCGCCTTGACGGGGTTCCCGACGGCCAGCCGTAGCGCCTGTGGGCCGTCGACGAGGTGCGCGTAGGCGTTGACCGTGGTCGCCATTTCCAGCGCCGTGTTCATGGCGAGCCGCCCGCGCCGTACGGTGCGGGCCACGGTGAAGCCGACCTCGCCGGCGAGCTGAGTGTGCACGGGCCGGTAGGCGCCCATCGGATAGCAGAAACTGGTGACCTGGCGGCCGGTGATGTCCTCCAGCTCCGCTCTGCCGGCGCGCATCTCCTCGCGGGCGTCGTCGTCGGCAAGGCTGGTCAGCGGAAGGTGGTGCAAGGTGTGGCCGCCGATCTCGAAGTCCTCGCCGAGTTCCCGCAGAGCTGATGGGGTGAGTCGCCGTGCCGGGTCCATCTCGACGTTCCTGGTCGCGACGTAGAAGGTGGCCGGGATCGCGTTGTCGTGCAGCAATGTGGCCAGCCGAGAGTCGAGTTCGTGTCCGTCGTCCCAGCTGGTGGTGACCACGACGGTTGATGACGAGCCGGTCATGGCGTCTTTCCCTCGGTGGGAATGGGAGAGACCTTGTAGTGCACGCTTTCGACGGTGCCCGCGAGTGACACGGTGAGCGTCACCGGTCCGGTCCCGGCCGGCAGCGGCTGTGATATGTCCACAGTGGTCGGTGACTCGATGGAGACCGGCACGACGGTGGTGTGTGTTCGGTCCGGCTGGCCCGTCGCGGCCAGCGTCGCCAGTACGTGCTCGTCGACGGCGTTTCCGGTGCCGTGCCGGACGATCGTCACCTTGGCCGAGACGGTCGGACCCCCTGGTCCGGCAACCACGGTTGGGTCCCCGACGAAGTACAGCTCGGTGTAGGAGGTCGGCAGTTCGGTGAAGGAATCACGCAGGAAGGTCTGCATCGCGGGCGACCACACCGCCAGTGCGGCGGTCACGACAGCCAGAACACCGAAGGAAACGAGCCACCACAACGTACCGGCCCGCCGAACGCGCGGTCGGGGCGCTTCTCGGTCCGACAGTGGTTGGGCCGCGCGGTCGGGTTCCGCATGGCTTTCCTCGGACGTGCGGACAGGAGGAGCCGGTTGGCGCATCTCGGTCAACCCGTACCTTCGTCGAACGCGGATTCCCAGGAGATTTCCGGCGCGTGGGAGCCGTGGACCCCCTGGCCGGCCAGGGGACTGCGGCGGGTGCGTAACCGGTGCCCGACGAGTTGGCCGAGGTTGCGCAGGCCGTCCTTCACCGCGTTGAGCTTCACGTCACCTCCGCGCACGCGGTACTCGATCGGAATCTCGGCGCATCGCAAGCCCTTCAGGTAGGCTTCGTTCTTGATTTCCTGGGAAAACGGCATTCCACCGGAACGAACATCGAGGTCGGCCCAGATCTCTCTCCGGAACAACCACATTCCGGACTGTGAGTCGCGGAACGGCGCACGGAAGAAACTTCGGCTTACCCCCGTCAAGACACGGTTGCCGAAGACATGGGATGGTTTCATCGCATGACTGTTCTGGCGACCGAGGCGGTTGGTCGACATGAAATGCAGCTGCCTGTCGATGAATGTCGTCAACATGTCGGGCAGCGCGTCGAAGGGATAGGTACAGTCGGCGTCACCCGTGGCGATCAGATCACCACTACTCGCGGCGAAGCCTGCGTGGTAGGCGTGACCATAGCCGCGAGTCGGCTGGAGTACGACGGTTGCGCCCAGTTCGGCCGCGACCTCGCCGGTGCCGTCCGTTGAGCCGTTGTCGACGACGATGACCTCCACCTGACAGCCCACGGCGGCCAGCGCCTCCGCCGGGACCGTCGCCATGACCTTCGGCATGTTGACTCGCTCGTTCAGCGCGGGAATCACGATGGACAGCGTCCTGCTCCGCCATTGTTCGGGCGTGAGCACAGTTCCTTGCGGTGGAAGTCCGTCACTTCTGTTGGCGATCGGCGTCATGACTACTTTCTCCAGAAAGGACATGGTTCCCTACCGGCTGAACTACGAAGAGGTAAGAAAATAACGTCAATGGTCGGTATCGTGTCGAACACTGGGTCACATCTTGCGTCTACTGCCGGTCGCTGACTGGGTTTCCAGATTCATGCCGATCATGAATCTTCGGGATGGTTCAGTGGAAGTTTCCTGACGTGCTGTTTTCCAGGTGTGGTGTCCGAATTTCCGAATTCGATCAGTAATGAGCCAGGATCAATCCAGGCATGATCGAACGTCGATGGAAACTCGTTCGCATGTGGATTGTTACGCGGGTTATTCGGGCACCGCTCGTGGCCCCGTCGCCACTGTCAACCGCTCTATCGGAGCGAACTTGGCCCACGTAACAGTTCCCGGCGCGCCGTTTTTTCTCGGACGCCCGCGTCGCAAGCAAAACTGATCTTGCCACGGGCATTGCCGCAGCTCCGCACGCCAAGATTGCTTACGGTAGGTAGTCGATAACTAGGCACTGTCACCTGAATGGCCTAGCAATTCCGTGGATCGCGACCAAGTGGTGGACATGTCAGCTACGTTACGTAGGCATGTCATCGCGGTGTACCAACGGTCGCCGGGTCATCCGCCTCGTATGGAACGTCTGAACGAAGCCTGACGGCTTCCGTTCAGAGCTTCCGCAGCCGGATCCGGTCGATCGAATGATCCGGGCCCTTCTGCAGGACCAGCGCGGCACGGGCTCGGGTAGGGCGAATGTTCTCGATGAGGTTGGGCTGGTTGATCTCGGTCCACAGGTAGTCGGCCCGTTTGCGGGCCTCTTCGTCACTCAGGCTGGCGTAGTTGTGGAAGTACGAGGCGGGGTCGGCGAAGGCCGCGGTGCGCAGGGCGAGAAACCGCTCGATGTACCAGCGCCGGATGTCGTGGAGATGTGCGTCGACGTACACCGAGAAGTCGAAGAAGTCCGACACCGACAGCCGCGGTGCCGGTTGCAGCACATTGAGTCCCTCGATGATGAGTATGTCCGGTTTGCGGATGACCTGGCTCTCGCCGGGCACGATGTCGTAGCTCAGGTGCGAGTACACCGGGGCGTGCACCTCGGCGTTGCCGGCCTTCACGTCCGATACGAATCGGACCAGGGCCCGTCGGTCGTAGCTCTCCGGGAAGCCCTTTCGGCTCATCAGTCCTCGGCGTTCAAGCTCGGCGGTCGGCCGCAGGAACCCGTCGGTGGTGACCAGGTCGACGCGAGGGTGGTTGGGCCAGCGAGACAGCAGGGTGCGCAGGATGCGCGCGGTGGTGGACTTGCCAACGGCGACGCTGCCGGCGACACCGATGACGAACGGCACTCGTTCGGCTTCTCGGCCGAGGAAGGTGCTGGTCGTTTCGTGTAGGCGCTGGCGGGCCGCGACCTGCAGGTTGACCAGGCGCGAGAGCGGCAGGAAGATCGAGGCCACCTCGTCGAGCGAGATCGGCTCACCCAGCCCCCGCAGCTCGTCGAGTTCGGCATCGGTCAACGGCAGCGGCGTTGCCGCGCGCAGCTCGCTCCACTGGTCGCGGTCGAGTTCGACGTACGGTGTCGACTCGCGGGCACGTGTCACCCTGACCAGTGTCAACCGTGACCGGGACCACATGGCTTCAGGGGCATCGATGGATCCCACCGGTATTCCGAGCGGGACGACGAACCGGCCGTCGCCAGTGCCGACAAGGTCAGGATTCCGAGGCCTTCGCATCGTTGCGGGCCATCTGGGCGTCCCGCGGTTCGGCGTGCATCTCCCACGGCGCGCTGGGGAGTACCCGGCCGGTCTCCAGTAGGGATTTGAGGTTGGCGCACACGGCGGGCCAGCCGGCGGAGACCGCGCTGAGGGCGTCGTCGTCGACAAGATTCTCGTGGGTGACGGTGAGCCGGACGATCTCCTGGTACGGCTCGATCTCGAAGGTCACCGTCGACGGCCCGTGCGGGGGATTGCTGCCAGGGGCATCGAACGTCATCGTGAGCCGGTGTGGTGGCACGACCTCCAGTACGGTGCCGACCGCATCGGCGATGCCGGAGCCGTCGACACGCCGGTGCTCCCAGGTGGAGCCTTCCCGCCAGTCGGAGATGTTGCTGTGTCCCCAGTACTCGGCGCTGAGGTCCGCGTCGGTCAGGGCGGTCCACACCCGCTCCGGTGAGCTGGCGATGTAGGTGACGTACACATACCGTGGCCGGTCAGCCATGGCGTCCTCCTCGGCTCGGTGTTTGATGGCACTCAGCGCGCGCAGGCGCGGTTGTTCGAACCTCTCGATCCAGCGTTCCTGGATCTCCCAGAGCGGGACCGGATTGAGGTAGTGCAGCTTCTTCTGTCCTTTGCGGACAGTGGCGATGAGATTCGCCGCCGCCAGCAGGTCAAGATGCTGGGTCGCGGACTGTCGGGCCATCGCAAGGGGCTCGCACAGCTCGCCAAGGGTCTGGCCGTTGCGTTCGCGCAGCATGTCCAGCAGTGCCCTGCGCGTCGGATCGGCCAGCGCCTTGAAAACGAGGTCGGCGTCGCTCACTGGACCACTATGCAGGTATTTACCTGCATAAGTCAAGCCGGCCGCTTGCTGACCGAGAGTGTCGGTACCTGGCTGTCGTGAGAGCGGGCTGAGCACGATGACCGGCAGAGAGTTCCGGCTGCGCCTCGCGTCCTCCTGGTGGTGCCCGATTGGCCCTATCTGCGGTTATCGGACCGGAAGCCGACTGACACGTCCGGTTGGTCAGCCACGGTTGGAGTTGTCGAACCGCCGATCCGGCCTTAGCGTCCGGCTGACAAGCGAGTACCGACCGTAACCAAGGCGGTGGTTGTCGTGCGAGGTCACGCGATGCTGTTGGGCACGATGCTGATCGCCGGCGTGCTGGTCGCCCCAACGACCAGCGAGGCCGCCGAGGCCGCACCGCCACCGCCGCCACGGCACACCCTCTACGCGGGCGGGAGTTCCTACCCCCGCGTGATCAGGTTGGCGCACAGCGGCTCGGCCAACGGCATGCTGCTGGCCAGCCTGACCACCGTGCAGAACAACAACGGCGAAGGCGTCATCGAGGCCAGCACCGACAACGGGCTCACCTTCCACCAGATCGCCGTCATCAAGGACCCGGACGCCACCAACGGCGACGGAATCTGCTGCTCGACCCTGTACGAACTGCCCTCGGCGGTCGGCGCGATGCCGGCCGGCACGGTCCTGTGGGCCGACACCGTCGGCTACTCCGGCGCGATCACCCAGCACACCACCCGGCAGCGACTGTGGGCCAGCAGCGATCACGGCACCACCTGGCAGTTCGTCTCCGACATCGCGGACGCCGTCAGCGAGTACAACACCTGGGAGCCAAGCCTTTCCGTCGCGGCCGACGGCTCACTGGTCGCGTTCTACTCCGACGAGACGGACAAGGCCAACCACGACCAGAAGCTCGTCCAGGTCCACTCGACCGACGGCGTGCACTGGATGGACTACCGGGAGACCGTGGTCAGCGACACCTGGAGCGTGCGACCGGGCATGGCCAACGAGATCCGGCTACCCAACGGCACCTACTTCATGGTGTACGAGGTGTGCAACAACGACAAAGTGCACCTGTGCAGCATCTACTACCGCACCTCGGCCGACGGCTGGGACTACGGTGACTCGCTCGACCTCGGCACGGTGATCCGCACCGCGGACGGCAAATACGCCCGGCACACCCCGAACATCGCCTGGAGTCCGGGACCCGGTCCACAGGGGACGATACTGGTGATCAGCGAGATGCTGGTGAACAACGACGGCAGCATCTCCCCGGAGAACGGCGCCACCATCCTGGCCAACGACAACCTCGGCAACGGAACCTGGTACGAGATCCCGGCACCGATCGCCGTCGCCGGGGTGAACAACACCGGCTGCAAGAACTTCAGCCCGTCGATCCTGCCCGCCACCGACGGCACATCCGTGCTCGAGGTCGACACCGACCTGGCAGGCTCGACCTGCGAAACCTACTACGCGACCGGCCCGCTGGCCGAGCCCGCCACATAGCCCGACCACCAACCAGGTTCAGGCACGCAGCCGCAGGCCCTTCGGCGTCGCCCGGAAACCGGCTTCCCGCAACACATCCGCCAACCGCGAGGTCAACGCCGCCGCGCCGTCCGCCCGCTGCACCGCCAACTCGCCGAGCCAACCGTCGTGCACCGCCCGCGCCAACGCCTGCGCCGCGGCATGCAGGGCGTCGTCGGCCTCGGTAAAGGACAGCAGCGACTTCCCGCCCCGCTCGACATACAGCACCGGCACCCCGTCCACCAACACCACCAGCGCACCCGCCTTGCGTGCCGGCCGATGCCTGGTATCGCCGATCGCGCCCGGCCAGCTCAACGCCGCCCCATAGGGCTGCGCCGGATCGGCCGCCGCGAGCACGACGACACCCGGCGTCTGACCGGGCGTCGGACCATCCGGTTGGGACAACGCGCGCAGCTGGTCGACCGCGCCACGCGCCGCGAACTGTGCCGCGCCAAGACCTTCCACCACATAGCCGCGCACGACCTGCCCGGACTCCTCCATCGCCCGCAACACCTTGTACACCCCGCTGAACCCGCCGGTGACCCGCTCGGTGTCCAACGCACCCCGCGTCAACACGCCGTGCCGCTCAAGGAAAGCCTCGGCCCGCGCATGTGCCCGCCTTGTCGGATCGTCGACCCGCTCGACAGCAAGCGACCAGCGGCCGGCAACCGTCGGCGGGCCGAGCCGACTCGGCATGGTCGGCCGGGTCCGCAGCCGGGCATACCGGCCACGTGGCGCCGACCGGCGCGGCTTGTGCGCGCCACCACCGGACAGCACCGAACGTAGCGGCGCCAGCGTGTCATTGGTGACCAGCCCGGCCCAGACCAGATCCCACACCGCCGCGACCAGCGCCGCATCGTCCGGCGGCTGCTCGCCCTCCTCGGCCAGCCGCGCGCCCACCCGATCACCGAGCTGCCGGAAGAACAGCGCCCCACCGTCCAACACGGACAGCACGGCGCGATGCGGTGGACTGTCCGGCACGTCCTCCTCGACCTCCGGCAACAGCAGCCCGGCCACGTCGCTCGGCGCGAACACCATCCAACCGTCCCCGCCGGCCAGCGAACCGCAGCCCGTCCAGCTCACCTCACCACTCGCGGTCAGCTCATCCAGCAGCGCCGGCGAATAACCCGGCAGCCGGGCCGGCAGGATCAGCGACTCCACCGCGCTGGCCGGCAACGGCGTCCCGGCCAGCTGCTCGATGACGTTCAGCACGTCCTCGACGCTCGCCGCCGCCCGCAGACTGCCGAGCCGACCGCCCCCAGTGGACTTCCGGTGCGCGGTGACACCGTGCCAGGACGGCAGGAACCGACCCAGCGCGGCCTGCTCGACCGGTTCGACCTCGGCCCGCAACCTCGCCAGCGACGCCCGCCGCAACCGGCGCAGCACCTCGGCATCGCAGTACTCCATACCGCTGGGCCGACGCTCGGACTCACGCACCGGCCGCAGCTCACCGCGCACCAGCCGGCCCATCCCCGCCAACCGCTCCAGCACCCCGGTCACCACCGAGACACCCAGCCCGAACCGGGCCGCCGCCTCGGCAGGCGCGAACGGCCCCCGACAGCGCGCATACCGGATCAGCAGGTCGGCGAGGGGATCGGCGAGGAGTTCGGTGAACGCCTCCGGTATCCCGACCGGCAACGCGACCCCCAGCGCGTCCCGCACCCGCCCGGCGTCCTCGATCGCGATCCACCGATCCTCGCCGGCAATCCTGACCCGGATCGCCCGTCGCGCGGAGCCGAGTTCGGCCAACCACTCCGGCGCCACACCCCGTGCCAGCGCCTCCTCGGTCGAGAGATCACCGATGAACCGCAACAGATCCGCGGCACCCTCCAGATCGCGGGCCCGCCGGGCAGGGGACAGACGCTGCAGGTCGGCCTCGATCTCGGCGAGCACCTCCGGATCGAGCAGTTCCCTGATCGCCTCCGAACCGAGCAGCTCCGCCAGCAGCGCGGTATCCAGCGACAACGCCGCAGCGCGCCGCTCGGCCAGCGGCGCGTCGGTCTCGTAGAGGAACATCCCGACATAGCCGAACAGCAGACTGCGCGCGAACGGCGACGGAGCAGGCGTCGCCACCTCCACCACCCGCACCTTGCGCCCCCGGATATCGGCCATCAGCTCCCGCAGCCCCGGCACGTCGTAGACGTCCTGCAAACACTCCCGCATGGCCTCCAACACCACCGGGAACTGTTCATACTTCGCCGCCACACTGAGCAGCTGCGCGGACCGCTGCCGCTGCTGCCACAACGGCGTCCGCCGCCGAGGATCACGCCTCGGCAACAGCAGCGACCGCGCCGCGCACTCCCGGAACCTGGCCGCGAACAGCGCGGAACCACCCACCTCGGCCACCACCAACTGCTCGACCTCCTCCGGGTCGATCAGCAGATCCTCGGCGGCAGGCGGCAACTCGTCACCCTCATCGTCAAGAGCGTCCGGCAACCGCAGCACGATCCCGTCATCGGAATGCATCACCTGCGGCGCCACCCCACGCCGCTCGGTCAGCTTCGCCGCCGCGACCAGCGCCCACGGCGCGTTCACCTGCGCCCCGAACGGCGAATGCACCACCAGCCGCCAGTCACCAAGCTCGTCCCGGAACCGCTCCACCACAATGGTCCTGTCGTCCGGCACATGCTTGGTCGCGGCCTTCTGCTCGGCGAGATACGCCAGCAGATTGTCCGTCGCCCACTCATCGAGACCGGCCGTGTTCGCCCGCAACCGGGCATCCGCCGCACTGGCCGCCACGATCTCCCGGACGAACTTCCCCTGCGCCCTACCGAGTTCCAACGGCCGACCCGGCGCGTCACCCTTCCAGAACGGCATCCTCGCCGCCTGACCCGGCGCCGGACTGACGATCACCCGGTCATGGGTGATGTCCTCCACCTTCCACGACGAGGTCCCGAGCAGGAACACATCCCCCACCCGCGACTCGTAGACCATCTCCTCGTCCAGCTCACCGACCCGCGACCCGTGCCCCTGCTCGTCGGCCGGAGTGCTCACCGTGAACAGCCCGCGATCCGGGATCGTGCCGCCCGAGGTCACCGCCAGCCGCTGCGCACCCGGCCGCCCCCGCAGCTCACCGTCGACCCGGTCCCAGGTGATCCTCGGCCGCAACTCACCGAAATCCGCACTCGGATAACGCCCGGCCAACATGTCCAGCACCGCGTACAACGCCGAATCCGGCAACCCCGCGAACGGCGCGGCCCGCCGCACCACCCCCGACAGCTCGGTCACCGTCCACGGCCGCACCGCGACCATCGCGACAATGTGCTGCGCCAACACATCCAACGGGTTACGCGGATACCGCAACGCCTCGATCGACCCACCGGCCATCCGCTCCGCCACCACCGCGCAGGACACCAGATCACCACGAAACTTCGGAAACACCACACCATAGGAGATCGCCCCGACCTGGTGACCGGCCCGACCGACCCGCTGCAGCCCGGACGCGACCGTCGGCGGCGCCTCCACCTGCACGACAAGATCCACCGCACCCATGTCGATACCCAGCTCCAGCGAGGAGGTCGCGACAACGCACGGCAACTGCCCGGACTTCAACGCCTCCTCGACACTCGTCCGCTGCTCCCGCGACATCGACCCGTGATGCGCGCGAGCGATCACCGGCTCGGCGCCCTGCGCGATCCCGGACTGGCCCACCGCTTCCGCGGGGAACCGGTCCAGATCCGGCACCTCGGCCAACTCCGCCGCGCGCAGTTCGTTCAGCCGCGTCGTCAACCGCTCCGCCAACCGCCGCGAGTTCGCGAACACGATCGTCGATCGGTGCGCGGACACCAGATCCAGAATCCGCCGCTCAACCGCAGGCCAGATCGACGCCCTGCGCACCCCACCCGAACCGGGACCCGCGATCTCCTCCAACGTCCCGATACCACCCGACACCGGCAGACTGGTCAGACCGTCCTCGGCATCCCGCGCGGCCGGCGCGTCCAACTCGGCCAGATCCGGCACCGGCACCTCCACCCGGACCCGCACCGTCTTGGTGTTCTTCGGCGCGACAACCCGAACCGGCCGCCCGCCGGCCAGAAACGCACTGATCTCCTCGACCGGCCGAACCGTCGCGGAAAGCCCGATCCGCTGGGCAGGGGAGTCCAACAAGGTGTCCAGCCGCTCCAACGACAGCGCCAGATGCGCGCCGCGCTTCGTCCCGGCCACCGCATGCACCTCGTCGAGGATCACCGTCTCGACCCCGCGCAGCGACTCACCCGCCGACGAGGTGAGCAACAGGAACAGCGACTCCGGCGTGGTCACCAGCACATCCTGCGGCGCCTTGGCGAACGCCCTGCGCTCACTGGCCGGAGTGTCCCCGGTGCGCATCCCGACCGTCGTCCTCGGCTCCGGCTCACCCAACCGCATCGCCGCCTGCCGGATACCGGCCTGCGGCGCCCGCAGATTGCGCTCGACATCCACCGCGAGCGCCTTCAACGGCGAAATGTAGAGCACCCGACACCGACGCAGCGGATCAGCCGGCCGCTCCTCGGTCGCCAACCGGTCCAGCGCCCAGAGAAAAGCCGCCAGCGTCTTGCCCGAACCGGTCGGCGCGACGACCAGCGCATGGTCGCCGGCCGCGATCGCCCGCCAGGCACCGCGCTGCGCGTCGGTCGGCGCGGCGAACGCACCCCGGAACCACTGCCGGGTCGCCGGCGAGAACAGTTCCATTACGTCGTCAGCCACCCCACCATCCTGAACCACCGCACCGACAGTCGGCTGTCAACCCCTCCTGACCAGCGAAAACGACAGATCGGCAGAGGCTTGCCCCTCGGACATGCAAGGATCTGTGCCGGTTGCGCAGGCGGTTGGCGGGAACATGGAGGATCAGCTCAGGTGAACGTGCTCTCGGTGGACCTCGGCACAGCCAACACCGTCGCGGTACTCGCCGAAGGCGACCAACCACCCAGGCTGGTCGAGGTCATGCCCTCCTGCGTGTTCGCCGACGAACAGGACGGCCAGCTCATCGTCGGCCGCGCCGCCGAAACCCGCGCCAGGACCGACCCAGCCCGGTTCGAACCGCAACCGAAACGGCGCATCGACGAAGGCACCCTGCTACTCGGCGACTCGATCATCTCGGTGACCCACCTGCTTGGCGCCCTACTGCACCGGATCGTCGGCGAGGCCGTCCCGCAACTCGACGGCCGCGCCCCCGACGAACTGCGCCTGACCCACCCCGACCAGTGGGACGCCGCCCGGTGCAACGTGCTGCTGTCCGCCGCGCGCCTCGCCGGCCTGCCCGGCGACCCGATCCTGATCCCCGAATCCCGTGCCGCCGCAACACACTTCACCTCCGCGACCGACCAGCACCTGAGCCCCGGCCAGGCCATCGCCGTCTACGACTTCGGCGCCGGCTCCTTCACCTGCTCGGTACTCGGCGCCACCGACAACGGCCTCGTCGTGCTCGCCGAGGACGGCCTCACCGACCTCGGCGGCAACGCCGTCGACCAGGCGCTGCTGGAATACCTCGGGCGAGCCGTCTCGCACCGCGACCCCAGCCACTGGCAGCGGCTGCTGCGGCCGGAGTCCGTCGAGGACCGCATCGCCCAGCGCGAACTGCGCGAACAGGTCCGGATCGCCAAGGAGAAGCTGGCCACCCAGCGACTCGCGACCGTGCCGATGCCCCAACCTTTCGACGACGCCGACGTCAGCCGCACCGAACTCGACGCGCTGATCCGCCCCAGCCTGCTGCGCAGCGTCGAACTCCTCGAAACGACCATCAGCGCGGCCGGCCTCATCCAGGGCAACCTGCTCGGCGCCTATCTCATCGGCGGTTCCAGCCGGATGCCGCTGGTCGGCAAGATCATCGACGATCACCTCGACCTGCGGCCGATCACCATCGACCAACCGGAACTCGCGATCGCGTTCGGCGCACTCGCCGCAACGCCCGACGCCACCGCCACCCCGGCCGACTTCCACCCCGACCCGCTGCCCGACGTCGGCCCGACCCGCCCCACGATGAAACCCGTCGCCTCACCCCCGCCCATGGCCCCACCTCGGCCTGGCCCGCGTCAGTCCGGCCCGCAGCAAGCCGGCCCGCGCCAGACCGGCCCTCATCAGACCGGCCCTCAGCAGAGCGGCCCGCACCAGGTCGGCCCACCCAGCGGTGGCTACCCCAACTTCCCACAGAGCGGCGGATTCCAGCCCTCCAGCGGCGGTTTCGCCACCGCCAACTACCCGTCGAGCGGCCCACTGCCGACCAACGGCCCACTGTCCGCCAACCCCGGCTACCAACGGCCGAACCAGCCGCCCTACCAACAACAACAGCAGCAGCGCCCCGGCACCCCCGAGGAGAAACCGAAGTCGGGCAGCAGGCGCAAACCCCTGCTGATCGGCATCGCAGCGGCCGTCGTGGTGGCGCTGGCCGTGGTCGGCGGCATCATCTGGTTCGGCAACGGCTCCGGCCGGACGACCGCGAGCTGCCAACCCGGCAACACCCCGGACGCGCAGGGCTTCACCCCCTGCATGCGGCAGCTCGCGGGCTCCGTTCCCCAGCACGCGCAATGCGTGAACGGCACCGGCGGTGTCGACACCGGCATCCCCACCCACGGCTCGAACGTGGTCACCTGCCAGCTCACCGACAGCGCCTCCTACCGCGTCGTCTACCAGCAAGGCAGCCAGAACACCACGCCCGCGTCCATCATGGAGGTACTGCTACCGCCCCGCTCCCATTCGGTCGTGCAGGCCGACTGGACCGGCAACACCCTCAGCGGCCACTACGAGACCAGCGTCGTCGGCAACACCGGGGTACTCGTCTTCTCGGTGCAGGGCTCCTCGGTTCTCGGCATCCTCACCACCAGCCAGGCCGACCTCACCGCGGGCCAGCTCGCCGACTACTTCCAGCGCAACGTCCAGCCCGGCACCTGACCCGACCTCCGACCTCCGGTCGACTCCCTCTCCCAACTCCTTCGCCCGACTCCCGGCCCGGTGACCCAACCGATCGGGTCGGGGCCGTACGCTTCCCGGCGATGCGTATCACGGTGTTCCGCAAGCTGATGGACGAGGAATTCGGCGAACTACGTGCCGCCGCGATCAGCGCCGACCACGTCTTCGGCGCCCTCGGCGGCCGGACGGTCGACAAGGCCCTCGACGGCGGTGTCGAGCCCAAACAGATCTGGCAAGCGGTGTGCGACGAGTTCGACATCCCGGAATCCCGGCGCTGACCCGGCGTTCAGATGGCCTTGCCCGCGCTGAGCAGGGACGAACCGAATAACCCCGGTCGATGGGCGTGTCACTTTTTGATCGAACACCTGTTCGGGCTAGTGTGTTGTCCACAGTGAGGTCAACGATCCACAGATCGTCGGTCAGGTCTGAAATCGTCGGTCCTCACCCGTAGCGTCGAGCAGGTCATCCCGATCAGCCCGGCATACGGGGTGGCAAAGCAGGTAAGCACAACTGCCCAACCGACCGACAAGACACGATTCAACGAGGTGGAAGTTCCGATGGCACAGGCACCCGACCGGGACAAGGCGCTCGAACTGGCCCTTGCCCAGATCGACAAGCAGTACGGCAAGGGGTCGGTGATGCGTCTCGGGGACGAGAACCGTCCACCGATCGCCGTCATCCCGACCGGCTCCATCGCGCTCGACGTCGCGCTGGGCATCGGCGGCCTTCCACGCGGCCGGGTCGTGGAGATCTACGGTCCGGAAAGCAGTGGTAAGACCACCGTCGCGCTGCACGCGGTGGCCAACGCGCAGAAGGCCGGCGGCATCGCCGCGTTCATCGACGCGGAGCACGCGCTGGACCCGGAGTACGCCAAGGCGCTCGGCGTCGACACCGACGCGCTGCTGGTCTCCCAGCCCGACACCGGTGAGCAGGCGCTGGAGATCGCGGACATGCTGATCCGCTCCGGCGCGCTGGACATCCTGGTCGTCGACTCGGTGGCCGCACTCGTGCCCCGCGCCGAGATCGAGGGCGAGATGGGCGACAACCACGTCGGTCTCCAGGCCCGGTTGATGAGCCAGGCGCTGCGCAAGATCACCGGTGCGCTGAGCAACTCCGGCACCACCGCGATCTTCATCAACCAGCTCCGCGAAAAAATAGGTGTGATGTTCGGATCACCTGAGACGACGACCGGTGGTAAGGCGCTGAAGTTCTACGCCTCCGTCCGGTTGGACGTCCGTCGCATCGAGACCATGAAGGACGGCGGCGAGGCCGTCGGTAACCGGACCAGGGTCAAGGTCGTCAAGAACAAGGTGTCCCCGCCGTTCAAACAGGCCGAGTTCGACATCCTCTACGGTCAGGGCATCAGCCGCGAGGGTTCGCTCATCGACATGGGCGTCGACCAGGGCATCCTGCGCAAGTCCGGGGCTTGGTACACCTACGAGGGCGATCAGTTGGGCCAGGGCAAGGAAAACGCCCGCCGGTTCCTCAAGGAGAACCCGGACGTCGCCAACGACATCGAGAAGCGGATCAAGGAAAAGCTCGACATCGGTCCCAAGCTCGACACCGACGCCGCGCCGGCCGCCCCGGTGGAGTTCTGAGCGGAATCCTGATCAAGCATGTCCGCACCACACCGGGGCCGTCGCGGGAATCGCACGCAGCGCCAGGAGAACGGCGCCGAGCCAACCGGCCCGATCAGCATCAGCTCGATCGGTGCTGGTTCGGCCGGCACCAGGACATTCGGCACCAGGACAAACGGCGCCGGATCGTCCGACACTGAGTCACCCGACCCAGAGTCGATCGATACCAGATCGACCGACACCGGGTCGTCCGGTGCGGGTTCGGCCAAAACCGGTCGAACCCGCACCGGTCGGTCCCGCGACGGCAACCGGGCCGGCCCACCATCAGATCCGTACACCGCTGCCCGTGACTACTGCCTGAACCTGCTCACCGCGAGCCCGCGAACCCGAGCGGAACTGCGCGAGAAGCTGATCAAGCGTGGGATCGAGGAGGACATCGTCGAGCGAGTCCTCAACCGGCTGCACGAGGTCGGCCTCATCGACGACGCGGCAGTCGCCGAGTTGTGGGTCCGCTCTCGGCACAACTATCAAGGCCTGGCCCGCAAGGCTCTGTCGATCGAACTCCGCCGCAAGGGCGTCGCCGACGAGGTTGTCGCCGAGGCGGTCTCCGCCGTCGACTCCGAGGCCGAAGAGGCCAGGGCCCGCGAACTCGTCCGCAAGCGATTGCGCGGCACCGTCCCCGCCGACGAACTCACCGCGATCCGCCGTCTGGTTGGCATGCTGGCCCGCAAGGGCTATTCGGAGGGGCTCTCCTACCGGGTGGTCAAGTCCGAACTCCGCGACTTCGGCCAGGAAACCGACCTCCTCGACCTGCCGCCGACCGATTCGCTCGGTTAAGTAACACCGCGAACTGTTCGGGCAACTAACTGGTAAGACAGTTGACGGGTAAGCGGCCGAAGAGTTCCGGACGAGCGAAGAGGATGCCACCGATGACCACGCAACGCAGCAGCGTCGACCTCGTCCTGGAAGGTGGTGGCGTCAAGGGGATCGGGTTGCTCGGCGCCGTGCTGGTGCTCTACGAGGCCGGCTACCGGTTCGAGCGGATCGCGGGTACCAGTGCGGGGGCGATCGTGGCCGCGCTCGTCGCGACCTATCAAAAGGCCGGACGAGATCTGCGTGAGCTGCAATCGGCGATGAACTCGTGTGAATACCACAAGTTCAAGGATGCGACGGTCGCCGGGCATCTCACCGGCCCCCTCGGTGAGGGGGCCGAGCTGATGATCCACGAGGGTATGCACACCGGGAAGTATCTCTACGAATGGCTTGGGGGGTTGCTGGCGGAAACCGGGATCACCACTTTCGGGCAGCTGCGGCTGGAGGATCCGGATACCTCATTGGCGCCCTACCAGCGGTATTCGCTCGTCGTGAACACCAGCGACCTGTCGCGGCGCTGCCTGGTTCGGCTGCCCTGGGACTATCCGCAGTACGGCGCGGTCGCCGATGACCAGTTGATCATCGATGCGGTGCGTGCGTCCATGTCGTTTCCGTTCTTCTTCCGGCCGGTCGAGTTCGCGCCGGCCGCCGGCGGCGCGGTTACCTGGGTGGACGGCGGGCTGCTGTCGAATTTCCCGATCACGATCTTCGACCGTACCGACGGACGTGTGCAGCGCTGGCCGACCTGGGGGATCAAGCTGTCGGGCCAGCCGGTGCACAACGACCAGCCGGTCAAAACCTCCCTCGGGATCGCGCTGCATTCGCTGCACACCCTGATGGGGGACTGGAACCAGTACGGTCTCGCGGAGGAGGGGGTCAACCAGCGGACCGTCTTCGTCGATACGGCCGGGATATCGACGTTGGACTTCGACCTCACCGCTGAACAGGAAGGGCTGCTGTTCGCCAACGGCAAGTCCGCTGCCGAGAAATTCCTCCGTCAGCTGCCGCCAGCGGGCGTTCAGCCGTAATTGGCCCGAAAGGGACGGCGGCGATGACCGGTATTTTTGGCAACTGAATCAATTCTTCAGCTGATCCTTGCTGCCGTTCATGGTGTTTAACTGTGATTGCTTGACGGTTACCCGTCGGAAACTTACTCTCTGGTTCTACGCGCGAGTAACTTGCGTACCGAGCACCTCAACGACGAGGAGGCCGCATTGCGCATTCGACGGTTCCCCCTGGCTGGTGGCGTACTGATAGCTGCTGCCGCGCTGCTCATCGGTGGGCTCGCCCAGCCGGCCGCCGCCGCGACTTATCCGGTTCAACCCAATATCGTGGCCGGTGCAGCTGCCGCCGCGAGCAATCCCGACGCCTCCCCGCCGGGGACGAACAATTTCTCCTGTAAACCGAGTGCGGAGCATCCGTATCCGGTGGTGCTCATTCCTGGCACGTTTTCGGTAATGGAGGATGATTTCGGCGCGCTGGCACCTATTTTGGCGAATGCCGGTTATTGCGTTTTCAGCCTCAACTACGGTGGCACCGCCGGCTCGCTGATCCAGGCCATCGGCCCGTCGGCGACCTCGGCGCAGCAGGTTGCCGCGCTGGTCAGCAAGGTCGAGCAGGCGACCGGGGTGAGCAAGGTCGACCTGGTCGGCCACTCGCAGGGCGGACTGCTCGGTGAGTACTACCTCAAGGTGCTCAATGGCGCGCAGAACGTGCACAGCTACGTCGGTCTTTCACCGACGACGCATGGCACCACCCTGGACGGTCTGACCGCGTTGGCGGCGTTCTTCCCCGGTGCCAACAAGTTCCTCGGCTCATTGTGTGATGCCTGTGTCGACCAGGAGACCGGCTCTGCTTTCCTCGGCCCGTTGGATTCCGGCCCGATCGCGCAGGCCGGGGTCGACTACACGGTGATCGAAACCCTCAACGAGACCGTGGTGACTCCCGTCGGTTCCTCGTTCATCAACGAACCGGGGGTGACGGACGAGTATGTGCAGAGTGTCTGCCCGAACGATTCCGTCGATCACGCGGACCTCGCCTACGACCAGGTGACGATCCAGGAGACGCTCAACGCGCTCGATCCGGCGCAGGCCAGGGCGCCGAACTGCTTCCTCGCGTTCCCCTATCCCGCCTGACTCCCGGCTGACGACCGGGTGGGCGGCGGTGCCGAACGGGCCGCCGCCTACCCGGAAAAGCTGGTGTAAGTCCTCTGATGTCGCCTATTAGGGTGATCTCGTGGAGTTGACAGAGGTCGCGCCGGTAGGGCAGCCGGGATTGACACGAGCAGGGTTGACTGAGGTCAAGCACATCGTCTGGGATTGGAACGGCACCATCCTGGACGACAACGACGCCGTGGTACTCGCGGTGAACCGGGTGTGCGCCCAGTACGATCTGGCTCCGATCGATCTCGATCGTTGGCGCGCGATCTACCGTCGTCCGCTGCGGGACTGTTACGCCGAACTGCTCGGCCGCGAGGTGACCGGCGCGGACTGGGCGCTGATCGACAAGATCTACCACGACGCCTACCACGACCTGCTGGACATCTGTCGGCTCGCGTCCGGCGTCCCGGACGAGCTGCACCGCCTGCGGGACACCGGGCGTGCGCAGTCCCTGCTGTCTATGTGGTTCCACCACAAACTCGTCCCGCTGGTCGCCGACTACGGGCTGACCGACCTCTTCGCCCGGATCGACGGGCTGCGCCTGGACCTCGGCGGTGGGTCGAAGGCCGAGCACCTCGCCGAGCACCTTGCCGTCCAGGGCCTTGCCGGTGCCGACGTACTGGTCATCGGCGACGTCACCGATGACGCGGACGCGGCGGCGCATGTCGGCGCGCGGTGTGTGCTGGTGACCACCGGGATGATGGCACGGCAGCGGTTGGCCACCCGAGGTGTCCCGGTCGTCGACTCGATCGCCGAGGCCCTCGCCCTGCTCCCCGCCTGAGGGCTCCCGCCTGAGGGCTCCCGCCTGAGGGCTTCCCGGCACGCTGCCCGCCTGAGCGGCCGCCCGGCCCGGCCGCTCGACCACCCCGCCTCGCCGCTTGGCCACCCGGCCCCGCTTTGTCCGGTCATGCCTAGGGCATTCCCTGATCATCCTGATGTCCGATTCATCTGGTCGCCGCACCCGGTAACCTGGCGTGGTTCACATCGCGTGTGTGACTTGTCACAGAGCCTCAAGCAGGGCACTCTCGCGTTCAGGACAGGTGACCGACGGGGTTCGCCGAGGCATCGACGACCAGCGAGTGGAGACGGACATGGCAACGAGGACGACGACCGAAATGGCCGAGCTGCGACGGTCGATTGGCCAGCTTAGGCACTGTGTTGATGCCCTACGGTCGGACTTCGGCGACACCACCGCGGTACGCCGGTTGGCCAACGATGTGGAACGTCTCGAAATCGATGCAGTTGAGCTTGCCGAAGCGCCCACCCCGCCGAAACCGCGGGTGGGCGATGGTGGTAAACCCGACGTCGTTGTGGTACCGGACACACCGTACGACCGGAATCTGTGGCTCGACGCGGATGACGAGGGAGTAGGTGGAGTCGGCCGGCACAGGCATTGACTGGGCAATGACGCCCCCTCGGGGGCGTAGAACGAGGAGAACATGACCACTGGCGTCGGCGCCCCAGGGCGCGCCCAGATCGAGGCTCGTACGCTACGGACCGATCGCTGGTGGGCTTCCCCCGCGTTCACGTTCGCCTTCCTCCTGGTCATGGTCGTGTACCTGACCTGGGCGATCTTCGCGAACAAGGACTACTTCTGGGAGCCCTACATCTCCCCGATGTACTCCCCGTGCCTGACCGGGAACTGCGTACCGGGCAGCGGCTGGGGCTGGTTCGGCAGCATCGCGCCGGTCACCCCAGCCATCATCATCATCATTTTCCCGATGGGCTTCCGGGTCACCTGCTACTACTACCGGAAGGCCTACTACCGCGCGGTCTGGGCTTCTCCTGCGGCCTGCGCCGTGCCGGAGCCGCACCGCAAGTACACCGGTGAGCGCCGCTTCCCGCTGGTGATGCAGAACATCCACCGGTACTTCTGGTACATCGCGTTCGTCTTCGCGATCATCCTCACCGCCGACCTGGTGATGTCCTTCCGCGACCACCAGGGCAACTGGGGTCACATGGGCCTCGGCACGCTGGTGCTGCTGGTCAATGTCGGGTTGATCTGGGCCTACACCCTGTCCTGCCACTCCTGCCGGCACATCACCGGCGGCCGGCTCAAGCACTTCTCCAAGCACCCGCTGCGCTACAAGGCGTGGACCTTCGTGTCCAAGCTCAACGCCAAGCACATGCAGCTCGCCTGGGCTTCGCTGGCCTGGATCGGCGTCACCGACCTCTACATCAGGCTCGTCGCCGCGAACATCATCACCGACCTGCGGTTCTTCTAGAACCCGTCGGCAACACCTGGTTACCAGCGGACTTTGCGACTTTTGAACGGATAGCGAGACAGCGATGACAGAGGTTGAGCGGCACAGCTACGACGTGTTGGTGATCGGCGCGGGCGGGGCGGGCCTGCGGGCCGCCATCGAGGCCCGGCAGCAGGGTTTGCGGGTCGCGGTGATCTGCAAGTCGTTGTTCGGCAAGGCGCACACCGTGATGGCCGAGGGCGGCTGCGCGGCGTCGATGGGCAACGCCAACTCCAACGACAACTGGCAGGTGCACTTCCGTGACACCATGCGTGGCGGGAAGTTCCTGAACAGCTGGCGGATGGCCGAGTTGCACGCCAAGGAGGCGCCGGACCGGGTCTGGGAGCTGGAGACCTACGGCGCGCTGTTCGACCGCACGAAGGACGGCCGGATCAGCCAGCGCAACTTCGGCGGGCACACCTACCCCCGCCTCGCGCACGTCGGTGACCGCACCGGCCTCGAACTGATCCGCACCATGCAGCAGAAGATCGTGTCGCTGCAACAGGAGGACCACAAGGCCACCGGCGACTACGAGGCCAACCTCAAGGTCTACGCCGAGTGCACGGTCACCGAGCTGTTCCAGGACAGTGAGCAGCGCATCGCGGGCGCGTTCGCCTACTGGCGGGAGACCGGCCGGTTCGTGCTGTTCGAGGCGCCCGCGGTGATTCTGGCGACCGGTGGCATCGGCAAGTCCTTCAAGGTCACCTCCAACTCCTGGGAGTACACCGGTGACGGGCACGCGCTCGCGCTGCGCGCCGGGGCGCACCTGATCAACATGGAGTTCGTCCAGTTCCACCCGACCGGCATGGTCTGGCCGCCGAGTGTGAAGGGCATCCTGGTCACCGAGGGCGTGCGCGGCGACGGGGGAGTGCTGCGCAACTCCGAGGGCAAGCGGTTCATGTTCGAGTACATCCCCGAGGTGTTCAAGGGCCAGTACGCGGAGACCGAGGAAGAGGCCGATCGCTGGTACACCGACCCGGACAACAACCGCCGCACCCCGGACCTGCTGCCGCGCGACGAGGTGGCGCGGGCGATCAACTCCGAGGTGAAAGAAGGTCGTGGCTCGCCGCACGGTGGCGTGTTCCTGGACATCGCCAGCCGGATGCCGGCCGAGGAGATCAAGCGCAGGCTGCCCTCGATGTACCACCAGTTCAAGGAACTGGCCGACGTCGACATCACCGCGGAGCCGATGGAGGTCGGCCCGACCTGTCACTACGTGATGGGCGGCGTCGAGGTCGACCCGGACACCGAGGCAGCGGTCGGCGTCGAGGGTCTCTTCGCGGCCGGTGAGGTCGCCGGCGGTATGCACGGCTCCAACCGTCTCGGCGGCAACTCCCTGTCCGACCTGCTGGTCTTCGGTCGCCGCGCCGGTGCCGGCGCGGTGGACTACGTCAAATCACTGCCCAGCCGCCCCGCCGTGCGGGAAGACGACATCGAGGCAGCGTCGAAGGCCGCGGTGACGCCCTTCAGTGGCGCCGAGGCCGAGGACGGCCTGGAGAACCCGTACACGGTGCACCAGGGCCTTCAGCAGATGATGAACGACCTGGTCGGCATCATCCGCCGCGAGGGCGAACTCGCCGACGCCGTGACGAAGCTGGAGGAGTTCAAGGTCCGCGCCCGCAAGGTCGTCGTCGAGGGTCATCGGCAGTTCAACCCCGGCTGGCACCTCGCGCTCGACCTGCGCAACATGCTGCTGGTCAGCGAATGCGTGGCCAAGGCGGCGTTGGAGCGCACCGAGAGCCGAGGCGGCCACACTCGTGAGGATCACCCCGGCATGGAGCAGGAATGGCGGCACCAGCTGCTGGTCTGCTCGGCCGACCCGGACTCCGACGGCATCACCCTGGTCCACCAGGAGCAGGTGCCGATGCGCGGCGAGCTGCTCGACCTGTTCGAGTTCAGCGAGTTGCAGAAGTACTACACCGCCCCGGAACTGGCGCAGCACCACGGAAAGCAGGGCTGAACATGAGTTATCAGGGAAAATTCCGGGTGTGGCGGGGCGACGACGAAAAGGGCGACCTGCAAGACTACACCATCGAGGTGAACGAGGGCGAGGTCATCCTCGACATCATCCACCGGTTGCAGGCCACCCAGGCGCCGGATCTCGCGGTTCGCTGGAACTGCAAGGCCGGCAAGTGCGGTTCCTGTTCCGCCGAGGTCAACGGCAAGCCCCGGCTGATGTGCATGACCAGGATGTCGACCTTCACCGAGGACGAGGTCGTCACGGTCACCCCGATGCGGACCTTCCCGGTGATCCGCGACCTGGTCACCGACGTCTCGTTCAACTACGAGAAGGCCCGCGAGGTCCCCTCCTTCGCGCCGCCCGCCGACCTGAAGCCCGGCGAGTACCGGATGCAGCAGATCGACGTCGAGCGCTCGCAGGAGTTCCGCAAGTGCATCGAGTGCTTCCTGTGCCAGAACACCTGCCACGTGGTGCGTGACCACGAGGAGAACAAGAAGAGCTTCTCCGGCCCCCGGTTCCTCATGCGCATCGCCGAACTGGACATGCACCCGCTCGACGCCGCCGACCGCGTCCCGGCCGCGCAGGCCGAGCACGGTCTCGGGTTCTGCAACATCACCAAGTGCTGCACCGAGGTGTGCCCGGAGAACATCCACATCACCGACAACGCGCTCATCCCGCTCAAGGAGCGCGTCATCGACCGC
>DATATE010000213.1:0-1806 GCA_036268955.1 Pseudonocardiaceae bacterium
AGAACCCGACCGGTCAGCTCATGAACGGCTGCCGGGCCAGCATCGGCCTCGGTCGAACCGACCGTGACGGCAACCAGTGCCGGAATCTGCTCCAACGAAGACAGGTCGCCGACCAGTTCCACGACGTCCGACTCGCCGTCGACGCCCTGCGCGACCTCGGGCAGCATCGTCCATTCGAGACGGAACAGCGAATCGCGCATGGTGGAACCGCTGCTGGCGGCGAGCTGGCCGGTCGAGACCGCGCGCAGCGTCAGCGAATCGGCGGACAGGACGGGCTCGCCCGTGACATCGACCGCGCTCACGGAGACCGACTCGGAACCGGTCTTCACCAACCGAACGCGAAGCGTCGAGGCCCCGCGCGCGTGCAGGCACACCCCACCCCAGGAGAACGGCAACCGAACGCCGTCGGCCTCGTCCAAACCGACGAACGGGACCGCGTGCAGCGCGGCATCGAGCAGTGCCGGGTGCAGACCGAAGGAATCGGCGTCGCCGACCGCCTGCTCGGGCAGGGCGATTTCGGCGAAGACCTCGTCCCCGCGCTGCCAGACGGCGCGCAGGCCCTGGAAGATCGGACCGTACTCAAGGCCACCAGCCGCCAGCCGGGCGTATCCGCCCTCCGCTTCGACAGGTGTCGCGTCGGCCGGTGGCCAGGTTGCGGCGTCCGTCCAGTCGGCTGTGCGCTCACCGACGGCGAGGACACCGGTCGCATGCTGCACCCACGGCTCGTCCTCGGCCGCGTCCGCCGAGCGGGCGTAGATGTCGACCGTGCGGCGAGCCGAATCGTCCGGCCCACTGATCGACACCTGCACCACCGTCGCGGCATCCTCGGCGAGGACCAGCGGCGCGGTAAGGGTCAACTCATCCACCCGATCGCAGCCGACCTGGTCACCGGCCCTGATCGCCAGCTCAAGGAAACCGGTGCCGGGGAACAACACCACGCCGCCCACGACGTGATCGGCCAACCACTGATGCGACCGCAACGACAGCCGACCGGTCAACAGGGTTCCCTGCGCCCCGGCCAGCCCGACCGCCGCACCGAGCAACGGGTGCCCGGCGGCAGCGAGGCCGGCAGCGGCGACATTGCCCACCACCGAGAGCGCGGCCTCCGGCCAGAACTCCTCATGTTGGAAGGCATAGGTCGGCAGATCGACCCGACGCGCCCCAGTACCGGCGAACAACGCCTTCCAGTCAACGGCCACACCACGCACGAAGGCTTCGGCCAGTGAGGTCAGAACCCTGTCGAGTCCGTCCTCGTCGCGGCGAAGAGTTCCCGTCACCACAGCAGTCAGGTCAGTGTCGTCAATGGTTTCCTGGACGCCGATCGTCAACACCGGATGCGGACTGACCTCGACAAACGCCCGGTACCGCTCATCCAACAACCGGGTCACCGCCGAATGGAAACCAACCCGATTACGGAGATTCGCGAACCAGTACTCCGCATCCAACTCGCCCGCCTGGACCCACTCACCAGTCAGGGTCGACAGCATCGGGATTGCCGGTGCAGCTGGCTCGATACCTGCCAGGACCTCCAGCAGCTCCTCGTGCAGCGACTCGACGTGTGCGGAATGCGAGGCGTAGTCCACCGCGATCATCCGCGCCCGAACATCTCCCGCGACATAACCGTCGACGATCCCCTGCACCGCATCCGGCTCACCCGCGATCACCACCGACCGAGGCCCGTTCACCGCCGCGACCGACACACCCTCAACACCGCTCACACGATCGGTCACCTGGATTTCCGGCAGCGGGATCGAAGCCATCGCACCCCGACCAGCCAACCCAGCAGCAATCGCCCGACTCCGCAAC
>DATATE010000214.1:0-3048 GCA_036268955.1 Pseudonocardiaceae bacterium
CACCAACGTGATCATGTCCAGGTCAGGCCGGTTCGACCGGGTACGACCGCGAGTGACCGCATAAGGCCGGACCATGGGGCCGGCCTTGTCGTCGTACCAGGACTCCCGACGGTCACTCATTACGGGTGCGGTGTACCCGGCGCACCGCTCGGGTTGCGGGGTGCCGCTACGAGGTGGTTGCCGACCTGCTTGACCATCAGGGTCATCTCATACGCGATCATCCCCATGTCGGCGTTCTCCGAGGCCAGCAAGGCGAGGCAGGTGCCCGAGCCGGCCGCCGTGACGACGAAGTAGGCCCGTTCGAGTTCGACGACGGTCTGCCGAACCCCACCCCTGGCGAAATGCCTGCCCACCCCCCTGGCGAGGCTCTGGAACGCGGACGCCATCGCCGCCAGATGTTCACTGTCCTCCCTGGACAGACCGCTGGACCGGCCGACGACCAGTCCGTCCGAGGACAACACCACCACGCGTTCGGCTCCGGTCACCCGTGCCACCAGATCATCGAGCAACCAGTTCAGCTCACTCACGTCCGGTCGATCCATGCCTACCCCACTAGTTCGAAATCGCTGTTGACTACCGAACGTCCCGAGCCTGCCGGGTGCCGTGCTGGAACGCGGCCATCGTGTCCCGCGCCTGTTCGGCCATCCGGACCGAGTCCGCGTCCGACGACACGTTGTCCCTCGGGTCCGGCTCGGCGTCGCCCACCAGTTGGGGCGAGAGGTTCGCCTGCCGCCTGCGCCGGGGCAGTGGCGGCACCGTGCCGTCCGGTTGCCGGCCGTGCCTGCCCGTCTGCGGTTGGAGTCCCTTCAGCAGCGCGCCGTCACCGTTTCCGTTGCCGTGCGGGGGCGGCGTGTCGTTCGCATGGTCGCTGGTCGGCCACCGAATGGTCAGTTCACCGTTCCTGTGCACCGGCCCTGCCGTCGGGACCGGGTCCGGGATCCGCGGTCGTATCGGATTGTGCCGCTGCCGGGGCAGCTCCGCGGTGGCGCTCGGATCACCGGAACCGTTCTCCGGTGTGCCGCCGGTCGAGTCCCGCGTGAGCAGCGACGCGCGAACCAGCACGATCGCCCGCACACCGCCGTAGACCGACTCCACCAACGTCACGGTGATGTCGTGCCGTGCGGCCAACTGGGACACCACGAACAGGCCGAGCCGCGAGTCCTTGCTCAGCGCCATCACCCCGAAGTCGGGGGGCTCGTGCAGCAGGCCGTTGATCAGTTCGCGGTCCTTGTCGGCCAGGCCGAGACCCTGGTCCTCGACCTCGACCACGACACCCTTGCCGACCATGTTGCCGCGGATCTCGACCCGGGAGTCCTGCGGGGAGAACGACGTCGCGTTGTCGATCAGCTCGGCCAGCAGGTGCACGAGGTCGGCCACCCCGGCTCCCGCGACGGACACCTCCGGCAGCCGCCCGGTGTTGACCCGCTTGTACTGCTCCGTCTCCTGGACCGCGCTGCGCACGATCTCCGTGAGCGGCACCGGGTTGCGCCACTTCCGCCCCGGCCGCTCACCGCCGAGGATGATCAGGTTCTCGGCGTTGCGTCGCGCCCTGGTCGCCAGGTGGTCGAGTTGGAACAGCAACTCCAGTTCGTCCGGGTCCTCCTGCCTGCGTTCGGCGCGGTCCAGCACCTCGAGTTGGCGGTGCACGACCACCTGGCTGCGGTGGGCGATGTTGAGGAACACCGCGTGGACACCTTCGCGGGTCCTGGCCTCCTGAGCGGCGGCCGCGACCGCGGTGTGCTGCGCCTTGTTGAACGCGTCGGCCACCTGACCGATCTCGTCGTCGCCGAACCGCAGCGGGGGAACCTCGCGCTCGATGTCGATCGGCTCACCGCCACGCAACCGGCCGACCGCCTGGGGCAGCCGGGTGTCGGCCAGTTCCAGGGTCTTCTCGCGCAGGTCCTTGAGGCGGTTGACCAACCGGTTGGACAGCCGGGTGGCGACGAACGCGGCGATGATCGTGAGCAGCAGGATGAGCCCGCCGCCGATCAGCGAGTTGACGAAGGTCCGGTGACCGGTGTCCTTGGCGAATCCGGACGCGTACTGGTGCTGGCCGGCGTAGAGGCCCAGCAACTGGGTGTGCACCTGGGACGCCGTGTGCTGCCAGTCCTGCACGGTCATCGGCAGCGGGCCACCGCGTCCGCCGTTCGGGGACGGCTGCGGCCCGCGCAGCAGCACGAAGGATTCCATGGTGTTCAGCGCGCGCCAGTCCGGGCTGGCGACGAGCTTGCCGTACGTGGCCTGCTCCGCCGGGTTCAGCGTGGGGATCAACGACGTCAGCTCGGTGTGGTAATAGCCGACCTCGTTGGAGAGCTCCTGGTAGTTCTGCTTGTTCAGCGCGCCGCTGGTGACCCCGCCGTCGGCGAGCGCATTGCTCCGGGACATCGCCTCCGCCACGTTGAACAGGTCCGCGGCCGCCGTCTCCTCCACCGCGGTGATCGGATCCGGCGCCGTCTTCGCGACCCCCTGCAAGCTCAACGAGATGATGTCGATCAGCTGGTTGTAGAAGGTGTAGACGACCTGCAGGCTCGTTCTGCCCGTGTCGACACCCTGCCGGATCTGCTGCAACTGGCCCAGGAGCTTCTCCAGGACCGCGTTGGCCTGCTTGAGGGCGCCCGGGTTCGACTTGACCAGGCCGGCGCCGAGCGTCTGGAGTTTGAGCAGCGATGCGTTGACCTGATTGCGCTGGTTCTTCAGCTGGTTGGCGACGGAGGCGTCACCCAGCCGCTGCAGGCTCAGCCTGCGCTCCTCGCCGAGTTGCTGGGTGAACACGGTGCCGACGTCGACGACGGACGACTCACCGGTCGTGGTGGCCCACGACTGTGCGTCGTATCCCTGCCGAACCAGGTAGCCTGCGCCACCCACACCGATGATCAGCAATGCCACGCTGGGGATGAGCACGATGGCGAGCATCCGCGCCCTGATGCTCCTACGCACGCGGCCCGCTGCTTTCGGGCGCCTCACAACGGGCCTCCTTGTGGCTGAACCTCATCAAGATCATATCGTTGTCGTGCATGCACGTTGTGCACCGGCCAGGTCAGTGGCAAC
>DATATE010000215.1:0-52442 GCA_036268955.1 Pseudonocardiaceae bacterium
CTTGTGTACGCGCCGGTTCTCCACCACGAACCAGTAGTCGATCGAACCGAGCTCGGCCAGCACGACCCCGTCGATGCCGGTCTCCTCGTGCACTTCCCGGATCGCGGTCTGCGGGGCGGTCTCACCCGCCTCGATGTGTCCCTTGGGCAGTGACCAGAGCAGCGTGCCGCGGCGGTCGAGCCGGCCGATCAGCGCGGCTGCGCCACGGTCGAGGTCGACGACCAGACCGCCGGCGGAGGTTTCCTCGACAGTACGCAGCCGCCTACCACGACGGCGGTTTCGCCGGGTCGGCTTGGGCCCTCCGGACCGACTTGGCGACGGCGACATATGTGCAATGGTAATGCGATCAGGTCGAGACCAATGTCGGCGGTGGTACGCGAACGGCGACTCTCCGTATTCGCTATGGCGGCCCGATATCCTGAGCGTCCTATGTCTGCATCCCTCATCCGGCTCGCGCCGGTCGCCGATGAATTGGCCGCTCGGTTCGCCGCGGCCGGGCACTCGCTGTACCTGGTCGGCGGCAGTGTCCGGGACGCGTTGCTCGGTCGGCACAGCCACGATCTCGACTTCACCACCGACGCCCGCCCGCAGCAGATCCTGGCCGCGCTCGCCGGCTGGGCGGATGCCATCTGGGACACCGGGATCGCCTTCGGCACCGTCGGCGCGCGCAAGGGCGAGCACATCTGCGAGGTCACCACATTTCGCGCGGATTCCTACGATCGGGTGACGCGTAATCCCCAGGTCACCTTCGGTGACTCGATCGAGGCCGATCTGCTGCGCCGCGACTTCACCGTGAACGCGATGGCCGTCGAGCTCGCCTCCGGCACCTTCGTCGACCCCTACGGCGGCATGGCCGCCCTGCACGAGCAGCGGCTGGACACCCCGGCGACGCCGCAGGAGTCCTTCGCCGACGATCCGCTGCGAATGCTGCGCGCCGCGCGCTTCGCCAGCCAGCTCGGCTTCGAGCCCGCGCCGAGGGTGGTGGCCGCGATGTCCGGCATGGCCGAGCAGATCGACCGGATCACCGCCGAGCGCATCCAGGCCGAACTGAGCAAGCTGCTGCTCGGCGCGTACCCGCGCCGAGGCCTCGAACTGTTGGTGGACACCGGCCTCGCCGAACGGGATCGGGTGCTGCCCGAGGTGCCGGCGATGCGCCTGGAAATCGACGAGCATCACCAGCACAAGGACGTCTATCAGCACTCCCTGGTTGTCCTGGAACAGGCCATCGAGCTGGAACAGGCGGAGACTCCCGGCAAACCGGACCTCGTGCTGCGGTTGGCCGCGCTGCTGCACGACATCGGCAAGCCGAGGACCCGCCGCTTCGAGGAGGGCGGCGGGGTCAGCTTCCACCACCACGAGGTGGTCGGCGCCAAGATGGTCCGCAAGCGTTTGCGGGAGCTGCGCTACGCCAAGGACATCACCGAGGACGTCGCCAAGCTGGTGTACCTGCACCTGCGCTTCCACGGCTACGGCAAGGGCGAGTGGACCGACTCCGCGGTCCGCCGGTACGTCACCGATGCCGGCCCGTTGCTGTCCCGGCTGCACAAGCTGGTCCGTGCCGACTGCACCACCCGCAACCGCCGCAAGGCCCAGGCGCTGCGGGACACCTACACCGACCTGGAGAACCGCATCGCCATCCTCGCCGAGCAGGAGAACCTGGCAAAGGTGCGGCCGGACCTCGACGGCAACGAGATCATGCGGCTGCTCAACCTGCCGCCCGGCCCGCTGGTCGGCAAGGCCTGGCGCTACCTGAAGGAACTGCGGCTCGACCGGGGTCCGATGGACGCCGACGAGGCCGAGGCGGCATTGCGCGCTTGGGCGCTCGAACAGGGCCTGACGCCTCCGGCTGCGGACTAGGCGCGGACTACGCGGTCCGGCCGCGCACCACCAGCAGATAACCGGCCAGCCCGAGGACGTAGAGCACGGTGGCCGCCAACACGACCGCGACCGCCCGCCCGTCCAGCGGCGTCACGGTGGCCGCCAGCGCGATGGCGATCGCCTGGGTGGCGTTGAACACCATGTCGTAGACGGCGAACACCCGGCCCCGCGTCGCATCGGCGATATCGGACTGCAGGGTCGCGTCGACACACAGCTTGATCACCTGGCCGATGGCGGTGAGCAGGAACGAGGCCAGCAGAATCGAGGGCAGCACCATCGGCAGGCCGAGCCCGACCTCGGTCACGGCGAGCAGCAGCAGGCCACCGGCGATCGTGTTGCGCCGCCCGAACCTGCTGACGATCCGGCGAGTCAGCAGCCCGGCCAGCAGTATGCCCGCGCCACCGGCCAACGCGACCTCGCCGAGGCCGGGCAGTCCGGCCTTCAGAATCCCCTCATCATGGAAGCTGTAGCGCAGCAACATCACCGTGACCAGCAACGATGCCCCGTACGCCGCCCGATGCGCGAACAGCGCCGCGAACCCGCCCGCCACACTCGGCACCCGCAGCGCGGCCCGCAGCCCGTCGACCAGGCCTCGCGCGATGGCCACGACGGCCCGCTTGGACTCGGTCACCGTGTCCGGCCCGAGTGCGCCGACCGCGAACCGCCCCAACGCCATCGCCGCGACCACCGACCCGATGACCGCCGTGGCCGTGACCAGCCCGGAGCCCACATTGCCGGCCCCGAACACGGCCCGAAGCCCGACAGCCGACCCGGCCCCGAGCACCGACACCACCGCGCCGAGCGTCGTCGCGACCGCGTTCCCCTCGACAAGATGCGGAGCGGCGACCACATGCGGCAACGCCGCCGACAGTCCAGAATCGACGAACCGGCTGATACCGACCGCGATCAACGCGCCGATATACAGCGGAAAACTGGGCAGCCCGGTACCAACGGCAAACGCTGTCAGCACAATCATGACCCCGCGCAGCACATTGCCGGCCAACAACACCCGCCGCCGATCCCACCGGTCCAGCAGTGCTCCCGCGAACGGACCGATCAGCGAATACGGCAGGAGCAACACGGCGAACCCACCCGCGATCGCCCCCGGATTGGGCGCCCGCTCAGGATCGAAGAGCACGGCGCCGGCCAGGCCGGTCTGGAACAGCCCGTCCCCCCACTGGGCAGCGAACCGACTGATCAGCAGTCGCCGATATCCCGCCAACCCCAGCAACCGCCGCACCCCGAGCCGCTCGGTGGCCGGAGCGGTAGCGCGCTGCGAAGCTGTCAGTTCAGCCGGAACTCCCACAATCCCGAAGCCTACGGCCCAAACCCCGATGCGTAACGAGCCCGATACACAAACCCCCATGGCTCACCCGAACGCCGGGGAAGCCAACCGCGAGGCGCAACGAACCCAATCCCACCCACCCCGCGCACCCAACCCAAACCTCCCGCCAACCCAAACCTCCCCGTCAACCCAAACCTGCGGGGTCCGGGGCTGCGCCCCGGCGGAGGGGGTTTGGGGGACTCGGTCCCCCAATATCACACCGGACGACCCGGCGAAGATGCGCAGCATCGAGCAGGGTCGTCCTGAGGACGGCCGACGCACTCGATCGCCTCACGGCGGTTCGCGCGTCGCAGCTCCAGCCGAACTGGTATTCCACGACGGCGGCTAAGTGGGCCCGGGGGATACGGAGTGCGCCGACCGAAATGGTCAACGCGGCGGTGGGTGGTTTCGTTCCCGCTGGCGGAATTTTCTTCCGGCTGAATGCCGAAGCCGATCGGGCTGGTGGCGGCCGATCGATGAGGTGGGATCATGGCGTGGTGCGACCGGATGATGATGTGGAGCCTGGGACCCTGTTGGTCGCGGCGCCCAGCCTGGCGGACTCGAATTTCCGCCGAACCGTGGTCTACATCATCGATCACCGCTCGGAGGGAACACTCGGGGTAGTGCTCAACCGTCCGAGCGAGGTGGCGGTGCACGATGTGCTGCCGGCCTGGGGTCCGCACGTGACCAGGCCGCAGGCGGTGTTCGTCGGTGGGCCGGTGGAGCAGAAGACCGCGCTGTGTCTTGCCGCGCTGCGGACCGGCGAGGACGCGAAGACGGTGACCGGGGTGATCGGCGTCTGTGGCCCGGTGGCCCTCGTCGACCTCGACTCGGATCCCGACGTGCTGGTGCCGAGGCTGCGCGGGCTGCGGGTGTTCGCGGGCTATGCCGGTTGGGAGAGCGAGCAGTTGGCCGGCGAGATCGCCAGGGACGACTGGATCGTGGTGCCCGCGCTGCCCAGCGATGTGCTGAGCCCGCCGAAGATCGACCTGTGGGGCGCGGTGCTGCGCAGGCAGGGCATGCCTCAGGCCCTGCTGGCCACCCACCCCGGCGACGTCCACCTCAACTGACCCACCTGCCGGCACACCTCGGCATCGACACACCCCGCACCGAAGAACCCCGACCCTCAGCTGGCCAACGGCCTCAACCGATGAACGGCCTCAACTGGCCAACGGCCGATAGCGTCGCGACTCCGCCTCGCTCAGACACTCGAAATGCCACCACTCGTTGTCGAACGTCCGATAGAGGCCGTAGTGATCCCCGTAGCGCTCCAGCCACCGCGCGCCGCCGAAGGGCCGGATGTCCATCGCCGTGCCCCGTACATGCGCGGACTCCGAGGGCGGCAGCACCCAGTGCCGTGCCTCGGTGATCGATCCGTAGCGTTCGATGGCCGCGTCGAACATTCGCTGCTGAGCCCGCACCCCACGCCGCCCCGAGGTGACGCTGATCAGCTCGCCGTCCTGCCAGAACGCGTCGGTCCGCGCGGTGACCAGCGCGGTGCGGGTCTCCTCGCTCAGACCGGCCAGCTTCTCGGAGGGGAATCGCAGCGACAGGGCCCATTCGCTGGCCCGCTGCCGGACCCGCCGTCCTCCGGTGGCCACCGCGGCGACCGGCAGCAGCAGCCGCGCCATCACCAGGGTCAGCCAGCGGTAGACGTGGTCACGCGGCCGTTCCCGCACCGACTCCGGCCAGGCCGTGACCGGTTCGGCGGCGTCCAGAATCCCGGAGAACGCCCCGATGACGGTGACCTCGGCGAGCGGCACGTCGCTCAGCGACACGATGGGAATCGGAACCGTGGGTGCTGCGTCGAATGCGTACGGTGATCGCTGTACCGACTGGAGGTGGACCCGACGACGTGTGTGGTCGATCGGCCGTGTCGAAGGGTCCGTGGCGGTCATGTTCGCGATCTGTCCCGATCGGCGACCGCTGACGCGGCAGCACGCAGACCTGCCACCCGTTTCATGATGTCCCCCGTGCGTCGGTTCCCGACCGGACTTCCCCGTCCGGTGGCTAGCCGCGCGTCAGTGCTTCACATCCCCCGCACGCGCATCCGGCACATCGTGCCGGAACTGTCGGCTTTTTCGCAAGCATCGCCTGTGCGGCACGATCGCCCGCGACCCCGCCCGCCAGCGCGAAGGCGACCGAGCCGACGAGCCCGATCACGGCCGCGACCACGGTTCCGGCCACGGTGGGCAGGCCAAATGCGGCCGTTCCCGCGAACGCCGCGATGACGCCGGCGACGAGGGTGGGTGCTCCGGCGACGCGGTTGCACAGTAGGAAGGTGTCCAGATCGGTCATCGCGGCCGTGGTGCGCACGCCCAGTCGACCGTCCTTCGCCAACCGGCCACGCCAGCCGAGGAAGCCGACCGTGCCGAGTACGACCGCGATCGCGAGCAACAGCACCAACACCACCGCGCGCACCGCAAGGGGCGCCGCATCGGTGGCGGTCGCGGCACTACCCGCACTGGCAGACAGCTGGACGGAATGCACATCGGCAGCGTAAGCAACCGCCGCTGCCGCCGTGCCCAGGACCCCCGCTGTCGGATAAAAAGGCTGGACCCGATGCGGTAGTCTCATGGTATGGGCCACGCCCACCTGCTCCTTAGCTAGCCGTGCTGACCACAAGACCTGGTTGGCACGGCGACCCCTCATGGCCATCGGCCTGAGGGGTTTCGTCATGTTCAGGGGCAACATCACACCGGAGGAGACTGGCGATGACTGACAGCGTGACGACCCGGCAGGCGCGGGCCGCCGAGAACGGGCCGGAAACGCCGCCGGCCGCCGAGACGACCCCGGCGTTTCGCTACACCGCAGAACTGGCCGGAGCGCTGGAGCGCCGCTGGCAGGACTACTGGACCGAGCACGGCACCTTCCACGCGCCGAACCCCACCGGTCCGCTGCGCGCCCGGCCGCTGCCCGAGGACAAGCTGTTCGTGCAGGACATGTTCCCCTATCCCTCCGGGTCGGGGCTGCACGTCGGGCACCCGCTGGGCTTCATCGCCACCGACGTCTTCGCCCGCTTCCATCGGATGACCGGGCGCAATGTGCTGCACACCATGGGTTTCGATGCCTTCGGCCTGCCGGCCGAGCAGTACGCGGTGCAGACCGGCCAGCACCCGCGCAAGACCACCGAGGACAACATCCAGCGCTACCTGGAGCAGATCCGGCGGCTGGGGCTGGGCCACGACGAGCGCCGCAGGGTCGCCACCACCGATGTCGAGTACTACCGCTGGACGCAGTGGATCTTCCTGCGGATCTACAACTCCTTCTACGACGAGAAGGCCGGCAGGGCGCGGCCGATCATCGAGCTGGAAACCGAGTACGCGCAGGACAAGCGCCGTACCCCGGACGGTCGCGGCTGGTGTGAGCTGACCAGGGTCGAGCAGCGGAGGATCATCGACTCGCAGCGGCTGGTCTACATGAGCGAGGCCCCGGTGAACTGGTGCCCCGGTCTGGGCACCGTGCTGGCCAACGAGGAGGTCACCGCCGACGGGCGCAGTGATCGCGGCAACTTCCCGGTGTTCCGCCGCAACCTGAAGCAGTGGATGATGCGGATCACCGCCTACGCCGACCGGCTGGTCGACGACCTGGACCGGCTGGACTGGCCGGACAAGGTCAAGTCCATGCAGCGCAACTGGATCGGCCGATCCCAGGGCGCCCGCATCCGCTTCCCCGTCGGCGAGCACGAGGTCGAGGTCTTCACCACCCGCCCGGACACCGTGTTCGGCGCGACCTACCTGGTACTGGCCCCGGAACACCCGCTGGCCGAGGCGATCGTCCCCGCGACGTGGCCGGCCGATGGCGCCGATCCACGGTGGACGTCGGGCGCGGCCACCCCGGCCGAGGCGATCGCCGCCTACCGGCACGCCTCCTCGATGCGTTCGGACCTGGACCGCCAGGAGAACAAGGACAAGACCGGTGTCTTCACCGGTGCGTACGCGACGAACCCGGTGAACGGCAAGCAGATCCCGGTGTTCCTGGCCGACTACGTGCTGATGGGCTACGGCACCGGCGCGATCATGGCGGTGCCCGGCCAGGACCAGCGGGACTGGGACTTCGCCACCGCGTTCGGCCTGCCGATCATCCGCACCGTCGAGCCGAGCCCGGATTTCGAGGGTGAGGCGTACATCGGGGTCGGTCCGGCGATCAACTCCAGCGTGCCCGGTGGCCTGAGCCTGGACGGGATGGACGTCGACGAGGCGAAGCGGACCATCATCGGCTGGCTGACCGAACACCGGCACGGCGACGGAACCGTGCAGTACAAGCTGCGCGACTGGCTGTTCGCGCGGCAGCGGTACTGGGGCGAGCCGTTCCCGATCGTCTACGACACCGACGGCCTGCCGGTCGCACTGCCGGATTCGCAGCTGCCGGTCGAACTGCCCGAGGTGGACGACTACGCGCCCCAGTCCTACGACCCGGACGACGCCAACTCCGAGCCCTCGCCGCCGCTGGCCAAGGCGAGCGACTGGATCAACGTCGAGCTGGATCTGGGCGACGGCCTGCGGACCTACCGCAGGGATGCCAACGTGATGCCGCAGTGGGCCGGTTCCTGCTGGTACCAGCTGCGCTACGTGGACCCGACCAACACCGAGTACTTCTGCGATCCGGAGAACGAGCGCTACTGGATGGGCCCCCGGCCCGCCGAGCACGGCGCGAACGACCCCGGTGGCCTGGACCTGTACGTCGGCGGTGTCGAGCACGCCGTGCTGCACCTGCTGTACTCGCGGTTCTGGCACAAGGTCCTGTTCGACCTGGGCCACGTCAGCTCGGAGGAGCCCTATCGCAGGCTGTTCAACCAGGGCTACATCCAGGCCTACGCCTACCGGGACGCTCGCGACATTCCCGTGCCGGCCGAGGAGGTCACCGAGACCGACGGCAAGTACTTCTACCAGGGCCAGGAAGTCCGCCGCGAGTACGGGAAAATGGGTAAGAGCCTGCGCAACGCCGTTTCTCCCGACGAGATGGCCGACTCCTACGGTGCGGACACCCTGCGGCTGTACGAGATGTCCATGGGGCCACTGGAGATCTCCCGGCCCTGGGCGACCAAGGACGTCGTCGGCGCGCAGCGGTTCCTGCAACGGCTGTGGCGCAACGTGATCAGCGAGTCGACCGGCGAGGTCCGGGTCTGCGACGCCGAACTGACCGAGGAGGACCTGCGGCTGTGCAACCGCACCGTCGCCGTGGTCAGGGAGGACTACGCGAACCTGCGCTTCAACACCGCAGCGGCGAAGCTGATCGAGCTGAACAACCACGTCACCAAGGTGTACGCGGCCGCCGCCGCGACGCCGAGGGCGCTGGTCGAGCCGCTGGTACAGATGCTGGCGCCGCTGTGCCCGCACGTCGCGGAGGAGCTGTGGTCGCGGCTGGCGCACGAGGGTTCGCTGGCGCACGGCCCCTTCCCGGTCGCCGACGAGCGCTACCTGGTCGACGACACCGTCGAGTACCCGATCCAGGTCAACGGCAAGGTCCGCTCCAGGGTCGTGGTGGCCGCCTCGGCCGATCAGGCGGAGGTGCGCGCCGCGGCGCTGGCCGACGAGAAGATCCTGGCGCTGACCGGAGGTGCCGAACCGCGCAAGGTCGTCGTCGTCCCCGGTCGACTGGTCAACCTGGTCGTCTGATCCGGGCAGCAAGACGGCAGCGGTGCGGCCCCGGCAATCCTGGGGTCGCACCGCTTCATGTTCAGGCCGCTTGGCTCTGGTTCACCGCGACCGGTTCGGCCGGCACCGTGCCAGCGACGACCACCCCGGCCGCACGCAGGTAGAGCACGATGTCCCTGATGTCCATGACCACTCCCTCAAGCTCAGGGATCAGTCTGCGAGCATCGGAGCGCGAGCCCCCGGATCGCCTGTCAGGTCAGCGCCATGACATCTGTCAGCCGACCGTCTTTCCACCGACCGTCCTTCACCTGATCATCCTTCAGTCGATCGGTCGGAGGTCAGTCGATCAGTCCGACCTCGGCGGCCAGTTCGGCGAGCATCGACTCGAACAGCGGCTCCGGCGCGGACACCGCGAACGGGAATCGGCCGAAGACCTCCAACGCGACCTGGCCGTAGAGCCGCACCCAGAACCGCAGCATCGTGTACGCCGCGCCGATCGGGAAGACATGCTCCGGGATGTCAAGGCCTGCCTCGGCCAGGGTGTCGAACAGCGTCCTGCGGAACTCGGTGAGATCGGCCCGCAGCTCCGCCGGCACCTCGCTCACGGCCGGCATCGCCAGCTCTCGGGTGGCCAGCACCCGGCCGGCCACGCTGAGGAAGATCCGCCCGAACGGATCGGTGACGTCGTGGGTTGTCGCGCTGGGCGAACCAGCCGGGGTGGCCGGGCTCGCGAACACCAGGCTGAACTCCTGTGGATGGCCCAGCGCCCAGGCCCGGAAGCCGCGACAGATCGCGAAGACCTGCGCGGTGGTGTCCCGCTCGGAAATGGTGGCCAGATCCTGTGCCAGCTCGGCGGCGAGGTCGGTGCAGACGTCCAGGCACAGCTGTCGGATCAGGTGTTCGAGAGAGGCGTGGTATCGGTAGATCGCCGGCGCCGTGATGCCCATCTCGCGGGCGATCGCGCGCAGGGTGACCGCCTCGCGGCCCTGGCTGACCAGGAGATCGCGGGCAACCCGGCGGATCTCCTGTTCGGTCTCGTCGCGGGTTCGTTCGCGGCGTGTGGTCTCGGTCATGCCCATTCCCAGGTGCTTGGTGAACGGTGTTAACTCCCGTACTCTTGGTCAGGTAAACGGTGTTCACCGACGGTGGTCTGCGCTGCTCCGGTCCGTCGTCTCCGGTTTTGCCGTCGCTGGTTCGTCGTCGCTGGTTCGTCGCGGCGGACAAGGAACATCGTCCACCACAAACTCTGGGAGGTCTCGGAGATGTTCGCGCGATGGGGATCGGTGGTCCACCGTCGTCGTTGGGTGGTCCTCGCGATTGTCCTCGGCGGATGCCTGCTCAGCGGGGCCTGGGGTGCCGGCGTGTTCGGCACCCTCAGCCAGGGCGGCTACGACGACCCGAACAGCCAGTCCGCGCAGGTCGCGGACCTGTTGTCCGGCCGGCTCCGGCAGCCGGCCGGGGACGTCGTGGTGGTCTACACCGCGCCGGCCGGCAGGACCGTCGACGATCCGGCCCTCGCCTCGGCCGCCCGCGCCACCCTGCACCGATTACCCGCCGACGCGGTGCGCGGCGAGGTCTCCTACTGGGACAACCACTCCGCACGGCTGGCCACCGCCGACCGCCGGCACGCGATCGCCAGCATCACGCTCAACGCGACCACCGCGAGCCAACAGCAGAGCGCCTACACCAGCATCGAAAACGAACTCGCCGTACCCGGCCTGACCAGCCAGATCGGCGGCACGGTCGCCACCAGCGCGGCGATCAGCGCCGAATCGAGTTCGGACCTCGAACTCGCCGAAGCGGTCTCGCTACCCATCACCCTCATCCTGCTGCTGGTGATCTTCGGCGGCGTGGTCGCGGCAGCGCTGCCGGTCCTGGTCGGCGGTCTGGCCATCATCGGCTCGCTCGGCGTGCTCCGGCTGATCTCGCTGGCCGTCGACGTGAACAGCTTCGCGGTCAACGTGGTCTCGCTGCTGGGCCTCGGCCTCGCCATCGACTACGGCCTGTTCACCGTCGGCCGCTTCCGCGAGGAGCTGGCCGCCGGCGCGAGTACCCCCGCAGCGGTCAAGGCCACCGTCGCGACCTCCGGCCGTACCGTCGTCTTCTCGGCGACCCTCCTGGTCATCGCCCTGTCCGGGCTGCTGATCTTCCCGCTTGGCTTCCTGCGCTCGCTCGCCTACGGCGGCATGTGCGCGGTCGCCATCGCCGCGCTGATCTCGGTCACCCTGCTACCCGCGGTCCTCGGTCTGCTCGGGCCGAGGGTCGAGCGGCTCTCGGTGCCCTGGCGACGGCGCGGCTCAACCGCCTCGGTCGCCGCCCCTACCTCCGGTCGCATCCTGCGGGTGCTGGCCGAGGCGGTACTGCGCAAGCCGCTGCGCTTCGCCGTGCCCATCGTCGCGATCCTGCTCGCCCTGGCCGCCCCGTTCCTGTCCATCCGCTTCGGCGCCGCCGACGAGAAACAGCTGCCGCCCGGCAGTCCGGTGCGGCAGGTCGCCGAGACGATCACCCAGTACTTCCCGGCCAGTAGCGACAACGGTGCGCAGATCCTGTTCCGTGGCCCGCAGGGCACCGCGCCGACCGGCGCCGAAGTCCGACAGCTGGAGAAAGCGGTGCGCGTGGTGCCCGGCGTCACCGCCGTCGCGCCCGCCGGTGCCGACCGCGACCTCGTGCTGCTCGACGCGACCCTGGCCGGCGACCCCCTCGGCGACACGGCGGAGGACGCGGTCACCGCGATCAGGAGGCTGCCGCTGCCGACCGGCGCGCAGGTACTCGTCGGCGGGTTCACCGCATCGGTAGTGGACAGCACGCACAGCGTGGTCAGCCGGGTGCCGCTGATGATCGGCATTCTGGTCGCGGCAACGCTGATCCTGATGTTCCTTGCCTTCGGCTCGGTGCTGTTGCCGGTCAAGGCGGTGCTGATGAGCGCGTTGAGCCTCTCGGCGACCTTCGGCGTGCTGGTCGCGATCTTCCAGCTCGGTCACGGCGCCGGTCTGCTCGATGTCACCCCGCAACCGGTGCAGCCAGGGATGATCGTGCTGATCGGCGCGGTCGTGTTCGGTCTTTCCACCGACTACGAGACGTTCCTGCTGTCCAGGATGGTCGAGGCACGGGCCAGCGGAATGTCCACAACGGACTCCGTGCGTGCCGGACTGCTACGCACCGGCCGGATGATCTCCTCGGCCGCCCTGCTGCTGATCGTGGTCACCGGCGCCTTCGGCCTTTCGCAGCTGCAGACCATGCGGTTTCTCGGTGTCGGCATGATCGTCGCGCTGCTGTTGGACGCGACCGTGGTCCGGATGCTGCTGGTCCCGGCCGTCCTGCGGCTGCTCGGCGACGCCGCGTGGTGGGCCCCGGCCGCGCTGCGCCGTCTGCAACGCCGCGTCGGCCTCGCCGAGCGGAACATCCCTCGTGCCGCCTCGACCGAAACTCCTCGGCGCACGGCCCCAACGGACGGGGACCGGCCCGTCCCAGCCGAAACGGCCCCGCGCCCGTCCGCCGACGGGCGCCCTGAGCACGTGGCCGGCTGAGCGTGGCCTGGTCGGTCAGACCCGGCTGAGCTGTCCGGCCCGCGCCTTCACGACCACCTGCTGCACCCCGAGCGAGATCGCGAGGTAGAGCATGATCGTCGTGGTGGACAGGCCCTTCGCCGAGCTGTCGATGAGCGCGTCGCCGCCGAAGTGGATGCCGATGCCGACGATCCACAGTGCGATGGTCACCGCGTTGCCCTGGCGGAACAGTTGGCCGTCCTCGCGCCACAACCGGACGGTGTAGGCGCGGATGAGGCCGAACACCGCGGCTATCGCCAGGCTCGCCACGGTGAGCAGGATGGCTTCGGAGTTCACCGGGTGGGACTTGACGAAGTCGGCCACCTCGACGACGCCGACGACGGCCAGGACCAGGTAGGCGATCGGCCGGCTGTCTTCCTTCACGGAGCGCTTCTGCACCTGCCGGACGAGAATCCACAGCACGACTGCTCTGCGATGACAATGTCGGTGACGTTCACGGTGACGCTCCGGTGTGCGGCGGTGGGACTCCTTGACGTGATCGAGCATGGCCCCACGACGACGCCGATACGTCAATCCGGGGGTTGAGCCGAGGTTGATTCGGTTCTTCCCGCACACTGGTGTCATGGCCGAGGTCAACGACATCAACGACGTCAACCACATAGTGCTCTACACCCGCCCTGGCTGCCCGTTCTGCACGATGCTGCGGGCCGACCTGCGCGCGGCCGAGCTGCCGTTCACCGAGGTGGACATCTGGCAGGACCCGAGCGCCGCCGCCGCGGTGCGCGCCGCCGCGAACGGCAACGAGACGGTGCCGACCGCCAACATCGGCGACGCCTGGCTGGTCAACCCCTCGATCGACGACGTACGCAAGGCCCTGCGCGCGGCGGCCTGAGCCGCTGCTGAGGCAGTTGTCCGCCGGGCGCTCTTGTTGGCGGCAGGGCACAACCGGGCCCTGCCGCCGCAACCTCGCAAGGAGGTATGGTCTAGACCATGTCGAATACGCGGCTGACAGGTGTAGGGGTGAGTCCGGGCGTCGCTTCCGGACCGGTGGTACTCGTCGCACCGCCCCTGCCGGAACCCCCCGAGCATCCGGCGCCCGCCGACCCCGCAGCCGAGGCGGCCAGGATCGAGCCGGCCGCCCAACTGGTCGCGGATCGGCTGGAGGCCGCGGCGAAACTCGCCGACGGTGAGGCACAGGCCGTCCTGGAGACCACCGCCGCGATGGCCGCCGACCCGGCCCTGATCAGCCAGGCGGAAGAACTGGTGCGCGGCGGACTGCCCGCCCCACGCGCCGTCTACCAGGCCGCGGCCACCTTCGCCGCCGCGCTGGAGGCCGCCGGTGGCTACCTTGCCGAGCGGGTCAGCGACATCATCGACATCCGCAACCGCCTCGTCGCCGAACTGCTCGGCCTCACCCCGCCCGGCGTGCCGGAACTGACCGGCCCGAGCGTGCTGGTGGCCAAGGACCTCGCGCCGGCCGACACCGCGGGCCTCGATCCGGCCAAGGTGCTCGCCCTGGTCACCGAGGAGGGCGGCCCGACCAGTCACACCGCGATTCTGGCCAGGGCACTGGGTATCCCCGCCGTCGTAGCCTGCCGAGGCATCCTCGACCATGAACTGACCGGTCTGCTCGTCGACGGCGAGACCGGCGTCGTCGAACTGACCACCGGCCAGGTCCGCGTCCAGGCCGCCGTCGCGAGCACCGCGACCGACTGGAACGGCGTCGGCAGCACCGCCGACGGTTACCGGGTGAAGGTACTGGCCAATGTGGGCAGCGCGACCGACGCCAAGGCCGGCGCGGCCGCCGGTGCCGAGGGCGTCGGCCTGTTCCGCACCGAGTTCTGCTACCTCGCCGCCACCGAGGAACCCGACGTCGACGCCCAGCGCGCCGCATACGCCGAGGTGCTGGCCCCGTTTCACGGGAAACCGGTCGTCGTGCGCACCCTGGACGCCGGCGCGGACAAGCCGCTCGCCTTCCTGCACCTCGACCCGGAACCGAACCCGGCACTCGGCGTGCGCGGCCTGCGCGTCGCCCGCGACCGGGTGGATCTCATCGACCGGCAACTGGCCGCGATCGCCGGGGCCGCGCAGGACAGTGGTGCCGAGGTGTCGGTGATGGCGCCGATGGTCGCCACCGCCCAGGAAGCTGCCTGGTTCGCTGAACGCGCCCACGCCGCGGGCCTGAGCAGGGCCGGCGTCATGATCGAGGTCCCGGCCGCGGCGCTGTCCGCGAAGGAGATCTTCGCCGAGGTCGACTTCGTCAGCCTCGGCACCAACGACCTGGCCCAGTACGTCTTCGCCGCCGACCGTCAGGTCGGCGCGGTGGCCGCGCTGAACGACCCGTGGCAACCAGCGCTGTTGCGCCTGATCTCCTTGGTCACCGAGGCAGCCGTCGCCGCCGACAAACCAGCAGGCGTCTGCGGTGAGGCCGCCGCAGATCCATTGCTGGCCTGCGTGTTGACCGGCCTTGGCGTATCGAGCCTCTCGATGAACGCCCCCGCCATCACCCGCGTCGGCGCCACCCTGGCCGCCGTCAGCCTCGAAGCCTGCGAGGTAGCCGCCCGCGCCACCCTGGCCACCGCCGACCCGACAACCGCCCGCGCTGCCGCCCGAGCCGCCCTCCACCTAACCTGACCTGGTTGCACCCGCCCCCCGCACCCCGGACCACCCAGATCACACGTTCCACCTGTAAATACCCAAACCCCCACCCATCCACGGGGGCACTGCCCTTGGCCAGTCTAGTCGAAGATGATCAATGAGGCGGGCTGATTCGCGGGCCTGTGGATAACCGCCGGGGGTGTGGACAACTTCGGGCGGGGTGGTGGAGTTCGTGCTATGGGCGCGCGTTTTGCCAGGTCGGGACGGATGTGGTTGCCCGGCAACCGGTATTTACTCGCAGCCCGACTGCTCCCGTGCGCCAGCCTGGCCGACGACCGCGAGACCGAGGCCCGCGCGGATCGATGACCACGAAGACCAAGACCCCGCAAGCCAAGACCGCAAGCCGAGACCCGGCCAACCAAGACTTGCCAACCAAGACCCGCAAGCCGAGACCCGCGAACCGAAATCGGTGGCCGACCAACCACGAGCCGGGATAGCACCAGGGTCAGGCGTCTTCGTCCAGGCCGTGTTCGATGGCGTACCTCGCCAGCTCGACCCGGTTGTGCAACTGCAGTTTGCGCAGGGTCGACTGCACGTGGCTCTCCACCGTCCGATGCGAGATCACCAACCGGTCGGCGATCTGCCGCGCGGTCAACCCCTTGGCCACCAGGCGCAGCACATCGGTCTCCCGGTCGGTCAACTGCGGCGTCTGCTCGTCAGCCGGGCCGGTGACCGACATCCGGCGGTACTCACCGAGCACGAGACCGGCAAGGCCGGCGGTGAACACCGCGTCGCCGACAGCGGTTCGCCGTACCGCGTCGACCAGTTCCTCCACCGACGCCGATTTGACGAGGTAGCCGGACGCGCCGGCCTTCACCGCCTCCAGCACGTCACTGTGCGCGCCGCTCGCCGACAGGACCAGCACCCGCGTCTGTGGCAGCTCAGCGGCGATCCGCAGGATCGCCTCGACCCCCGACCCGGTGCCCAGATTCAGGTCCATCAACACCACGTCCGGCCGCACCGTCCTGGCGATACGCACCGCGGCGTCGGTTTCGCCCGCCGTCGCCAGCACCGAGAATCCGCGCTCACCGAGATCTCTGGCCACCCCGTCCCGCCAGAGCGGATGGTCGTCGACGACCATGACGGAAATCGGCCGATCGTCGGTCGTACCCGGATTGTCGCCACCCCCGTCCGGGACGGCACTCGAGATCTCACCAGGATTGTTTCCTGGGCCAGCGCCGGTCATGTCCTCGCCTCTCTGCCCGACCAGCCACGGCCCTGCCGGGTCCGTGGTATCCGCAGCTCCCACTCGGTGCCTTCGCCCTCGCCGGTGATCAGCTCCACCGTTCCCCCGAGTTCGCCGACCCGGCCCCTGATCGACTTGGCAACACCCATCCGGCCCTCGGCCTCCGCGGCCAGCAACCGATCGGCCGCGATACCGGGACCATCGTCGCGCACACTCAGTACGACGCTGTCACCGAGATCCTCGAGTAGTACCCAGGCCTTGGCGCGCTCACCGGCATGTTTGTCCACATTGGCCAGTGCCTCGCGCACTACTCCGGACAATTCGGCGGCGGTGCCGGCAGGCAACATCACTCTGGTCGCGGGCACCGAGACGGCGACCTTCGGGGTGGTCAGGATCTGCAAATACGATCGCAGGTCGACGTCACCATCCACAGTGGAATCTGGCGGTGCGGCGGCGACCAGCGAGCGGAGTGCGACTTCCTGCTCACCGGCGAGCCTGGCGAGTTCGGCGGCTTCCCCGCCGAGTTCGGCGCCGCGCCGCTGCACCCTGGCCAACACCTGCAGGACGCTGTCGTGGATCGACCGGGCCAGCCGCTCCCGTTCCGCGGTCGCCGCCTCCGACCGCAACGCGTGCGCGAGCTGCGCGGCCGAACGGCGCGCGGTCCTGGTCGCCAGTCCGATCGCGAAGCCGACCGACACCAGTTCCACCGCGTCCCTTGCCAGGTCGACATCGACGTAGCCGTGCGTACCGAAGTTGAAACCGGACAGCACCAACCCGAAGACAACGCCCCCGATCGGACCACCGCCGATCGCCCCGGCCGCCAGCACGCTGGTGACCCAGACCGTGGTGAGCAGCGGAGTCGGCGCCTGACTGGCCAGCTCGGCGGGGGTGAAGACGAAGCGGGAGCTGAACATGATCAGGCAGGCGACGACGAGGTCGAGCACGATCAGCCACTGCCATCTGCTCGCCTCACGCAGGTAGCAGGCGCAGGTGACGATGCTCCAGACCCCGAGCGCGGCAATGGCCACCCAGCCAAGCACCGGTCGGGCGTACTGCGAGTCGTAGAGGCCGGTCATGGCCACGGCGAAGGCGTAGGTCGCCACCCGCAACACCACCGCGGCCCGCCACCACGGCGTGATCGGGTCGGCCGGCATCGCGGCACCTGTTCGACGCTGCGTCAAGGTCCGCTCCCTTCACGCATCATCCTGCCCGCTGTCGGCCTTGCGGGATGCTAACGAGCCGATGTCGATCACGAGGCGATCGACACAGACGATCGACCCGCACCGCTGACCGGCACACCTGGCGGACCGACCGGTAAACCGGCTCCGGGTTCAGTCCTGGTTCGCACCGCTGTCGTTGCCGGGATCGGGTTCAGGTGGTGTCGGATCGGCCCGTTCCAGCGGGACCGCCTCACTGCGCATCAGCGCGTGCACGTCCTGCGGGTCGAGCGACGGATCGTGCAGCAGTGACCGCACGCCCGAGTTGAGCACCGCCAACAGCGGCACGGCCAGCAGCCCGCCGGCGATCCCGCCGACGGTGAGGCCGGTGGCGATGGACAGCACGACCGCGAGCGGATGCAGCCGCACCGCCCTGCCGAGCAGCCACGGCTGCAGGATGTGGCTTTCCAGCTGCATGACCGCGATCACGATGATCAGCACGATCAACGCGGGGATGAACCCCTTGGCCACCAACGCGACCAGCACCGCCACGGTGCCGGCGATGACCGCGCCGACGATCGGCACGAACGCGGCGAGGAACACCAACGCGGCCAGCGGGGCGGCCAGCGGCACGCCGATGATCGCGATGCCGACGCCGATGCCGACCGCGTCGACGACGGCGACCTCCGCGGTGGCCCGGACGTAGGCGACCAGCGAGGAGAAGCCGCGCCGGCCCGCGACGTTCACCCGGTCCCGGATGTCGCTGGGCACCGCGCGCAGCAGGAAGGACCAGATCGACGCGCCGTCGTGCAGGAAGAAGATGAGGGTGAACAGGGTGAGCAGGAAGCCCGCGAGTACCTCGCCGACGGTCGCCGCGGTGGTCAGGGCGCCGGAGGTCAACGCGTCGGTGTTGGCGCCGAGGCTGCTGACGAACTTGTTCAGCACGGCCTGCAACTGCTTGGGGCTCAGGTGCAGCGGACCGTTTTCCAGCCAGTTGCTTATCGTCTGAATACTCTGGTTGACCTGGGTCTCCAGCGCGGGAAGGCCGTTGGAGAACTCGTTGATCACGAAGGTCAGCACGCCGCCGACCACGGCGAGGCCGCCGATCAGCGCGATGGCGGTGGCAAGGCCGCGCGGCACGTGCCAGCGGGCCAGCCGGTCGACCACCGGCGCGAGCAGCGCGGAGAGCAGCAGCGCGATCGCCACCGGGAACACCACGACGCTCAGATAGCCGGCCACCCAGACGGTGACCGCGATCGCCGCGATGATCACGACGAACCGCCAGCTCAGCGCGGCGCTTGTGCGAAGCAGCCGGGGAACACTGGACGTGACGTCGGTCGGCCTGGCCTGGCGCGGGGTATTCACTCCCCAACCGTATCGGGCGAGCCGGACGAAGTGGTGCCGGCGGAACGGCCGCGGTCCGGGATTCCGGCGAACTTCTCAGCCAGCGAAGCAAAATCCGGTTTCCGCGTTCGGGCGATCCGAGGTGGACACTGACCTGCGCAACTACTCATCGTGTCCGGTGAAAACACTCTGTGTTCGTCACACGATCAGGGCAAGTTGGCCTGTCGCGGATGCGCCGGACCCCGGTGAACTGACAATCTCTCGGTGGTCGACGTTGGGTAGCCGTTCGATATCGATTCGGCTACGCACAGCGGTTGAGTCCACGGTATTGCTGGATTCGCCGCAGATCCGTTGACGAAACCGGTGACCGGCTGGACCCAAAGTAGCGAGGTCGTGCCATTGCCGGCAGGACCACCAGTTCGGCAGTACGACCAGTTCGGCAGCACCACAAGCGAAAACGCGAGCCCGCAAGCGAAACGGCAGTCCGCAGGCGAAGCGATATCCGCGAGCGAAAACGGCAGTCCGCAACCGAAGCGACAGCACCAGGAGAGGTACGGCGATCGTGGCGAAGGCAACCGCAGGAGGGCACCGCATGCCGCGGCTGCTGTCCCGCGCGCTGCTGGTCCTCGGTGGCGCTACCGCGGCGACCGCCGCTGCCTGGTTGCTCTCCTCGGCGACGGCCTCCGCCGACACCCTCCCCACCGTGGTTTCCAGCGGCCAGGCCGCGATCGTCGCCCCGGCCACCTCGCCGGTCGCGCACGACACGATGCCCGGCAGTCTTGACAGCGGCAGTCTCAACAGCGGCAATGTCCTGCCGAGCAAGGAAAACGGCGCGAACAAGCCGTCCGAGACCGAGCTTTCCGCTGCGGTGTCCACGGTTTCCGACCCGGTCACCGACGCCGGTTCCACCGCGGTCGACGCGGTCACCGAGCCGAGCCAGCACGCGGAACTTCCCCTGCCCGCCAGCCTTCCCTCGGTTCCGAGCGCCAACCCGGCCGGTCTCGACCAGCTCACCAACGGCCTGAGCGCCGCGGTCGGGCAGCTCGGCGGCCGGCTCCCGGTCAGCCACGACCTGCCGACCCAGCTCATCGGACACCTCGGTCGTGGTGCCGTCTCGACCCCGGCCGCGCCGGCAACACCCGCGCAGCCGACCGTCGCCGGCAAGTACCGGCCGACGGTGCGGGATTTCCCGTTCGCCGCCGGCCAGCACGGCAAGCTTGCCGGTGTCACCGGTCGCGATCTTTCCCGCCCCGCCACCGGCAGCCTGCCGCTGGCACCGGGCACTCCGGGCAGCTCTCCGCTCACCGTTCCGGTCATGCCGGGCAGCGGTGGCGGCAGTGGCAACGGGTTCGCCGCGCCGGCCGGCCTCGGTCTCACCGCGGGCAACGGTTCCCAGATCCTTCCCGAACCGCACGTCGTCGACGTGTTCTCGCCGGCAACCGAGCCGGCTTCCGTGATGCCCGGCAAACAGCCCGGCGTCACTCCCGACTGATCCCAGTGCGCGGCCCGCGGTAGCGCTTGCGCGCACCGCGAACCAGTTGGCTCGCGCGCTTTTCTCGCGCCCGTGATGCCGCGCAGATCCCCCGATGGACGCGCCCTTTCCGGCGCTCCGCAACCCATATCCGGGTGCCGACGGCCACACGTCCGGGTGCACCCGACAAAAGCCCCGAAAGGGAATCCCGCAAGGGAACACGGAAGGAGATCCAATGCAAACCTGGGCTAGGCGCGGACTTCAGACCGCGCTGGTCACCGGTGGTTTGCTGATGCTCGGTACGGGCATCGCTTCTGCCCACGAGAACGTCAGTCCGGACCGCCCCGCCTCGCCGATCGATGGCGGAGTGTCGGTCCCGGTCAACGTCGGCAACAACGCCGTGGGCACACCATTCGGCCAGAAGAACCTGCCCTCGGTCGACCGGACCATCAGTACCGATCAGGTCACCGGAGCACTGCCGCAGGGCCTCCCCCTGCCGGCCGGCGGCGTCACCTCTGGCGGCATCGTTTCCTCGGCCGGGAACATCCCGGCCGCATTGAGCAAGGTCGCCCCCAACGCGACGAAGGCCCTGCCCTCGGTCAGCAAGGCGGTGCCCGGACTGGGCACGGCGGTTCCCGGCGTCAACACGCAGGCCGCCCCGCTCTCCGGCGACCCGCTGCTCGGTAACCGCGGCCGCGCCGAGATCGTGCTGCCGGTCGACATCTCCGGCAACGCCATCGCCGCGGGCGGCCCCGCCGTCGTGCAGAACAACTCGGACCAGAACGTGAACCGCCCCGACCCGGTGATCACCGGTTGGAATCCCGGTTCGCTGACCAACAACGTCGTCGCGGTGAACTACGCCGCGCCGGTGCAGATCGACAACAACGCCGTCAGCGCGGTGGGTACCGCCCACTCGACCGGCACCGCCAACCAGAACGCCAGCACCGGTGGCGACATCACCACCAACGGCAGTGGCCGTTCGCTGGCCGGCAACGTGGTCGCCGGGCAACTGGCCACCCCGGTGCAGCTCGCGGGCAACGCGGTCGCCGGTGGCGGCCAGGCGCGCAGCGACTCGACCAACAACACGGCCGGGCACTCCAACGGCTCGATTCTGACCAACGGCAGCTACGGCAGCGGGTCCGGCAACGTGGCCGGCGTGCCCGTCGCGGTACCGGCCGAGGTCGACGGCCAGGCCATCGGCGCGGGCGGCATCGCGGCCGCCGCGACCAGCGACTCCGCGACCACCACCGCGGGCGACGCCGACCGCGACGCCCCTCGTGGCAGCGCGGACCGCTCCAGCACGTTGCCCGGCTATGTGCAGACCTCCGGTCTCGGCGGGGTGCTCTCCGGCAACGGCGCCGTTCCCGCCGTGGCCAACCCCCTTGAGGTGGCCGGCAACGCGATCGGTGCCATCGCCAACACCGGCACCGACGGCTCGGCCGCCAACACCGCGCGGGCCGGTGGGTTCACCACCACCGACGGTTCCGCGTCGACCGGTTCCGGCAACCTCGCCGGTGCGGCCCTCGCCGACCCGGTGCACGTGTTCGGCAACGGCGTGGCCGAGGTGGGCAACTCCTCCGGCGTCTTCTCCAACTCGGAGAACTCGACCGCGGGTGGCATCAGCTACGCCAACGGCAACAATTCGGTGCTCGGCGGCAACGACGCCAGCGCACCGGCGGCCGGCAGCACCGACGTCTTCGGTTCGGGTGTCGACCCGCTCGGCAACGCGACCGGTACCGGGGCCAACGACGTCATGACCACCGCGGGTGGTTACGCCGGTACCAACGGCGGCGGCGGAACCGGCGGCGGCAACATCGTGCAGACCCCGGTCGCCCTGCCCGCCGAGGCGTTCGGCAACGCGGCCGGCGCCGGTGGAAACGCCGCGGGCGATGTGCCCGCCGAGTCCAAGACCATCACCGCCGGCGGCGACTCCAACACCAACGACGACGACGGCACCGTGTCGAGCAACGTCGTGGACGCGCCGACCGCGCTGGCCGGCCAGGTGTTCGGCAACGCCGCCGGGCTGGTCGCCAACGACACCAGCAGCACCGACAGCATGAGCACCGTGACCGCGGGCGGCGACGCCACCGGTACCGGTCGCCAGGGCACCGGTTCGGGCAACGTCGTCCAGCTGCCGACCGCGCTGCCGGCTCAGGTCTTCAACAGTGCGGCCAACCTGGTCGGCACCGGCTCCGCGCTCGGCTCCAACACCAGCAACCTCGGTGCCGGCGGCGACGCCACCGCCGACGGTGCCGGTGGTTCGCTGGCCGGCAACGTGGTCAGCCTGCCCAACTCCGGGCCGGCTCAGGTGTTCGGCAACGCCGTCTCCGGTGTGGCCAACGACGTCGCGCTGACCGACAACCAGACCACCACCTGGGCGGGCGGGGACACCACCACCGACGGCACCGCTGGTTCCGGTTCCGGCAACGTGGTCAGCGCGCAGGTCATCCACACCGCGCAGGTGTTCGGCAACGCCGTGTCGGCGGGCGGCAACGCCCTCGGGCACGCGAGCAACGAACTGAACACCACGGCCGGTGGCACGACCACCAGCCACGGCGACTGGGGCGCGATCTCCGGCGACCTGGTCAACGTGCCGGCCACCGCGATCGGCCAGGTCTTCGCCAACGGCGTCGCGGGTGCGGCCAACACCGACTCGCTCGGCGTCAACTCGCTCACCAGCTCCTCCGGTGGACCGGCCGTGACCAGCGGTCAGGGTTCACTGTCCGGGCTCAACGGACAGGTGCCGGCCGGCGTCGTCGCCCAGGTGTTCAAGGTTCCGGTGCAGGTACTCGGCAGGGCACTGGTCGCCGGTGGCAACTCCTCGCAGGCCATCGCCGGTGAGGACCCCGCCGCGGTCGACGTCCCGCTGAGCCTGCAGAACGCGCCGACCGCTCCGCAGTTCGCGTTGCCGACCGGCACCGACGCGCTGCTGCCGATCGACACGTTGCCGAACCTGGCGACGCTGCCGCTGTCCTTCCCGCACCTGGCCACGCCAGGGCTGCCCGGCCTGCCCGCGCTGTCGAGCCTGCCGGCCGTCCCAGGTCTGCCCGCCGTGCCGGGAATGTCCGGGCTGACCAGCCTGCCGGCCACCCAGGGCCTGCCGAACGTCGGCGGCGTCCCGAGCCTGCCCGGTGTGTCCAGCCTGCCGAACCTGCCGGCCACGCCCGGCCTGCCCGGTGTCCCGGCCCTGCCGAGCACCTCGACGCTGCCGTCGCTGCCCGGTGTGCCCGGCCTGCAAGGAGTGCACGTGCTGCCCGCCAGCACCCAGGACGCGCCGGTCAACCTGCCCGACCTGCCGGGTGTGCCGGCTGTGCCGAGCCTGCCCGGTGTCGGTTCCGTCACCGACGAACTGCCCGGCATCAACGGTTTCAGCGGTGACCTGCCGCTGACCGGTCAGCTGCCGACCACCCAGGGCCTGCCCGAGGTGCCGCTGGAGACTCCGGGCACCCTGCCGATCACCGGCGGCCTGCCCACCCTCCCGGTGGACGGTCTGCCGATCGGCCAGGGCCAGCCGGCACTGCCGGTCGGCCTGCCCGACGTGCCGCAGATCGGCACCCTGCCGACGGTGAACTCCGCACTGCTGCCGGGTACCCCGGACCTGCTGCCGAACCAGGCCCCCGGCCTGCAATCGGCTCAGGCTCTGCCGGTCGTCGGCGCCCTCCCCGGTGCCAGTGACCTGCCGGGTGTGGCCACCGTCCCCGCGGTCGGTGACCTCAGCTCCGCTCCGGTGCTGGCCACCTCGCTGCCGACCGTTGGCCAGCTGCCCACCCTGGGTGCCGATGGCCTGCTGCCGACCAGCACGCTGCCCACCGCCGGCCTGCCGACCAGTGGCCTGACCGGCGCCACCCAGCTGCCGAGCTTCGGCCAGCTGACCAGCAGCCCGCAGGACCTGCCGAGCTTCGACACCCTGCCCGGCCTCGACGAGCTGTCCGGCCTCGGCAGCCTGCCGAGCTTCGGTAGCCTGCCCTCGCTGCCGGCCCTGCCCGCCCTGTCGATGCTGCCCTCGCTGCCGGCCCTGCCGCTGGCCTCGAGCCTGCCCGCCACGCAGAGCATCGCGGTGACCCCCGGCCTGACCGGTTCGCAGCTGCCCGACGTGCCGGCCGTTGCCAACTCGGTGCCGAACCCCACCGACATCGAGGTTGCCGGTGCGCCGGTCTCCTCGCTCGGTGACGTGGCGACCGGGCCGCTTGCCGGCGCCGAGCCGGGTGTGTTGAGTTCGATGGACGTGCCGGCGCTGAACGCGTCGGACGCCGCAGCGGGCTCGCTGCGGAACCTGGCCGGTCAGGGCCTGGACGGCGTCCAGCTGCCCAGCGTCTGATCGGTCTGCTTTTCCTCCGATAATGGCTGGGCCCTGCGAAGCGACGGCTTCGCGGGGCCCAGCCTCTTTTGTTGCCACACCGCGTTGTCTACCCAAAGTTGTCCACGCGAGGTTGTCCGCGGAGCACAGCGGCGCGCCTACCCTCAGCGCGCGATTCGGGACTCCAGATGAGTGATGACCGAATGCACCGGATTGTTGCCGTCGCTGGTCACCCAGCCGATCCGGCTGCTCGGGCAGATCCGTTTGCCGTCAAGGCGAACCGGCCGCTCGATCAGTTCCCGCGCGCACGCGGCGATCGAGGCGCCGGTGCCCTCCGCGTGTTCGGCGATCACCAGAAACTCGTCGCCGCCGTAGCGGGCCACGGTGTGATCGGCACGCAGGCCCTGGCGCAGCCGGCCGGCCAGCACGGCCAGCAGGTCGTCGCCACGCGCGAAACCGAACTCCGCGTTGATCGCGGACATCCCGCAGATGTCCAGCAGGACAACGGAAACCAGCGTGTCATGGGTACGGGCCCGCAACAGCGCCTGGTCGAGCCGATCGAGGACCAGGGTGGCATTGGGTAGTTCGGTCAACGGGTCGAGCAGGCCGTGTGAGCGGCCGACATCGGTGTTCACCGGTTGCAGCAGCACCAGGACCAGCCGTTGGCCGGCCCGGCCGACCGGATAGTACTTCGCCCACAGCCGGGTGTGCCGAATTCCGTTGCTGCTGACCCGAATCGGCATCGCGGTCGCGCAATCGGTCCGCTGCAGCTGGTCGGCGAGTTCGGCGGCCTTCGGCAATTCCGAACCATTTTCGGCGACCGCCCGCCAACCGGCCGGCAATTCGCCGCCACGCAGTTGGGCCGAGGTGAGGCCGAGCAAATCGGCGGCCCGTGAGTTGTGCGCCAGCACCCGGCCGTCCGCATTGTGCAGCACCATGCCGACCGGCAGTTCGGCGACCACCTCGGCCCAGATCGAGCCGGCGATTCCGGTTGGGCCAACAAAAGCCGGACCGACGGACGTCGTGCCGGCGGAAGTCGGGCCAGGAGGCGGCGGGCCGGGATGCCTCGGCCCGGTATTCGGCGGCTCCGCATTTCCTCGGCCGGTATTCGGTTGACCCGCATTCGTTGGCACAGTATCCATCGTGGGCATCTGGTAAGCCCTTCCCCGAACGTTGGCTGTGCCGGAAAGTTTTCTCGGCCGAGCTGGGAGATTCAAGCTTCGCCGGTTACCCGGACCGGTGATCTTTTCGTTCTTCCGATCGAAGGATCCGGCTATACCACCGGTTCCGGCCGAGGAAAACAGCCGGTGAAACGCGTTGCCGCGTCCTGCTCACCGGTCAGCAGCACGACCCCCGCACGCAGCGCATCGGCAAGAGCCCGCCCACCGAACACCACCGACCGCAGCGTCGCCGGGTCCGTCTCCATCACCGCGTCCGCCGCGGCCGTCATGCCCGTCGCCGCGCCACCTGCCGACTCCACTCTGCCCGACTCCACCCTGCCGATCCGCAGCGTCCCGCCGCTGATCGTCGCCAGGAACCGGTCCCCCTCCAGGCGCAGCTCGATCCTGGTGTCGAGGTCACCGGCCCGGCCCGCGTCGAAGGTGGTCTTCAGCGCAAGGACCAGTGCGTCGACGCTCAGTTCGGCCGCGGCATCAACCGCGTCCAGCGGAATCCGGCTGCCCCACCGCCCCAACGCGATCAGCACCGCTTCGAGTGCGTAACCGCGCTCGGTCAGTTCGTAGACCCGAGTGCTGGCCGGCGGCCCGAGCCGGTAGTTGCGCAGCACGCCGGAGGACTCCAACTCGCGCAGCCGCGCCGCCAGCACGTTCTGGCTCATCGCGGGCAGGCCACGGCTGAGGTCGGTGAAGCGTTTCGGGCCGAGGAGCAGTTCACGCACCACCAGCAGCGCCCATCGCTCGCCGATCACGTCCAGCGCCCGGGCGGTGCCACACGGATCGCCGTAACTGCGTTTGCCGACCACGTCCACAACTGTAGCTTCCCAATCAGGACCAGTTACTACTAGAGTAGTGGCAATTGATGTCGAGGAGGCACGCCGATGACCACCACCGAGTCGCCAAGGTCGGCCAAGGCGACCTTCGTCCTGATCCCCGGCGCCGGTGGCGTCGGCGCGCACTTCGACCGGGTGGAACCGTTGTTACGCGCGGCAGGCCACCACACCATCGCCACCGACCTGCCCGCCGCCGACCCCTCGGCCGGTATCGCCGAATACGCCGACACGGTGCTCGCCGCGGTCGCCGAGGATCGCGCGAACCGTCATGCCGACGATCGTGACGACTCAGCCCTGGTCGTCGTCGGTCAGTCCCTCGGCGGATTCACCGCGCCGGTCGTCGCCGAGCGGCTGTCCGCGAAGCTGATCGTGCTGGTCAACGCCATGACGCCGACCCCAGGTGAGCTGCCGGGCGACTGGTGGGCCAACACCGGCCAGCAGCAGGCCCGGCTCGACAAGGCCGCACAGGACGGTCGCGGCCCGGAGTTCGACCTCGTCGCCGACTTCTTCCACGACGTGCCGCCAGAGATCACCGCCGAGGTGCTCGCCGCGGGCGAACAACCCCAGTCCGACGGCCCCTTCGGCAAACCCTGGCCGCTCACGGCCTGGCCCGACCTGCCGACCCGTTTCATCGCCGGCCGTGACGACCGGTTCTTCCCGCTGGCCTTCCAGCGCCGAGTCGTCGCCGAACGACTCGGCATCGGCATCGACGAACTACCCGGCGGCCACCTGATCGCGCTGAGCAGGCCGACCGAACTCGCCGGGCAACTGCTGGCCTACCTCCGCGAACTCGACCTGCCCTGACGGCATACTCCCAGTTCAGGCGGCATGCCAGGCCCAGTTCTGCCGGTCGTAGACGGGGCGGAAGCCGGCCCGCAGCATGTTGTGCAGTGAGCTGTTGTGCTCACCAGGACCTTCCCGGCCGGTCTCGGTGGTGAACACCGTGCAACCCGCATCGACCGCGTCTCGGGCCCTGATCTCGAACAGCGCGGACTGCGCACCCCGATGGCGATGCGTCGGCAGGGTCGCTCCGGCGAAGAAGGTGCCGACCTTGTGCCTGGCGACATCCGGCAGGATCACCAGCGTGCCGACTCCGACCAGGTCCGCGCCGTCCCAGGCCCCGTAGGCGTTGACCCCCTCGGCCGTGGCGAAGGCGGTGACCATCGCGATGATCTCGTTCTCCGGCATACCGAAACCCCGCACGACCGTGACTGCCCACCCGGCCGCCTGATCAGGTTCGATCCGACCGATCCGCAGCGTGGTGTCGACCGCCGGCAGTTTCCCCGCCTCGCGCATCAGTTTCGTCCAGGCCCCGCCCTCGGTGATGTTGTGCCGCGCGCAGATCTCCGCCCAGTCCGGCGGCAACAGCGTGGGCGCGATCTGCAGCGTCGCCTGCGCATTGCCGTTGTCCCGGTAGAACTCGCAGACCTGCGCGATGACCTTGTCCGTCACCGGCTCGTCGAAACCGAACCCGAGCGCCTTACTCCAGTATTTGCTGGGGTCATCATTTGCTGGGGTCATCGCGCACCGCGAGTACGACCCCGCCGCCGATCCGGGCGTCCGCCATGCCGATCGCCGACCGGACAGCGGCCGGCGTCGCCCGCTCCACCAGCAGCATCGTCTCCGCCTCGGCGTGCTCAACGACAACCGTGCGCCGGTCAATGCTCGGGCTGCCAGGTTCACCGCTCATATCGCCACAACGTACCCGTGTCCACAATGGAGCGGTCGCCGATGCTCCGATCGAGTGAGCCAGGACTGAGCCGACTCCGAGCAGGCCGGTCCGATCACGGATGGAGCGTCCCGGCCTGCGAGACCGTGGTGCGGGATCGGTCAGGACTGGGCCAGGTCGCTGAATCGGCTGTAGTGCAGCTGATGTGCGACCGTGATCGTGGTGATCGGCCCCGCGCGGTGCTTGGCCAGGATCAGGTCGGCCTCACCGGCACGCGGATCGTCCCGTTCCCAGGCGTCCGGCCGGTGGATCAGCAGCACCATGTCGGCGTCCTGCTCCAGGCTGTTATGTACGGAAATTCCGTTTGCCACGAAATTGTGTGTTCCTGGCACGGTCGCGTCGAAGACTTCCTGCTCACCGAGACTGGTGATGTCGGTGACCGAATCCCAGGAGATGTCGTTCGTGGCCAGCATCTCCAAGTCCTCGTCATCAAGGACCGCGGCGACGCGGGCGAGGCGGGATCGGCTCGGTGCGTGTTTCAACGTCGTTGCGCCACGCAATCGTGAGCCCATCGCGGCAGCGAGTTCCCGATGCGTCATGTGTTGGGTGGCGAGCAGGCCTCGAACCTGGTGCCACACCTCACGCGGCACGGTATCGAGACCGGTGTCACCGGTCATCTCTTCCAGTCGGTGCGCCAGGACCTTGGCCGCGACACCCCGCATGCCGTGCACGCCAACCGCGCGAATGAACAGCAGTTGGTTCTCCGCGCCGTGGACGGACAGCTGCCAACCGTCTCGGTAACCGGACCTCGCTACCCGCTTGATCCGACTGAGTACCCCGACTCGGAGCAGGAGCGCTGCGACGTCGTCCACCAGTCGACGACTGGTCGATGCGTAGTGGAGGCGGCCCTGGCCGGCCTGCTCGTCCCAGCGAACCGAGCCGTCGGTCGCCCACAGATGACGCAGGAACAGGGCGATCTGTTCGTTGGGCGCGGAGAACACCCGACTCGGCACGAACTTCTCGTGGCCGCGCAGGCCGAGCAGGCCAAGACCATCCAGCCACGCGGCGATCGGGTTCAGTTCCCCGTGCGCGAGCTGAAGTCGCAGGGAACTACACCGGGCCGCGACATGATCATCACGCACCGCGGTGATGCCGAAATGGCGCGCTGCCTCGGTGACGGCCTTGAGGTTGGCCTCATCGCTGCTCGTGTACCGGATCGGTTGCCGACGAACGAATGATCCGTCGCCGATCAGATGGCCGAGCAGGACAACCTCTGGCTCAGCCATCGGCTCGGGCCGCAGGGGCGCAGGTACCTGACGGGGTACCGCGAGCCGGTCGCCGGGCGCCAACTCGCCGAGCGACACCCATCCGTCCACGGTCAGGAACGGATGGCTGGCGGTCGCCTCGACCTCTCGACCCGACGCCAACCGCAGTCGAAACACTTCCTTGACACCACTGGAGAACACCTTGGCCATCGGCCTCGGCACCAACCTCAGGCGATCATCGGTCGACCACACAACGGGTTGTTCACCCGAGGAAAGCAGTTCGCCGAGCGTGGCCTCGGTCCCGTTGTCCGCGCGCAGCACGCGAGTTCCGGCCGTCAGACAACCGGATTCACGAAGGTCGGAGAGCATCGGCCGCTTGTCGGTGCGCTGTTCCGGACCACGGTTGAGCTGGCTGATCGCGACCACCGGCACTTCGAGTTCCTTGGCGAGCAGCTTGAGCTGCCGGGAGAACTCCGACACCTCCTGCTGCCGGGACTCCACGCGCTTGCCGGAGGTCATCAGCTGGAGATAGTCGACGACGACCAGCTTGAGATCGTTGCGCTGCTTGATCCGACGCGCCTTGGCCCTGATCTCCATCATGGTCATGTTCGGCGAGTCGTCCACGAACAGCGGCGCCTCGCTGATCTCGCTCATCCGCCGGGCCAGCCGGGTCCAGTCGTCATCGGTCATCCGGCCACCGCGCATATCGGCGAGCCGGATCTTCGCCTCGGCCGAGAGCATGCGCATCACGATCTCGGTCTTGCTCATTTCCAGCGAGAAGATCACGCTGGTCATCGAGTGCGTGACCGACGCGGAACGGACGAAGTCCAGTCCCAGCGTTGAATTGTGAGTGGGGATCATCGATCGGCTGGCCAGGTAGAGGTGATCAGCGGCATCGACCTGGACGCACCGCACCGGGACACTGGCTACCGGCCGCACATCGACGACATCGCGCGATCGGGCGCGGTTCCCGGTGCGATCGCGGCGCCGCTGCGCATGGGCTACCCGTTTGCGTTCCAGCCGGAAAACCTCGTCCTGAGCCGTGAACGTGAGCGTGTAGGCCGTGGATGACGCTTCGGTGCGGCCCCTGACCCGTTTGGTTGTCATCGCGCAGCGGTAGCCGAGGCTGACGATCAGTTCCTGAACGTCCGTGGCCAGCCGCTCGCTGGTGACACTGAATTGAGCCTGGCCGCCAACGGTGACCGTGCCATCGGTGTCGAGCAGTCCGGCCAACAGCGCCCGGCGTTGCGCCTCGGAAGCGCGGAGGTATTCAGCGGGGATATGTTTGTTCCCCAGCACTCCGAGAGTTCGCAACAGTGCCCGCACAGACCTGTGATGGGCGTGGCAGGCCTGGCATCGGCGACCGCCGGCCGACCGGCCACCGCACTCAGGGCAGGTTGGCGGCGGCGCTGGCAGTTTCCGCGACCTGGCGGCACAGGCGCGCCCGCAGGTACGGACCTGACCTGTCTGTTGCTGACACCGCGCGCCACACACGACGCACGCCCGGTAGGCCACCGGCGCCGATTCGGGCAGCTTGATCGAATAGGCCATTGGGCCGTTGCGGTCAACCAGGAACCCGTCCGCCCGCAGATGGTCGACGATCTCCGGATCAGCAGTCGTGAACCGGGCCGCTGTGGCGTGTCCGTCGCCCAACCACACGCCGAGCAGGTAGGGCGACAACAGCAACTCACGATCCGGCAGGTCGATAGCGGCGGCAATGGCCACAGCATGATTGGCGCGGCCATCCGCGCACCGCATCGTTTCGTGAAGTTCCCTGGTTGTCACCACTCCACCGTGAACAGCGGTGGTCGTGGCATTCATCGGCAGCAAGAGGCGGTCGTGCGGCATCGTGATCACCCGCCGCTGTGAGGACACCGGCGTGGACCACAGGTAACCGCGCTTCGGGCCCGCCACCTGCCGCGGTTGTCTGGTGGCCGTCCCGTGGGCAGTGACAACAGGGTGCGGCGAGTTGCGGAATTCGGCACCGACCAGCGGGGGGATCTCCTGGAAGGTCACCATCCGACCTGGTGCGGCCTGCGCCACATCGAGCACGACGGACACCCGAGCAATCGACTCGGCCGACCAGCGCGGCGTCTGCTTCGTTTCCGACGCCTGCCGGCGACCCGCTCGCGTGGTGGTCGCCCACTGATGTTCGGCGTCAGCGACGATCACCGTGCCGTCGGAGAACTCGACCTCGTAGCACGGCCGCTCGGACATGATCTCGGTCGCCGCGATCACCACCGTCGGGCGGCCGTCGGCTCCGACGAGGTGATCGCCCACTCCGACCTCGCCCATGGTTGTCCACCCGGTCGGTGTGGGCAGCGGCGTGTCAAGGGCGAGCGCCTTGCCGACGCCAGGTCGCGCGGCGACGATGATCATCTGGCCGGGGTGCAGGCCGTTGGTCACCTCGTCGAGATCCACGAACCCGGTCGGCACGCCGAGCGAGGAACCACCTCGGGAGGCGATCGCGTCGATCTCGTCCATGGTCGGCTGCAGCAGGTCTTCCAGCGAGACGTAGTCCTCGCTCATCCGCCGCTCGGTGACCTCGTAGATCGCCGCCTGGGCCCGGTCGACCACCTGGTCGATCTCGGCGCCCTCGGCACCGTTGTAACCCATCTGCACGATCCGCGTACCGGCCTCGACCAGCCTGCGCAGCACCGCCTTCTCGCCGACGATCTCCGCGTAGTAGCCGGCGTTCGCGGCCGTCGGCACGGTGGCGATCAGCGTGTGCAGGTAGACGGCGCCGCCGACCCGGCCCAGCTCCCCGCGCCGTTCCAGCTCCGCGGACACGGTGACCGGGTCGGCCGGTTCACCCCGGCTGTAGAGGTCGAGGATGCAGTCGTAGACGGCCTGGTGCGCCGGCCGGTAGAAGTCACCGGGACCGAGCACCTCGATCACGTCGGCGATCGCGTCCTTGCTCAGCATCATGCCGCCGAGGACCGACTGCTCCGCTGCGAGATCCTGCGGCGGTTGTTTGTCGAACCCACCGGCCATCGGAGTCCGGTCGTCCGTCAGTGCCACCGCTTCAGCATCCCTTCGACTCGATCGACTCGACCATGTGTTCGAATCTACCGCCGACCCCCGACGGTTTCCCCTCCGTGACACACCTTCGAGCCCGGATCGGGACACGCCTTGGCCCAACGCGATCGGCTGGGCAGGAGACGAACGCTAGGCCACCCACATGGCGCAGACAAACCGACTTGTGGACCGCGCTGTGGACAGTGTGGGGACAGCACCGCCAGGCCTGACCACAGACCGGTGGCCTACTGGGGACAACTTGGGGACAACTCGCCAAGAGGCTGACAAAACCGCAGGTCAAAGCCTGTGTACTGGATGTGGAAAAAATACCTCGAACAGACTCGGCGTGTCGGGCGGACACGCGCCGATCGGCGTGTCGGGCCGAGTTGGAGGGTGTGAGTTACCCACAGCGGTGGGTGTACGCGGCGCTGTCGACGCGTTACGACGAACGAGCGACGGCGCCGGCCGTCCGAGTGAAGGGGAGCAGCCGGCGCCGAGTGATCACGAACGCTCAGTCGGTCGAGGTGACCTCAAGGTCGAACGCGACCGTCACGTCGGGGTGCAGCCGGACGTTGACCGGGTGCTTGCCGACGGTCTTGATGTGACCGGAGACCTCGACGCTGCGCTTGTCGAGGTTGGGCCCACCGGCCGCCTTGACCGCGGCCACGATGTCGCCGGTGGTGACCGAACCGAACAGCTTGCCGGAACCGCCCGCCGCCTTGGCCGGCAGCTTGACCGAGCCAAGGCCCTCGAGGGTGGCCTTGATCTCCTTGGCGTGGTCGAGGTCGCGGACCCGACGGCCCTCCTGGGCCCGACGGATCGTGGCGACCTGCTTCTCCGCACCGCGGGTGGCCACGATGGCCAGGCCGCGGGGCAGCAGGAAGTTACGGCCGTAGCCGTCCTTGACCTCGACGATGTCGCCCGGACCGCCGAGGCCGCTCACGTCAGCGGTGAGAATCAGCTTCATGGTTTGTAGCTCCTGGCGCTAGCCGCGATCAGCGGGCGGTAGAGGTGTAGGGCAGCAGCGCCATTTCGCGCGCGTTCTTCACCGCGATGGCGACGTCCCGCTGGTGCTGGCTGCAGTTACCGGTGACCCGACGAGCGCGGATCTTGCCTCGGTCGGAAATGTACTTCCGAAGCAGGCCGGTGTCCTTGTAGTCGATCAGACTCGCGCTCTTGTCCTTGCAGAAGACGCAAATCTTCTTCTTGGGCTTACGAACAGGTGGCTTTGCCACGTGAAAACTCCTGTGCTTCAACCCTGTGTTCAACGCAGGGAAAGAATCTGGACAGATCTGGACGTGCTGCGATGCGAATCAGCAGGCAGGATCAGAACGGCGGTTCTTCGGCGAACCCGCCGCCACCACCGGAACTGACCGCGGGCGCGGAACCCCAGGGGTCATCGGCAGGCGCGGCCGAACCGCCGCCACCACCACCGAATCCGCCGCCGCCGCCACCGCCGGTACCACGGGCGGCCTTGTTGACCTTGGCCGTCGCATAGCGCAGGGAGGGGCCGACCTCGTCGACCTCCATCTCGATGACGGTGCGCTTCTCGCCTTCCTTCGTATCGAAGGAGCGTTGGCGCAACCGGCCCTGCACAACTACCCGCATACCCCTGGTCAGCGACTCGGCCACGTTCTCAGCGGCCTGCCGCCAGATGTTGCATCGCAGGAACAGCGCTTCGCCGTCCTTCCACTCGCCGCTCTGGCGGTCGAAGGTCCTCGGAGTCGAGGCGACCGTGAAGTTGGCCACCGCGGCACCCGAGGGCGTGAAGCGCAGTTCCGGATCGGCGGTCAGGTTCCCGACCACCGTTATCGTCGTTTCACCAGCCATGTCGCTTAGACCTCCGCTGAGTCTTTAGGCCCGTGCGGCGTCGCGCCGCAGCACCTTGGTCCGCAGGACGGTTTCGTTCAGCGACAGCTGGCGGTCCAGTTCCTTCACCGCGTCTGGCTCCGAGTTCACGTCGACAAGGGCGTAGATGCCCTCGGCGTGCTTGAGGATCTCGTAGGCGAGCCGGCGCTTGCCCCAGACGTCAACCTTCTCGACACTTCCGCCGGAAGTGCGGATGACGTTGAGGAAAGTCTCCAATGACGGCGAAACAGTGCGCTCGTCAAGGCTGGGGTCGAGGATGATCATTACCTCGTAGTGACGCATTGAGACCACTCACCTCCTATGGACTGGTACGGCCACGGACTTTCCGTGGCAGGAGGGCCGTTGCGTCAGCAACCCGCCAATGGTATCAGCGCCCGTCAGCGCACCTGTGACCGGCCGAACGCGGGGGTCGGTCCGACCAGCGGCGGGGCGGGTCAGAGCGGGCGGACCCTGCGCAGTACCCAGGTGCGCACGAGCCCTGCGGTGGCGCCGGACAGCGCGAGCACGGCGAGCAGCATCGGCAGGCCGATGCCGTTGTCGCCGGGTGTCGAGCCGGGGCCGAGCGCCTCGGCCTCGCCCGCGGTCTGGATGCCGTCCGGCTGCGGGGTGCCGCTGTTGTTCAGTACGCCGTACCCCGGTGAGTAGCCCGGCACGTCACCGCCGTAGCGCACGCCCGGTGAGGGCGCGAACATGCCGGCGCTGGCGAACGGGATGCCGGAGTAGCGGGCCAGTGGTGATTCGGCAAGGCCGTCGTCGAGCAGCTGGGCCGCGCCGAAGGCCGGGTTGTCCAGCAGCGAGAGGTCGCCGATTCCCGGCGCGCCGGTCACCGGGACGTTGCTGCCGAGGCCCTGCCCGCTGCCGGGATCACTGCCCTGCGGCGCACCGTTGCCGGGCGGGCTCTGCGCGCCGCCGGGCCCCTGGCCGTTGCCCGGCGTCGAGGTCTTCGAACCGAGACCGAGGCTCTGGCCGAGCTGGGTGCCCGCGTTGGCCAGCGCGCCGGCGCCGTCCTGAACGGGAGCGACGGCCGCGTTCACGCCCTGCACGGTGACCCCGCAACCCGAGGTCAGCACCGACTGCGCGCTGGTGATCACGGTGCCGAGGATCGGTCCGAGCAGCGGGATCTGCTTGATGGCCGCGACCACCGCGTTGGCGACCTGGCCGCCGGTGATGTAGCCGGTGCCGTCGGGCAGCGCGCCGAGCGGGATGGGCGGCAGCGCCTCGAAGGCCGACTGGAACGGAGCAGCGAGTCCCGGTCCGAGCAGCGGGACCGCGTTGACGATGGTGACCAGCGGTTGCACGACCGCGGCGGGACTCAGCTCGACCGGCGTGCCGGGCGCACCCTGGATGCTCGTCGCGCAGCTGCCGATGACGATCGGCGTCGAGGCGTTCGCGCTACCGGAGCCGGCGAACAGCCCGGTGCCCGCCACGGCGACGGTCAGTGTCGACGCGGCGACGAATCGAGTCCATCGTGCGTGCATGCCCAAGTCCCTCCGGTGGCTACCGGTCGGTAGTGTCTGTAGGTGCAACGACGGTAACCCCGTCTGGTGACGCTGAATACCCTGATAGTTGGCAATCGACTCGCATCGAGGCCGGTAATCCGCGGATCGGCGCGGCGGCGCGGCGGCGCTCGGCCGGTGTCGGGCCGCTCGACGGCGCCGTCCGCACCCGTGTGGGAGCGCCCGGCGCGGCGACTACCCTGCTGAGCATGCGCATCGGTGCCCATGTCCGGGATGACGACCCGCTCGGTGCGGCAGCGCGGCGAGGTGCCGAGGTCGTGCAGTTCTTCCTGTCCGATCCGCAGGACTGGAAGACGCCGAAACCGCACCCCCAGGCCGATGAGCTGCGCGCGTCCGAGCTGACCGTGTTCATTCACTCGCCCTACGTGCTCAATATCGCCTCGACGAACAACCGCATCCGCATCCCCAGCCGCAAGCTGGTGGTCGAACACGCCAAGGGTGCCGCCGCGATCGGCGCGCAGGGCCTTGTCGTGCACGGCGGTCACCTCGCCAAGAGCGAGGATCCCGAGGTCGGCTTCGCGAACTGGCGAAAGCTGTTCGAGCGGCAGGCCGATGTCGGTGGGTTCGCGGTGCCGATCCTGATCGAGAACACCGCGGGCGGCGACAACGCGATGGCGCGCAGCTTCTCGACGCTGGCGCGGCTGTGGGACGCGGTCGGTGAGTTCGGTGCCGGATTCTGTCTCGACACCTGTCATGCCTTCGCCGCGGGCGAGGACCTGACCGACATCGTCGACCGGGCCAAGGCGATCACCGGTCGGATCGACCTCGTGCACCTGAACAACTCGCGTGACGAGTTCGGCTCGACGAGGGACCGGCATGCCAACATCGCCGAGGGCACCATCGAACCGGAGCTGCTGGCAGCCGTTGTGGCGAGTGCGGATGCCCCGGTCGTCGTCGAGACACCGGCCGAGGGTCAGGCACAGGACATCGGCTATCTGCGGTCGGTGCTGAGCAGGTGACCGAAGTGCGTGCCGAGGGTCAGCCAACGAGCTCGCCATCGACCGACCGGTCATCATCAGCAACCTCCGATACCTCGGTAACCTCCGATACCCGGCGCACGGTTCGCGATCTCGGCAGGCTCTCGCTCGTCGCGCTGGTACTGCTGTGTGGGATGACGCTGATCCTCGGGTTCGCCAACAAGGATCGCTGCACCGGCCCGACCTACGATTCACTCGGTCGCACCAACGGCTTCCTGATGCGCAGCTACCGCGAGGTCTGCTACTCCGACATCCAGTACCTGTGGGTCGGCCGGGACATCGACCGGCACGTCTTCCCCTACGTCAACGGCGGGATCACCAAGAAGGGCGAGCTTACCGGCGGTTCGATCGAGTACCCGGTACTGACCGGCCTGCTGATCTGGCTGGGTGCCTACTTCGCGCACAACGACCACGAGTTCCTCATCTACTCGGCGATGCTGTTGGCGCCGTTCGCGTTGTTCGCCGCCTGGATGCTCGGCAGGCTGGCCCGCTGGCGCGCGCTGATCTGGGCACTGGGCCCACCGATCGTGCTCTACGCCTTCCACAACTGGGACCTGGCCGCGGCCTGCTGCGCGGTCGGCGCGGTGTATGTGCTGCATCGCGGTTGGGGACGCGCCGGCCGGCAGCGACCACTGTTGCACCGGGCGATCTTCGCCTCGGTGCTGCTCGGTCTCGGCTTCGCGTTCAAGCTGTATCCGGCGATCTTCGTCGCCCCGCTGATGCTCTACGTGCTCACCGGTGGCTACCGGGGCCGGGAACTGCCTGCCGACAAACAACGGGCGGGGAAACGCTGGGACGTCGCGGGCGCGATCAAGGTCGGCCTCGCCGCGATCATCGCGGTCGTCGCGGTGAACCTGCCGTTCATGCTGGTCGGATTCCGTGGCTGGAAGGCGTCGTTCACCTTCCAGGAGATCCGCCAGGTCGACATCACCACGAACTCGATCTGGTTCTGGGGTTTCCGGCCGATCTCCGATCCGAGCAACGTGACCTTCCAGAACATCGTCAGCGTGCTGTCCCCACTGACGATCGTGCTGTCCTTCGCGCTTGCCTGCGTCCTCGGCTGGCGGCGCTATCGCAGGGAGGGCAGCTATCCGTGGCTGGCGGTCTCGGCCGCGATGCTGTGCGGTTTCCTGCTGTTCCACAAGGTGCACTCGCCGCAGTACACGTTGTGGCTGGTGCCGATGTTCGTGTTGCTGCAGGTGCGCTGGACCTGGATCCTCGCCTACGGCATCGCGGACATCGCGCTGGGCATCGGGGTGTTCCGGTACTACTACGCCATCGAGTTCCATCACCCGTACGGCATCTACGACGGTTTCGCCGAGCAGGCGACGGTGATCGGCGTCTGGGGTCAGGCGACCCTGCTGCTGTGCCTGTTCTTCGTCTTCCTCAAGTCCGGCTCGACCGTCGAGGACCTTGAGGACCGCGCCGTCCAGCGCGCCGAGCTGGACAAACAGTTGCTGCGCAACGACTGACCCGACCACCGGCATAATCGACCCGAACGGCTAAACGCCGCTCAGTGCGAGCCTGCGGGCCTGCCGAGGGTGAACACGTCCGGTGCGTCCTCAAGGAAGCCGCCGCAGGGATCGTCGTCACCGGCGATCCGGACCAGGTCGCGCGACGGCCGGTAGATGTCGCGGATGATCAGCACGCACAACCCGACAACGGCGAGGTCCCTGATGATCACCGCGCCGAGGAACCAGCCCTGCGGCAGTCCCCTGTCGTCCATGTGCTGGGTGATCAGGGTCTGTTCCAGGTAGTAGGCCATTCTCGGGAACCAGACCAGCGCGTCGAGGACCATCCAGGTGATCACCACCCGCCAGCGTGGAATCGCCAGCACCGCCAACGGCACCAGCCACAGCGAGTACTGCGGACTCCACACCTTGTTGGTCAGCAGGAACGCCGCGATCAGCAGGAAACACAGCTGGGCGAGTCGAGGCCGGCGCGGCGCGGCCAGCGCGAGGTAGCCGATGCCGATGCAGCAGACCAGGAACAACACCAGGATGACGGTGTTGAGCACCGGTGGTGCCGTGTTCGGTGGCAGGTTCGGATCGAAGCCGGCCCAACCGGTGAAGTAGGAGATCACGTTGTAGATCGAGTCCGGGTCGGCGCCGCGCACCGTGTTGAGCCGGAAGAACTCCCACCAGCCCGCCGGGTAGAGGATCGCGATGGGCGCGTTGACCACCACCCAGGTGAGGATCGTCGCCATCGTTGCCCGCCAGCCCTCGCGCAGTTTCCCGGTGCGCAGGCACAGCAACAGCAGCGGCAGCAACAGGAACGCCGGATACAGCTTCGCCGCGGCACCGAGCCCGAGCATCACCCCGGCCAGTACCGGCCGTTTTCGCGACCAGGCGAGCAGGCCGACCGCGGCGAACGCGGTGGCGATGGCGTCGAAGTTGGTGAAGGCCTGCACGATCACCAGCGGCGAGGCGGCCATCAGGACCGCATCCCACGGCCGCCGTCGCGCCGTTCTGGTCACCGCCCATACCGTGACCAGCCAGAACAGGCCGAGGAACAGTGCGCTGAAGTCGAAATAGACGATGACGGGCAACGCGGTCGGCAGGAAACCGCTCGATCCGGCCAGCTGTACCCAGCCCTGGGCGAGTCTCGCGTTCACCCACTGGAACAACCCGGTCAGCACCGGGTACTCCATGTACCGGACCTGCGCCTGCGCGGTGCCGGGGCTGTCGATCCAGGAGGTCTTGTACGGGAACATCCCCGGCTGGTCGAGCTGTTCGTCGCTGTAGAGCGGCACGATGTCGGAGTAGCAGAAGGACACGTACTGCCGGTCGGCCTGCCAGTTCAGCTGCATCTGGCCGCCCGAGTCCCGGTACTCCTGGACGCACGGCGACTTGTCCAGCCAGGCGAACATCAGCGTCACGCAGGCCAGCAGCAGCACCACCCGAAGCGGCGACCAGTACCAGTGCCGGCCGATCGAGGCATGCCGCCCCAGCGGCCCGCCGATCACCTTGCTGGCTTGTCTGCCGATCGACTCGGTCCAACTCGGGATGACACGTTCATCCGGTTCGAGCGTGTCGACATCGTCGGTCGAGGACGCCTTGCCGGGCGTTGTGCCGGCCTCCTGCGCTTGCGACGAGCTGTTGACCACTCGCCGGATGGTACGGGGCGCCGTGTCGGTTCCAGGTAGGACACCTCGGTTGGCGGACATGACCGTGGGGCCGGCAGCGAACTGCTCGGCCCCACACCCGTCACGACTTGCCAGCTACCCGGTTAGCCACCGGGCAACGTCGGCTGACCGCCTCCGCCTCCGCCGCCTCCTCCGCCGGGACCGCACAAGCCACAGTGCGGACTCGTCTCGGTGGTCGTCTCGGACTCGCTGGTGGTCGGCTCGGTCGTGCTCGTGGTGGTCGAGGTGTCCCCACCGCCGGCCGGGTCGCTCGGGGAGTTGCTCTGGCTCTGCGGCTGGCCCTGCGACACCGGCGACTTGGTCATGAAGTTCCAGGCGCCCTGGATGTCCGGGAAGGGCGCGAACTGCTGCTGCGGCGAACTGCCGAGCACGGAGTCCATGTAGTTCTTCCAGATCAGACCGGGGTCGTCGTGGCCGTACACGGGGTAGCCCTTCTGACCGGGGCTCTCCGTGTTGTTGTTGTTGCCGTAGATCGGCGCGATCCGGTCGGAATGACCGAACCACACCGAGGTCACCACACTCGGGGTGAACCCGACCATCCAGGCGTCGGAGTCGGCGCTGCCCAGTGAGTTGGTGAAGGCCTTCTGGGTGACCGGGTCGTTGTAGCCCTGGGTACCGGTCTTCGCGGCGACCGGCCGGTTGCCGGCGAGGCTCAGCTTGTCGGCCGAGGCCACGCTCGTCATCGAGTCGATCACGGTGTGCGCGATCGACTGGCTGGTCCCCTCGTCGCTGCTGAACGCGGGCCCGGCAGGCGTGGCGAAGGCGAACACGGTACCGCCCTCACTGTTGACGACGCTGTCGACGAAGTGCAGCGGGATCTTGTTCCCGTAGTTGGCGAGCGTCGCGTAACCCTGGGCCTGGTCCCGTGGCGTGACCATGTACTGGCCGATCGAGATACCGCCCTCGATGACGCCGGTGGACTTTCCCGAAGCGTCGAGATCGACGAGGGTCGGTGCCATCGGATCACCGGGGAGATAGGACGCGCGTTCCTCCTGCGGAATGCCGGCCTGGTAGGCAGCGGTCTGGACGTTCTTGATGCCCTCGTCGATGCCCATGTTGTAGAACACCGTGTTGATCGACTGGGTCATCGCCGTCTTGACGTTGGTCGGACCGGTGCCCTCGCCTTCGGAGTTGTGCACGATGTGACCGTTGATGCTCTGGTTGTTGCTGCCGTCGTAGACGGCGTCCAGGCCGACCTGGGACGGATCGGTCTCCAACGCGCCCGCGAACACGTAGGGCTTGAACGATGAACCGGGCTGGTGCGGCGTCGCGGCCATGTCGTACTCGGTCTGTTTCGGATCATCGCCGCCGTACCAGGCGATGATCTCCCCGGTCTGCGGATCGGCGGAGACCAGTGCGGCGTTCTCCGTCGCCATGATCTGCTTGCCGTCGACCGTGATCGGCTTGCCGTTGACGACCAGCGGACCGCCACCGGTGTACGCCGAGTCCTTGGCCAGCACCTGCCCGACGGAGGTCTCCGCGTCTGTCTGGGCGCCGGGCTGGATCGTGGTGTAGATCTTCGCACCCATCTGCTGCAGCTGATCCATGGTGAGCTTGTCGGTGGTCTCCAGCTCGTCCTCCACCTGCTTGACGATCAGCTGGCGGTCCCACGGCAGGGAGTTCACCCCGGTGACCGAGGCGGCCTGGGTCTGCGGCAGCGGCGCGTTCACGTCCGAGGGACTCAGCCAGTGGTTGATCGCCATCTGGCCCATCACGTACTTGAACCGAGTCTGCTGATAGGTGGCGCTGTTGGCGCGGCCAGGTGACTGGATGAGCCCGGCCAGCAGCGCGGCCTGCGGATTGGTCAGCTGCTGCGGCGTCTCGTTGAAGTACGTCTGCGCCGCAGCGCCGATGCCGTAGGCGCCGCGACCGAAGTACACGATGTTCAGGTAGGACACCATGACCTGAGCCTTGGGCACGGTCCGGCTCATCTTGTACGCCTTGACGATCTCGGCGACCTTGGTCGACAACGGCAGGGTGCCGATGAAACCGGGGTTGGTGGCCTGCTTGATGTACTCCTGGGTGATCGTCGAGGCACCACCCGTACCACCGGTGGCCTGGTTCTTGACGGTGCGCAGGATGGCCTTGAGGTCGACACCGGCATTGGTCTGGAACGTCGAGTCCTCGGCCGCCTCCACCGCGTGCTGGATGTTCTCCAGCTGCGGAAGATCATTCTGGGTGATCAGCTTGTGACCGTTCTCGCCGCTGCCGATGGTGGTCATCACGGACTTGTCGGCGTAGTAGATGGTCACCGGCTGGTTGAGCGTCGCGGCGACCGCGTTTGGGTCCGGCACCTTGACGATCTGGTACATGATGAAGAAACCGACGATCGGCGCGACAATCCCCAAGCCGACCAATACGTACAGGGTGCGCCGGGACCGACGGAAGATCTTCTGCTTGAGAATGGTCCTGCGGTCCCCGTCGGAGAGCGCGGCGCCGCCGAGGCCGGCTCCGTAGCCGGAGCGGTCGCGGCCGTCGAAGCCGCCCGTGCCGGCCTGATTGGTGGCGTGATCATCGTCACGATGGGTCAGCAGGTCCGGTTCGCGGGCGTACGAGGGCTCCTGGCCGACCGGCGGCAGGTTCTCGGTACTCGGCTCGTAGGCACCGGCCGGCCGGCCAGTGCGGCTGGGCATGCCGGGGCGGCCCTGCTGCGGCCGCTGGCCCTGCGGCGGGCGCCCGTTGGGGACCCGGCCGGCCGGCTGACCACCGGGTGGCGTCCTCGGCGGCAGGCCCTGTTGCGGTTGACCCTGTGGCTGGCCTTGCTGTGGATGACCCTGTGGTGATCGGCCCTGTTGCGGCCGGCGAGCGCCTGGTTGCCGGGGCTGCTGCCCGCGCGGCGGGGTCTGCGGCGCACCACCGCCACCGGGGTTGCCACCTGGTCCGGCCGGTCCGGCCTGCGGGATGCCACCCGGTGGGGTACCACGGCCCGGCGCGCGGCCCTGGACCGGACGACGGGCCGGTGGCTGCTGCCGCCGACCGTCGGGGTTCGGTGGACCGGCCGGGCGGCCGTCGTTGCCCTGCGCACCGCTCCCGCGGGCTGCCCCGTCGGGCTCGCCGCCAGGCCAGTCGGGCCTACGACGTGGCTGATCGTCACGGTGGTCGTTCACAACTACAAGGCCTCCCAGAGCGCCACACCAGCGCGGTGCGGCGGTTGGTGGTCGTACGCCGCCGGCAGTTCAACCGGGCGGGTCCGGCGCGGTGTCACTCCGACGCCGTCCTCCTACGTGGACTCCTGACGTCCACGTCCCTGGTTCCCAGGACGTATGACTGCACCAGATGGTTCCAACTACAGGTGCGGCAAACTTCGACCACGTAGACGCTGAACTCCCCGTGGAGAGTCGCCATCCTGCCCAGTTCGTCCGGTGTGCGCGCTGAGCCGGAAGCGTGCTTCAGCTCGTCGCCGTACACCCAGGAGACCAGCGTCAGCGGCTCTTTTCGGCACACCGGGCAGGTCACGTCACTGGGCTGACCATGGAATTTCGCCGCGCGCAGCAGGTAGGGGCTGGCGTCGCAGACCTCCGAGGTCCCGACCCGGCCCGAGTAGACCTCGGCGAGCAGCGCACGGCGCTGCAACGCGTAGTCCACTACCTGCCGTTGGTTTCGCACGCCAACAGGGTACGTGCCGGGGCCGACCAACCGATCGTCCGTTTGGGTCAGCCTGCCCCTGAACCGGCCACGCGCCGTGTCGAGCACCACAATCGGCCGTCGCTTCATGCTGACCCGATGTATCGCGGCGATATAGTTGGTCGAAGCATCGAACAACACGGACAGCAATTCCGACGCCAACCGGCGGGAGGTGACTCGTGGTCGAATTCGCCATCCTCGGCCTTTTGCACGAGGCACCCATGCACGGTTACGAGCTGCGCAAGCGGTTGACCAACAAGCTCGGTGCCTTCCAGGCCTTCTCCTACGGTTCGCTGTATCCGGCGCTGCGCCGGCTGCTGCGGGCCGGGCTGATCGCCGAGGCCGTCGACGAGGCGCCCGGTGAGGACAAGGCCGAGAAGACCAGGTCCTGGGGCCGGCGGGCCAAGCGCGTCTACCAGCTCACCGCCGAGGGCAAGGAGCGGTTTGCGACGCTCGTCACCGAAGGCGGTCCCGATGCCTGGGACGACGACGGTTTCGGTGTCCACCTCGCCTTCTTCTCGCGCACCCCGGCCGAGGCCAGGATGCGCATCCTGGAGGGCAGGCGGCGGCGGGTCGAGGAGCGCAGGGAGGGCCTGCGGGCCACCTTGGCGCGAGCCGGCGAGCAGATCGACCGCTACACCCGTGAGCTGCACCGGATGGGTCTGGAGTCCAGCGAGCGCGAGGTGCGCTGGCTCAACGAGTTGATCGAGCACGAACGGGCGGAAGCGCGGGAACCCGACGACGATGTCGAATCCTGACCGGTCGCCGACCATGATCCCGGTTCGGGATCTCTCGGTTCGGCAGCCGGCTCGCGTACACGCCACCCACGAAAAGAATCGAAGCCTGAAAAGGATCGAAGAAGGAGGCCCCGACAACATGGGCGAGCACCACAGCATTCGGGTGGCAATTGTCGGCGTCGGCAACTGCGCGGCATCCCTGGTCCAGGGTGTGCACTACTACCGCGACGCCGATCCGAGTACCAGGGTGCCTGGTCTGATGCACGTGCAGTTCGGGGACTACCACGTGCGGGACGTCGAGTTCGTCGCCGCGTTCGACGTCGATGCGAAAAAGGTCGGCCGCGACCTGTCCGAGGCGATCGTGGCCAGTGAGAACAACACGATCAAGATCTGCGACGTGCCGCCGCTCGGCGTGCCGGTGCAGCGGGGCCACACCTTCGACGGACTCGGTGAGTTCTACTCCGAGATGATCACCGAGTCCGATGACGAGCCGGTCGACGTCGTCGCGGCGCTGCGCGCTGCGCAGGTCGACGTGCTGGTGTCCTACCTGCCGGTCGGTTCGGAAGAGGCGGACCGCTTCTACGCGCAGTGCGCCATCGACGCGGGCGTCGCCTTCGTCAACGCGCTGCCGGTGTTCATCGCCTCCAACCCGGAATGGGCGGCCAAGTTCACCGCGGCCGGCCTGCCGATCATCGGTGACGACATCAAGTCGCAGGTCGGTGCGACCATCACACACCGAGTGATGGCCAAGCTGTTCGAGGACCGCGGCGTCGAGCTGCTGCGCACCTACCAGCTCAACTTCGGCGGCAACATGGACTTCATGAACATGCTGGAGCGCAAGCGCCTGCAGTCCAAGAAGATCTCCAAGACGCAGTCGGTGACCTCCCAGATCCCGCACGAGATGCAGAAGGCGGATGTCCACATCGGACCGTCGGACCACGTGCCGTGGCTCGATGACCGCAAGTGGGCCTACGTCCGTCTCGAGGGCAAGGCGTTCGGCGATGTGCCGCTGAACCTGGAGTACAAGCTGGAGGTCTGGGACTCGCCGAACTCGGCGGGCGTGATCATCGATGCGGTGCGTGCCGCGAAGATCGCCCTCGACCGCGGCATCGCGGGCCCGATCAACTCGGCGTCCTCGTACTTCATGAAGTCGCCGCCCGAGCAGTACTCCGACTCCGAGGCCTACGAGGCGGTGGAGAAGTTCATCCGGGGCGAGGTCGAACGCTGATCCCGGCAGCACCTGGCACGACCCGATGAGGGGCGCCTTCCACGACGGAAGGCGCCCCTCGCGGTATCCGGCATATTCGGTTGCCGGCCGCGCCCGCGCGCCGTAGCGTCGAGCGCACCATGGAGATCTGAGGTCACCCACTGCCCGCGCCCGAGGCGACTGCCGCCCGGCGGGCTTCCCAGCCGAGTCGTTCCGGTGGTGACCTCTTGCCAGCTGTTCCTTCTCTTGTCGCGCACGACCTCGTCCGTATCCACGGCGACCGGCGAGTCCTCGACGGCGTTTCGCTGACCGCATCGCCGGGGCAGCGCATCGGCCTCGTCGGCGAGAACGGCGTCGGCAAGTCGACCCTGCTGCGCCTGCTCGCCGGCCTCGACACCCAGGACGCCGGTGAACTGAGCCGCCCCTCGGATACCGGTTTCCTGCACCAGGAACCGCCGTTTCGCGCGGACGCGACGGTCGGCTCGGTCGTCGAGGACGCCCTTGCCGAGATCCGCGCCGCCCAGCGGCGTCTTGACGAGCTGGCCAACCGGCTGACCGAGCGGCCCGAGGACTCCGTCGCGCTGGTCGAATACGGCGAATGGCTGGACTGGGCGCAGCAGCACGAGGCCTGGGACGCCGACCGCAGGGCGTGGCTGGTGCTCGCCGGCCTCGGCCTGCACCAACTGGCCGCCGACCGGCCGCTGGCCCGGCTCTCCGGTGGCCAACGCTGCCGGCTCGGCCTTGCCGCGCTGCTGATCCGCCGCCCCGCCGCGCTGCTGCTCGACGAACCGACCAACCACCTCGACGACGAGGCCATCGGCTTCCTGGAAAAGCAGGTGCGCGCGCTGGCCGGGGTGGTCGTGCTGGCCAGCCACGACCGGGTCTTTCTCGACGAGGTCTGCACCGACATCGTCGATCTCGACCCCGCCGTCGACGGCCCGACCCGTTACGGCGGAACGTATTCCGACTACCTCGCCGAGAAGCGCGCGCAGCGGCGTCGTTGGGAACAGCGGTATGCCACCGAACAGGACGAGCTGTCCGCGCTGGCGTACTCGGTCGCCGTCACCTCCCGCGAGGTCAACCACGACCGGCCGATACGGGACAACAACAAGGTCTCCTACGACCGGCATGGCGGACGGGTCCAGGTGCAGATCTCCCGGCGGGTCCGCAATGCCCAGCTCCGCCTGACCGAGCTGACTCGCGACCAAGTGGCGAAACCCCCTGCGCCGCTGCGGTTCTCCGCCAACCTGACCTCCACTATGGACGGTGAAGGTCCGGTGCTCGCGCTGCGGTCGGTCCGAGTTCCCGGCCGGTTGGCCATCGACACGCTCGATATCGAGGCCGACACCCGACTGCTGGTCACCGGCGGCAACGGCGCCGGCAAGTCGACCCTGCTCGCGGTGCTCTCCGGTGAGCTGGCCCCGACCGACGGCCGGGTGGCGCGCCGCAGTGGCCTGCGGGTCGGCCTGCTCCCCCAGGACGTCACCTTCGCCCAACCGCACCGATCGGCCGCCGCCACCTACGCGGCCGAGGTCGGTGACGGGGTGCCGCTCGCCGACCTCGGGCTGCTGGCCTGCGCGGAGCACGACAAGGCGGTCGGTGCCCTGTCGGTCGGCCAGCGCCGCAGGCTCGCGCTGGCGATGCTGATCGCGGCCACCCCGCAGCTGCTGTTGCTCGACGAGCCGACGAACCACATTTCGCTCACCCTCGCCGACGAACTCCAGGACGCGCTGCACGCCGCCCCCGGCGCGATCGTCCTAGCCAGCCACGACCGCTGGCTGCGCCGCCGCTGGTCCGGTCCTGAGCTGCGACTTGCCGGCGGCGAGGTGTCCGGAGAACGCGGTGCCACCGGACCCGCGCGCGATGCAGGAGGCCCGCTCATCGCCGGCGCCGGAGGCCGCTGAGCGCACCGGTGTCGGCCAGCGGTTACCGTGCGGTCATGACAGCGCGACCGGTTGCCCTGGTGACGGGCGCGTCCCGAGGAATCGGTGCCGCGGTCGCCGAGGCCCTCGCGCCCACCCACCGGTTACTGCTCGGTGGCCGCGACGAACCGGCCCTGACCCGGCTGGCCGAAACCCTCCCCTCGGCGGCGCCGCTACCGATGGACCTGGCCGACCTGGCCGGCCTTCCCTCGGTCGTGGCCGGCATTGACCGGCTGGACGTGCTCGTACACAGTGCCGGCACGGTCACCATCGCGTCGCTGCCGCGGACACCGGTCGAGGTGTGGCGACGAACCCTGGACCTGAACGTGATCGCGGTCGCCGAACTGACCAGGCTGCTACTGCCGGCGCTGCACGCGGCAACCGGTCAGGTGGTGCTGATCAACTCGGGTCAGGGCCTGCGGGCCAGCGTGGACTGGGGGGCGTACGCGGCAAGCAAGTTCGCGCTGCGTGCCTACGCCGATGTGCTGCGCGCGGAGGAAGCGGCCAGTGGCCTGCGGGTGACCACGGTGTTCCCCGGCCGCACCGCGACCGACATGCAGCGCGAGGTCCGCGCGGCCGAGGGCGGCGAGTTCGTCGCGGAGAACTACCTGCGCCCGGAATCGGTGGCCGACGCCGTCCGCTTCGCCATCGAGGCCCCACCCGACGCCCAGCTCACCGAACTCACCCTCCGCCCCGCCACCAGGCCCTGACCACCCAAAACGGACACGGCCGAGCAGCGGAAAGCCGGCTCAACCCCCGACCAGCCGCCAAGAAATTTTCCGCCCCAAACACAGCCCCCACCCTCACCGGGGGACGGCCCTAGGCCAGTCTATCGAGGTCAGGGGGTTGGCGGGCGAAAAATTGGGTTGCTGTGGATCGTTGGGGCGGCTGTGGACAACCTGGGTGCGAACTCGCCGAATCGGGTATAAGCGGGCGAGTTCGGCAAGTCCGGCGAACGGCGGGCGGCGAACGGCGGGCGGTGGGCCGGGCAACGGCGAGCGGCTGGGCCGGGTCCATGATCCAGACCGGCCCATGATCCAGAGGGTCATGATCGGGGGCGTGATCGACAGGGCCGTGATTCAGAGGCAGGGGTCAGGCGGTCAGTTTGCGGTTGGCGACGGGGGCGGCCGGGCGGCGTTCCGGTTGGGGCATTCGGGGCCGGCTGGTTCGGTGCGGGTCGCGAATCTGGCGGGGGCGCCATGCCGGGCGCGTTGGATTCGGCCCGCGTCCGAACGGAAGGCCGGGCGGTGCGCGTTCGGGCGCTGCCGCGACCGTAGCCACGCCAACCGGTGCAGCGCCTCGGCATGGTGGTCGGTGATGGTCACCCCGGCGGCATCGAAGGAATGCAGCACCGCGCGGTTGATCTCCACCGTCACCCGGTCGCGCCAGAGCGTCCGTTCGGTCGAGGTGTCCAGTTTCAGCCCCTGCGCAACCTGCGCGGCCACCCCGTACGCGGCCTCGTCGGTGAAACTGCGGGTGCCGATCTCGGTGCCGACATGCCAGCTGTTGAACGGCGCGGCCGGATAGTTCAGGCCGCCGATGGCGAGCCGCATGTTGCTGATCACCGGAACAGCGGGCCACCGTAGCCCGAGATCGCCGAACCAGGGCAGGTCCGGATGAGTCAGCGACACCTCGAAGAGCACGTCGTCGGGAATGGTGAACAACGCCGCGCCCTCGTGCGCGGTCTCCACGACAAGAGGCAGATGGTCGAACCGGCCCCTCGGCGACGGCGGGCGCCAGCCCATCTTCCGCATCGCCTCGGTGAACTGCACGTAGCGGCGATCGCCGACGACGCTGTCCGCGCCGCCACGGTAGCCGGCGTAGCGGATCAGCTGGTCGTTCCAGATGTGCGGGCCGGGCGCGCCCGGCGCGTCCGGGGCGAACACGGTGACCAGCGGCCGGATCCGACCGCTGGCACCGGCAAGACGCAGATGCTCGACGCATTCGGCGGCGACCGCGGCGGCGTTGCGCAGGCCGCGCAGATCGCGGATCTTCAGCTGCCGCCACGGGACCCCGCTCGTACACCAGCCGGAGTCACGTAACGCCACCCGCGCGCCGTAGGCCAACTCGGCCGCGGTGTGCCGGTAGCTGCCGGTGCGCGTGATGTCCGCGCGCACCTTCGCCAACCGCCGCGCCAGCTGCCCCGCACCGGGATGGGCATCGTGGAACATTCGGATGAAGTCCTCAGCAGCCGCGATGTCGACAGCGTCGACGGGTTCGGCGGCTGTGTCGATCCCGGTGTCGTCGATCCCGTCGTCGGCACCTTCGCCGACACGGGCGCCGACATGGGCGCGCGGCGGCGCCACTGACGTCACTGGGATCACTGGGGTCACGATTTCATCACGAACGGCGGTCACGGCACGGAAATGTACCCAGTACGGGCGCTCACCCGTCACTGCCAGAAGAGTCAATGCCGACGGGGTATCGCCCTCGCCCGAACGGGTTGCGCCTAGACACAGCGTGGTCAACCGGAGGTCGGGGTCGCGCTTGAGTACCCGGTCGAGTGGTCTTCAGCTCGGGTTGCCGATTCGCTCGAAGATCAGATCGTGGCTGATCCGGCCCTCCTCGCGGGCCCGGTTCTCGAACTTGGTGACCGGCCGCCACTGCGGCCGAGGCGCCCAGCCGCCCGGCTCGTCCGCATGGACGTTGCGCAACGTCGGCTCGGCCGAACACACCGCGAGCATCTGGTCGGCGTAGTGCTCCCAGTCGGTGGCCAGGTGCAGCCGGGCACCGGGTGCGAGCTTGCCGGCCAGCAGCGCCACGAACGCCGGCTGGATCAGCCGACGCTTGTGGTGGCGGTTCTTCGGCCACGGGTCTGGGAAGAAGATCCGCGCGCCGGCCAGCGAATCGGCGTCGAGGTGCTCGGCGAGCAGCACCACCGCGTCCCCGCGCAGCAGGCGCAGGTTCTCAAGGCCCAGTGTCCTGGCGCGCATCATCAACTGCGCGAGACCGGGCCGGTACACCTCGACCGCGAGATAGTTGAGTTCGGGAGCGGCAGCGGCCAGCGCCGAGGTGGTCTCGCCCATCCCCGAGCCGATCTCCAACAACACCGGCGCCTCGCGGCCGAACCAGTCGGTGACGGCCAGCGGGCCTGCGGGCAGGTCGGTGATCTCCCGGCCCAGTTCGGCCCAGTGGGTGTCCCAGGCGCGCTGTTGACCGACGGTCATCCGCTCGCCACGCTGCGCGAAGCTGGGAATGATCCGGTCGGCGGTATACGAGGTCAGGGATTCGGGCGCCACGACGAATGACGGTACCTGGCCGCCGACCGCGCAACGGTCACCGGTTGGAAGCCTGGCCGAAACAAACCGGCCGGCGCAGACAACGGGTCCGGAAACGCGGCGGGTCCGGAAAACGCAACATGCCGGAAACGCGGCAGGCCCCGGAACGTCAACCGGCCGGGGACGCCGGCCAAGAGGATGGCCAGCCGGTCACCGGCCGGGCAGTTACATAAGGGTTGAGTACCTACGGGTTGAAGTACCTATGGGTCGGGCATCTGCGGTGGCCGGTCAGCTCGGTGAGCCGTCCAGCCGGGTCGATCAGCGTTTTTCCAGTAGTTCCAGCTCTGCTCGCAGGCCGGTCGGACCGGCGATGGACATCGGTTCGGGCAGTCGGCCTTCGTGCGCGACGATCACGTCCAGCCAACCCTGATGACGATCGGTGAACTGCACCGTTGTCGGCATCAGCGGCAGGTCGGCCGCGTCCTCCTCGGGCGGTACGTATTCCCAGTAGCCGTCCTCGCCGGCCCCGGCCCACGGCATGTACGCCCAGCCGGCTCGGCGATCCAACAGCTCACTGACCTGGTCCTCCACCGCGAAACCGCCCATCCGAGACTGCAACCGGCCGGCGGCAAGAGCCCGCAGCCACCACGGCGCGGAGACCTGGGCACCGGTCGCGCGGACCGCTTCGAACAGGCTTACCACCTGGCTCTCCGGTGCGCGGTGGATCCAGGCTCTTCGGGTCTGTGATGGTCGCCGAGCGGCACCGATCGGACCGGTCGGCTCTACCGCGCGGGACCATTCAAGGTTCAGCAGCGGTTCTACTCGGATGGGCCGAACCAACGCGGACACCTCGGCCAAGCTCGCTCGGATTGGACGTTGTTCAATCAGCGCGTCAGGGTCGAGAACCGCCATCGCTCACCTCCGCAGCGAGCCCCGCACTTGTCAAGGGCTCGACTCTGTTGTGGGTTCTGGGTTTCCTGAGGGTGCTGCTCGTATCGGTACTGCTCGTGATGGTCTGCATTTTTCGTCTCTTGACGTACATCCAACTTCGAGTTGATCCCTCGAACCGGCTGCTGTCACGTTTGTGTGCCGGAACTCACCGACATTGGCCAAGGTTAGTTAACTGTGCGTTCCACTGCTGTTTCCGTATTTCGCAATGGACAAATTTCATCGTTGCACCGCCAATCGTTGGCGAGGTGACAACGTCGGCAACCTCATGGATCCGCGAACGAACTGATAGGCCGACCGGGGTAGTGGCCCATCCGGCGAAACGCCAGTTCGACTTGCGGTAGCGAACACGGAGCGTAGTCCCTATTGGACTGGACGCGCTTCCGCCGAATGGGTGAGATCCGCTGGTTGATGTCGGGTATACCCCAGTATGCAGGTGAAATGCAACCGCTACTCGTCGTAGTCGAGTTGGTCACATTATTCGGACTGAATCGTGTCCTTCTCAGGCCTGAGTATCGGCTGGCGATCGAAATTCGACGGAATCTCCGGTCAACTGCATGAACGCGTCTTCCAATGAACCCGAGCGGGGACTGAGTTCGTGTAGTACCGCGCCGACGTTCGCCGCCAACTCGCCGATCGCGGCAATCGCCATTCCGGAAACGATCAGTGTGGCGTCCTCGACGGTGACCGTGGCCCCCGCTCCGACCAACGCCTCGCGCAGCACGTCCAGTTGCGGACTGCGCACCTTCGTGTCCGAGCCACCGGCTTGTTGGATGAAGTCGGTGGTGGTGGCTTGGGTGATGAGTTGGCCTTTGCCGATGACGATGAGGTCGGTGGCGGTGAGGCTCATTTCGGAGAGGAGGTGGCTGGAGACGAGGACGGTGCGTCCTTGGTCGGCGA
>DATATE010000216.1:0-51080 GCA_036268955.1 Pseudonocardiaceae bacterium
CATGGCCGAACGCCTCAACGGCATGTACGCCTTCGCGATCTGGGACTCCCGCACCGAGAAGCTCGTCATGATCCGCGACCGGATGGGCATCAAGCCCTTCTACTACTACCCCACCGCCGACGGCGTCCTGTTCGGCTCCGAACCCAAGGCCATCCTGGCCAAGCGCGTTGTCGACGCCGACGGCCTGCGTGAGGTGCTGAGTCTGTTCAAGACACCGGGCCAGGTGGTGTGGGCGGGGATGCACGAGGTCATGCCTGGTACCGTGCTGACCTTCGACCGCAACGGCCGCCGTACGCATCGGTACTGGCAGCTGGAAACCCGCGAACATCTCGACGACCAGCAGGCCACCATCGGCCGGGTCCGCGAGCTGCTCGACGACACCGTGGCCCGGCAACTGGTCGCGGACGTGCCGCGCTGTATACTGCTCTCCGGTGGCCTCGACTCCAGTGTGCTGACCGGTCTTGCCGCGCGGCAGCTGCGCGAGCAGGGCGAGGAGCTGCGCACCTTCTCCGTCGATTTCGTCGGTCATGAGGCGAACTTCCATGCCGACGAGCTGCATGCGACCCCCGACGGTCCCTACATCCGCGATATGGCCGATCATGTCGGTTCCCGACATGCCACCATCCTGCTCGACAACGCCACACTGTCCGATCAGGACATCCGGCGCCGGGTGATCACCGCGAGGGACGTGCCGGCCGGCATCGGCGAGACCGACATCTCGCTGTACCTGCTGTTCAAGGCGATCCGCGAACATTCGACGGTCGCGCTCTCCGGCGAGTCCGCCGACGAGATCTTCGGCGGCTACCTGTGGTTCCATCATCCCGAGGTGCAGAAGGCCGACACCTTCCCGTGGATCGCCTGGATCGTCTCGCTGCTGGCGACGCTGCCCGGCCCCCCGCCGGAACCGACGGACAACGTCGAACTCCGGTCGGCGCTGGACATCGACGGCTACATCAAGGACCGGTACGCCGACGCGGTCGCCGAGGTCACCCCGCTGCCCGACGAGAGCGAGCACGAGCGGCGGATGCGGGTGATCTGCTACCTGCACCTGACCCGGTTCCTGCCGATGCTGCTGGACCGCAAGGACCGGCTCAGCATGGCCGTCGGCCTCGAAGTCCGCGTGCCGTTCTGCGACCACCGGCTCATCGAGTACGTCTACAACACGCCCTGGTCGCTGAAAACCTACGACGGCCGGGAGAAGAGCCTGCTGCGCGGCGCGGCCGGGGACGTGCTGCCGAAGTCGGTCGCCGAGCGGGTGAAGAGCCCGTATCCCTCGCCGCAGAGCAGCCAGTACGTCACGACGCTGCAGGAGCAGGCACGCGAGTTGGTGGCCGACCGCGACCATCCGCTGTTCACGCTGACCAACTGGGACACCCTGGCGAAGGTGGTCAAGCGCGATCCCGCCGATATCGATGGCGGCGGCCAGTTCATCCTGGAACGAAACCTTGACCTGGCGGCCTGGCTGGACATCTGCCGGCCGGAGTTGCGCGTTTCCTGAGCAGCCGAACACCGTCGACGGCCGGACCCAACATGCGTCTACATCTCACCAGTTCGCACGGAGGCAGTGGTGACCAGCCCTAGCCCTAAAACCGTCTCCATATTCGCCCAAGGACTGTTGGACATCAACGTCACCGGCGACGACAACGCAGCGGTAACCTCCGACCCCGGTCGGTTCAAGGACGCCAACTCGTCGATGTACGACCGGATGGTCAACAACGCCACCACCATCAGCAACGTCTGGTGGAACTGGGGTATGAACGATCCCGAGCTGGCTGGTCAGATCAAACGCGTCATCCCCGACTTCGGCAGGTTCGACACGGACGGTTTCTCCGAGCAACTCTACTACCTCGCACTCAGCGGCCTACCCTTCGACTTCGATACCTATGCCGGCAAGTCCGTGTTGGAGGTCGGCTGCGGAATGGGCCAGGGGCTCAACTTCCTCTCACGTCTTGTCAACGCCGATCGGCTGGTTGGCCTTGACCTGTCAGCCGCCGCGGTCCGGCGGGCGAATGCCGTGCTGTCCCGCGGTGACGCGCTGCGGTTCGTCCAGGGCGATGCCGAGCGCCTGCCTTACGAGGACAACGAGTTCGACGTGGTCATCAACGTCGAGAGTTCGCACAACTACCCGGATCTGGGCCGGTTCCTAAGCGAGGTCGCCAGGGTGCTCAAACCCGGCGGCTATTTCAGTTACCTCGACGTGTTCACCCGGCGGCGGTCTGCTCAGATTGACCAACTCCAGGGCGAGATCGCAGGTCTGGAGTGGATTCACGAGCGGGACATCTCCGATGAGGTCAAGGTGGCCGTGCGGAGTCGAATGGAGCCCTACGGTCGCATGCGCGCGTCCGCGAGGAACAAGCGGAGGACCTATCTGGGTCGGCAGTTGGCCGAACACTCCAAGACGCTGTGGAACGGTGGGAACTTCGCAGGCTACGAGCCGACCGCCCTCATCAAGCTCATGACCAAACTGCGAATCGCGCCGGGCACGGACCTCATGGTGATGGAAAGCTACCGTCACCAGATCGCGAGGTCGACGAAATAGCCCCGATCCGGCCGGCTGGTGCCCGGCTCGACCGGGCACCCGGTGGTGGGGCACGTAGTTGACGCGGTCGGCGAGTACCCAGGACCCCTGGTCAAGCTTGGCCTTTGACAGGACCAAGCTTGGCCAGGGGTCTGGTGCCTGCTCTCAGCCGGCCACCGTGGCGGCCAGTACCAGATAACCGATCTCGCTCGTGCAAATCATCTGCTCGGTGAACGACACAACAGCCATCTGGTTTTCTGGCAGCGTCAGGTCCAGAGCACCCTTCGGGTACAGCGAACCGGCCGTACCCGCGTCGATGGCATCGGTGACCCGCACAAGGACGTCGGCGAAACTCCGGCGCAGGACGTTCTCGCTGATGTCGGTCACCTCGGCGTCCCGGAGGCCCGCCGCTCGCGCCAGTTCGGGATAGTCGATGAGCGCAAGAGGTTCGCTCATCGACCACATCGACACCAGCACGTTCATGATCGACTCCTGGCCCGCGGGAGCCGGTTCGCGTCGGAACAGATCGGTCAGGACAATGTGACCTCCTGGCTTGACCACGCGCGCGAGTTCCCGCAGCGCGGTCGGTCGATCCATGTGCTGGATGGACTCCAACGCGAAGGCACCGTCGAAGGAGTTGTCGGCGAAGGGCAGTGCCATCGCGTCAGCCAGCTCGAAACTGACGCGTCCGGCCACCCCATGCCGTTCGGCGCTGTTCCGCGCCTTCACGACCTGGCTGGTGCTGATGGTGATGCCGACGACGGACGCCGCTGTGGTCTCGACAAGGTGGACGGCTGGTCCGCCGATGCCACAGCCGACGTCCAGAATCCGGTCCCCGTCCGAGACGTCGAGGTGACCCAAGACCAGATCGGTGAGGTGGGCCGAGGCATACTCGAAAGAGGACTCGTCCTGTTCTCCATCCCAATATCCGAAGTGCAGCACCTCGTGATCAATGGCGTCGTAGACCTCGCCCACCTCGTCCGCCTTGCGGACCTCGATGGCATCAGCCGTTTCGGACGTCACGACAACTCCAATCCTGGTTCGGTATCCAGCCAGCTTTCGATCAGTCGTGCGGTGTCGGTGGCCTTGTCCTCCAACATCGAGAAGTGGTTGGCCGCCAGCGTGCGCAGGGTGTGCGCCGGGTCGACGGGCGTCGAGCGCCAAGCCGCCGAGTCCGAGGCCATCCCGTCGAACGGTTCGGTGCACTGCACGAACAGCACAGGCACGTCGACCTTGCCGATCTCGATGCCCGGCCACATGTGGAACCAGTGCACGAACGCGGAAAGCCGGGCACTGTGGAAGCCGCCGAACTCCGCCTCGTTCCGGAACACGCTCTCGAACAGCCCTGGCAGCAACCCGTCCCGGCCGACCTCACTGTCCTCCGGCGCCTGCGTCTGCTGGGTGTAGAAGGTGTCCAGCATGACCACGCCACGCAACGGCGAGTCCGTACCGGACAGCGCGGTCGCGGCGGCGTAGGCGAGCAGACCACCGGCCGAATGGCCGAGCAGGACGAACGGTTGGCCCGCACTGGCCTCCACCACGCTGTGGATGACCGAGCCGAGCGCGTCCCGCCCGGTGGCCGGCAGGCTTTCGCCAAGCTCGTAGCCGGCCAGCGGCAGCGCGGAAACCGGCCGGCTGCCGCGGAAGTGCCCTGCGATCCGCGCGTACTGGTGCGCCCCGCCGTTGACCATGGTCGAACTGACGCAGATCAGCCGGGGCTGCCCATCGCCACTGGCCAGCGTGACCGGGTCCGGGATCTCCCCCGCACCGTCGGGAAGTTCGAACATGGGCCTGATGTGCGCGACCGCGGAGAGCAGGTCAAGCCCTTCCTTCACCTTCCCGTCGCGGACCGCGCTGCGGAACAGTTGACTGAGGCTGTCCTCCCGCGTGGCGGACCGAGCCGTCGGCCGTGCCGTGGATTCGCCGCCGAGCGGACCGACGATCCAGTCGGCCAGCCCGGCCGGGGTCTTGTTGTCGAACACCACCATCAGCGGTAGTTCAAGGCCGGTCGCCGAGGCGATGGCGTTGCGCAGTTCGGTCGCGGCGAGCGAGTCGAAGCCCTGTTCGAGGAAGTTGCGGTCGATGTCGATCGCGGACGCTTCGCTGTGTCCGAGGATTGCCGCGGAATAGCGCCGCACCAGGTCCCGGACCGTCTCGTGCCGCTGCGCCTCGTCGAGCCCGGCAAGCTGCTGACGCAGATCCCGAGTCGACTGCGCCGACGACGCGGGCCTGCGCATCCCTCGGACGAGTCCGCGCAGCAGCGGGATGTCACCTGCGGCCCGCAACACCGACAGGTCCAGCCGAGTCGGGATCAGGTTCGCTCGGGTCAGCGCGGTCGCCGCGTCGAACAGGACCAGCCCCTGCTGCGCGGACATCGGTGGCATCCCGCCACGCGACATGCGCTTGATCTCCACGGCACCGAGCCCGCTCGTCATCCCGGTTCCCTGCGCCCACGGCCCCCATGCCAACGCGAGCGCCGGCAGGCCACTGGCAACGCGCAGCTGCGCCAAGGCGTCGAGGAATGTGTTCGCGGCCGCATAGTTACCCTGGCCGGCGCTGCCGATGACGCCCGCAACGGAGGAGAACACGACGAACGCGTCGAGATCCTGGCCCTCGGTCAACTCGTGCAGGTGCCAGGCGCCGTCGACCTTGGGTCGCAGCACGGCGGCCAACCGATCGGGAGTCAGCGAGGCCAGGATTCCGTCGTCGATCATCCCGGCCGCGTGCACCACCGCGCGCACCGGATACTCGGCCAACACGCTCGCCACCGACTCGCGATCGGCGATGTCGCAGGCCACCACGGTGACCTCGGCCCCCAGTTCGGTCAGTTCCGCGCGTAGCTGCTGTGCGCTCGGCGCGGCCGGTCCGCGACGGCTGGTCAACAGCAGGTGTCGAACGCCGCAGTCAGCGACAAGGTGCCGGGCCAGCAGCCCGCCGAGGCCACCGGTGCCGCCGGTGATCAGTACCGTGCCCTCGGCATCCCAGGACGGCGCCGAGGGCTCGGCCGCCACGCGGGCCAACCGAGGTACCAGCAACTCACCATGTCGAACGGCCAGCTGCGATTCACTGCAGGCCAGCACCGCCGGCAACACGTCCGCCAGGTCGGTGTCCGTGTCGACCAGCAGGAACCGGCCAGGATTCTCCGACTGAGCGGTCCGCACCAAACCCCAGACCGCCGCGGCAGGCAGATCGGCAACGGTCTCGTCGTCGGCGACCGCGATCGCGCCCTGCGTGACCACCACCAACCGCGAACCGGCGAACCGCGCATCGGTGATCCAGCCCTGGACAACACCCAGCGCCTTGGCGGTCAACTCGTGCGTCGATTCGACAACCGGGTTCGCGCCGGTCGAACGGACCGCGAAGGTCACCAACTCGGGAACCCGGTCCATAGCAACAAGTTCACCAGTCAGCTCAAGGACATCCGGTTCCGCGCCCGCGGTCGTACCCGCCGGCACCGGTGCCCACTCAAGACGGAACAGGGAGTTGCTGGTCAGCGCTCTGCCGCTGGCGGCCAGCTGGCCGCCGACCTGCCGCAGCACCACCGACTCGACCGACAGGACCGGCGCCCCGCTCGGGTCGACGGCCGCGAGCGACATCGAGTCGTCCCCGGTGGTGGTCAACCGGACCCGCAGGGAATGCGCGCCGCTGGCGTGCAGGCTCACCCCGATCCAGGCGAACGGCAGTCGCCCGCCCGCCACTGTCGCCAACCCGAACTGCGAGGCGTGCAGCGCGCAGTCCAGCAGCGCTGGATGCAGGCCGTAGGACGCGGTGTCGACCACCCCGTCCGGCAGGTCGACCTCGGCGAACACCTCGTCGTCGCGCCGCCACGCCGCGTGCAGTCCCTGGAACAGCGGGCCGTAGCCGAATCCGACCTCGGCCAACTGACCGTAGAACCCGTCCACCTCGATCGACACCGCCCCCGCTGGCGGCCAGACCGAAGTGTCGAACTCCGCCGTCTCCTCGCCCGACCCCAACACACCACTCGCATGCCGGGTCCACGCGCCCTCCGGTGCCTCGACGGGCCTCGTGTAGACGCCGAACGGCCGCCGCCCGGACTCCTCGGGACCGTTCACCAGGACCTGCACCTCGACCGCGTCATCCGCGTCGAGCACCAACGGAGTGGCCATCATCAGCTCGGCAACCCGGTCGCAGCCGACCTGATCACCGGCATGGACGGCCAACTCCAGGAAGCCGGTGCCGGGGAACAGCACCTTCCCGCCGACCACGTGATCGGCCAGCCACGGATGGGTCAGTACCGACAACCGGCTCGTCAGCACAACTGCCTCGGAATCGGCGAGCGGGACCGCAGCGCCCAGCAAGGGGTGGGCACCAGCAAGCAGATCGGTGGCGGGAGTCGTCGCACCGGGCTGCGGCCAGTACCGTTCATGTTGGAAGGCGTAGGTGGGCAGCGCGACCCGCCGGCCCGCGCGGACCTCCCTTGCGGCGAGGAACGCCGGCCAGCCGACCGGAACACCGTGCACGTGCAGCCGCGCACACGCCTCGGTCGTGGCGCGAACCTCGTCGCGGCCGGCGCGCAGCAGCGCGACGGCGACCGCCTCGGTGTCGCCAACGGCGGCGAGCACTTCGTTGGCCATCGCGGTGGTGACCCCGTCCGGCCCGAGTTCCAGGTAGGCACTCGCGCGCTGGCCGGCACCGTGCAGTTCCTCGATCGCGGCGGCGAACCGAACCGGCGCGCTGATCTGCCGCAGCCAGTACTCCGCCGTCGCCAGATCGGCGCCAAGCTCCACAGTGGACACGATCGGCAGCTGAGGCGGCTGGAAGGACAGCTTGTCGACGACTGCCGCGAATTCGTCGAGCATCGGGTCCATCAACGGCGAATGGAACGCATGCGAGACGGTCAACCGCCGCGTCTTCTCGAATCGACCCGCGATCTCCACCACCGCGGACTCGACACCCGACACCACCACCGACCGAGGCCCGTTCACCGCCGCAATCGACACACCCTCCACAAGCAGCGGCGTGACCTCGTCCGCGGCTGTCTGAATCGCAACCATCGCCCCACCAGCCGGCAATGCCTGCATCAACCGAGCACGCGCCGCCACCAACGTGCACGCATCCGCCAACGAGAGCACCCCGGCAACGTGCGCGGCAGCGATCTCACCGACCGAATGGCCGACCAGAACCTCAGGCTGCACACCCCAGGACTCGACCAAGCGGAACAACGCCACCTGCAACGCGAACAACGCAGGCTGCGCATCACCGGTCTTGCCAAGATCACCAGCAACCAATTCCACTAACGGCAAGCCCAAGCCTGCGGCGACCTCATCCCACGCCGCCGCGAACACCGGGAACCGGGCGTAAAGCTCCTGCCCCATCCCCGACCGCTGCGCACCCTGACCCGAGAACACCATGGCCAACCGGTGGCGTCCGGTGTCCCGGCCGGTCATCACATTCGCCGCTGGATTGCCCTCGGCGATCGCGGCGAGGCCCGCCAGCACCTCGGCCTCGTTCTCAGCCAGTACGGCGGCCCGATACTCGAATGCCGAGCGGGTGGTCGCCAGTGCGGCAGCCAGATCGGCGACGGGCAGATCCGGCCGGTCCCGCAGGAAGTCGGCGAGTCGCTCCACCTGCGCGCGAAGCGCCGGTACGGAGGCACCAGACACCAGCATGGGCAGCACACCCGCGCCGGCACTGTCGTCATCGGCGGTGGCCGGTTCGCCGGTCTCGTCGCCAGGTTGTTCGATGATCACGTGCGCGTTGGTGCCGCTGACCCCGAACGCGGACACCCCGGCCCTGCGCGGCTGGCCGGCCCGGTCCCACTCGACCGGCTCGGTCAGCAGCGTGACGTTGCCGGCCGACCAGTCCACCTTCGAGGACGGGGCGTCGACGTGCAACGTCCTCGGCAGCAGGCCGTGCCGCATGGACATGATCATCTTGATCACGCCGGCGACGCCGGCAGCGGCCTGGGTGTGGCCGATATTCGACTTGATCGAGCCCAGCCACAGCGGCCGATCCCGATCCCGGCCGTAGGTCGCCAGCAAGGCCTGCGCCTCGATCGGATCGCCGAGACTCGTGCCGGTGCCGTGCCCTTCCACGACGTCTACATCAGACGGTCCGAGCCCGGCACTTGCCAGGGCCGCTCGAATGACCCTCTGCTGCGAAGGGCCGTTCGGCGCGGTCAGTCCGTTCGATGCGCCGTCCTGGTTGATCGCGGAACCGGACACCACGGCCAGCACCTCGTGCCCGTTGCGCCGAGCGTCCGACAGCCGTTCGAGGGCCAGCACGCCGACGCCTTCCGACCAGCCGGTGCCATCCGCCGAGTCGGCGTAGGACTTACACCGGCCGTCACTGGCCAGGCCGCCGAGTGTCAGGAACTCCATGAATCCGCCGGGCACCGAGATGACGGTGACCCCGCCGGCGAGCGCCAGCGAGCATTCACCGGACCGCAGGGCCTGCGCGCCAAGGTGCATCGCGACCAGCGACGAGGAGCAGGCCGTGTCGACCGTCATCGCCGGGCCTTCCAGCCCGAAGGTGTAGGAGATCCGGCCGGAGATCACACTCGCGGACACCGAGGTCGCGCCGTGCCCGGTGACATCGGTGGCGGAGTTGCGCAGTGCCTGGCTATAGTCCTGGCCGTTGGTACCGACGAACACGCCGGTTCGGCTCCCCCGGAGCGTGAGCGGATCGATGCCGGCGTCTTCCATTGCCTCCCAACTGGTCTCCAGCAACAGTCGTTGCTGCGGGTCCATGGTCAACGCCTCGCGCGGCGAGATCCGGAAGAATCCGGCATCGAAGTCGGCGACGCCGTCGAGGAACCCGCCCTGCGCGCGGGCGTCGAATCCGACTCCCCAGTTGCGGTCGTCGGGGAAGGCGCTCATCGCGTCGGCACCGTCGACAAGCAGGCGCCACAAGTCCTCGGGGCTGTTCACCCCGCCTGGGAACCGGCAGGACATGCCGACGATCGCGATGGGATCGTCACTGACCTGCGTCGGCGCGTCCCCACCATTGAGGATCTCGCCGTGCACGCCGAGCGCTTCCTCCAGCAGGTATTCCGCCATGATCGTCGGCGTCGGGTAGTCGAACACCACGCTGGCGGGCAGTTGCAGTCCGGTGGTGGCGCTCATCCGATTGCGGAACTCGATCGAGGTCAGCGAGTCGAACCCGAGTTCGCGGAACTCGCTGCGCGCGTCGAGCATGTCCGCGGAACCGTGGCCGAGCACGGCCGCGGCCTGGGCGCGCACCAGTTCGGTGATGACCTGCACCCGGTCACTCGGCGGCACATCCCTGAGCTGGGCGAGGAGTGTCGCCTCGTCCTGGCTGACCGCGGCGACCGACACCGCGGCTCGCCGGCCGCCGCGTACCAGCCCGCGCAGCAGCGGAATGTCTCCCGCATCGCGCAGTACCGACAGGTTGAGTCGGGCGGTCATCAGGGTCGGCGCGCTCACCGTGCCGGCAGCGTCGAACAGGGCGAGGCCCTGCTCGACCGAGATCGGGGGGACACCGCCGCGTGCCATCCGCTGGATATCGGCTTCGGTGAGCGTGCTGGTCATGCCGGCGCCCTGCGCCCACGGCCCCCACGCCAACGACACGGCTGCCAACCCGGCCGACCGCCGGACCTCCGCCAACCCGTCCAAGAACGTATTCGCCGCGGCGTAGTTCGCCTGACCGGCGCCACCCATCGTGCCCGCGACCGAGGAGAACAGCGCAAACGCGGCGAGGTCATTGTCCTTGGTCAGCTCGTGCAGATGCCAGGCGCCGTCGACCTTCGGCCGCAACACGGCCGCCAATCGCTCGGGAGACAAGGACCCGACGATGCCGTCATCGATCACACCAGCCGTATGCACCACCGCACGCAACGGATACTCAGCAGAGATGTCCGCCAACACCGACGCGACCGAATCCCGATCAGCCACATCACACGCAACCACCCGAACCTCGGCGCCAAGTGCCGTCAGCTCATCGCGCAGTTCAACCGCACCCGGCGCCTCAAGGCCCCGCCGAGAAGTCAACACCAACTGCCGGACACCACGCTCAACCACCATATGCCGAGCCAACAACCCGCCAAGACCGCCGGTACCACCCGTGATCAACACCGTCCCGGCACCATCCCAGGACGACGCCGCCGACGGCTCCACGGCCACTCGAACCAACCGAGGCACCAACACCTCACCGCCGCGAACCACCACCTGCGGCTCGTCAACCGCGAGCACGGCAGGCAGCACTGCGGCATGGTCGGCATCGACGTCGAGCAGGACGAAGCTACCCGGATTCTCCGACTGGGCCGACCGCACCAGGCCCCAGACGGCAGTGGCCGGCAGGTCGGTGACGGCCTCCTCCTCGCTCGCCGCCATCGCGCCCCTGGTGACAACGACCAGCCGCGAACCGGCGGTACGCTCGTCGGCGAGCCAGTCCCGCACCACGGTCAGAGTCCTGGTGGCGACCTCATGCGTGGACACAACCACGTCATCGTCGCCCGCGCAGCCGATGTCGACCGTGACCACCTCGGGAACCCGGTCAAGGTCCGCGAGCGATCCGGTCAGCTCGACGACATCCAGCTCGGGCCGCACGGCTCGGGCGCTGGGCAGCGGCGTCCAGTCGACCCGGAACAGCGAGTCCCGGAAGGCATCGCGGCTGCGGTCGGGGCCGCCGACCTTGTCGATGTCGATCGACTGTAGCCGGAGCGAGTTTGCCGAGAGCACGGGTTGACCGGATCCGTCCACCGTGGTCAGTGAGACCGATTCGGGGCCGGTCCTGGCCAGCCGGACCCGCAGCGTCGATGCGCCGATGGCGTGCAGGTGTGCTTCGCTCCAGGCAACGGGTGCGCAGATCCCGTCCCCGATGTCCAGCACGGAGGCCGCTTGCAGCGCGGCGTCCAGCAGCACCGGATGCAAACCGAAGGAGGTCGTGTCGACGCCTTCCTCTGGCAGCCCGACCTCGGCGAAGACCTCGTCACCGCGTCGCCAGGCCGCCCGCAGGCACTGGAACACCGGCCCGTAGGCAAGGCCGTCATCGGCCAGTTGTTCGTACAGAGCGGCCACATCGACGGGGGTGGCCCCGGCCGGGGGCCATACCGACACGTCGAAGGTGGCGTTGCCGAGGGAGCTGTCCTTGCCCTCTGTGGTGAGCACGCCCGTCGCGTACCGGATCCACGGTTCGTCGGCGTCCGCGTCGGACAGCCGCCCGTAGCCGTTCACCGCACGCCTGCCGTCGGCATCGGGTGGGCTCACCCAGGCCTGCACGATCATGGTGTCCTGTCCGGTGAGCAGCATTGGGGTCGGCAGGTCGAGTTCCGCCACCCAGTTGCAGCCGACCTGGTCGCCGGCCCAGCCGACCATCTCCACCCACGCCGAACCTGGCACCAGCACCGAGTCGCTGAGAACGCTGTCGGCAAGCCACGAATGCGAGGACACCGAGAGACTGCCGGTCAGCAGGATGTCCTCAGCGCCGGCAAGACCCATCGCGCTACCGAGCAGCGGGTGCCCGGCCTTCCCCACGTTGCTCAGACCGCCGCCGTTCACCATTTCCGCCCAGTACCGTTGGTGCTGGAACGCGTAGGTCGGCAGGTCGATCCGCCGGGCGCCGGTGTCGGCGAAGAAGTCGGCCCAGTCGACCGCGTCGCCGTGCGCGTGTAGTTCGGTGATCGCGCGGGTCGCGGTGGCCGGCTCGTCACGATCGGCGCGCAGCAGTGGCAGCAGCAGTACATCAAGGTCGGGGTTCTCGGCGGCCAGCGTGTCGTGGGCCATTGCCGAGGTCACGCCGTCCGGCCCGATTTCGAGATAGGTCGTGATCCCCTTGGTGTGCGCGGTACGGATGGCGTCGGCGAAACGCACCGGCTGGTGCACATGGCGCACCCAGTAGTCCGGGTTGGTGAGGTCGGCGTCCTGTTCCACAGTGGACATAAATCCGATCTCGGGCTTGTGGAAGGACAGGGTGCCGACGACCGCCGCGAACTCCGCCAACATCGGCGCCATCAGCGGCGAATGGAAGGCGTGCGACACCGACAGCCTGCGTGTCTTCGCACCGCGTTCGGCGAACTTCGCCGCGAGGTCGACCACGGTCGTTTCGCTGCCGGACAGCACCACCGATCGCGGGCCGTTCACCGCGGCGATCGACACCGCGCCTTCATGGCCGACCAGCAGCGGCGCGACCTCATCCTCGGTCGCCTGCACCGCGACCATCGCCCCACCAGCCGGCAACGCCTGCATCAACCGAGCACGCGCGGTGACCAGCGTGCACGCGTCCTCCAGTGAGAAGACACCAGCAACATGCGCGGCAGCGATCTCACCGATCGAGTGCCCGATCAACACCTCAGGCCTGACACCCCAGGACTCGACCAACCGGAACAACGCCACCTGCAACGCGAACAACGCAGGCTGCGCATCACCAGTCCGAGCGAGATCGCCAGCAATCAGCTCGTCCAACGGCAAAGCCAGTCCGGCGGCAACCTCATCCCACGCCGCCGCAAACACCGGGAAGCGTGCATACAGTCCTTGGCCCATCCCCGACCGCTGCGCGCCCTGACCCGAAAACACCATCGCCAACCGGCGCCGACCCACACCACGACCCTCAACAAGACCACTGACCGACCGGCCCTCAGCCAACGCAACGAGACCGGAACGGGCATCGACCAACCCCTCGGCGAGTACCGCGGCCCGACAGTCGAACGCCGACCGCGTCGTCGCCAGCGAGAAACCAACATCAGCCAACGACACACCCTCGCCGACCTTGTCCAAAAACTCGCCGAGACGGACAGCCTGCGCACGCATCGCAGCCGCCGTCTTCCCCGACACCAACAACGGCACCAGACCAAGCTCACGAACCGACACCGGCTCCAGATCAACCGACTCGACAGACTCAGCAGGCTTGTCCACCGGAGGCTGCTCGACAATCACATGCGCGTTCGTGCCGCTGATGCCATAGGAGGACACGGCAGCGCGGCGCGGATGGCCGTCGCTGCCCCATTCGACCGGTTCGGTCAGCAGCGCGACATTGCCCGCCGACCAGTCCACCTGCGACGACGGCGCGTCAACATGCAAGGTCTGCGGCAAAAGGCCATGGCGCATGGACATGACCATCTTGATCACACCCGCCACACCCGACGCCGCCTGAGTATGACCAATGTTCGACTTGATCGAACCCAACCACAACGGCCGCTCCCGATCCCGACCATACGTCACCAACAACGCCTGCGCCTCAATCGGATCACCAAGACGCGTCCCAGTACCATGCCCCTCCACCACATCAACATCAGCCGACGACAAACCAGCACTCGCCAACGCCTGCCGAATCACCCGCTGCTGCGACGGCCCGCTCGGCGCGGTCAACCCGTTGGACGCACCATCCTGATTCACCGCAGAACCACGCACCACCGCCAACACCGGATGGTCGTTGCGCCGGGCGTCGGAAAGGCGCTCCAGCACCAGGACAGCGGCGCCCTCGGACCAGGCCGTCCCGTCAGCGGCATCGGCGTAGGACTTGCACCGGCCGTCCTGAGCGAGCCCGCTCTGGCCGCTGAACCCGATGAACCCACCGGGGGTGGTCATCACGGTCACCCCGCCAACCACCGCCATCGAGCACTCACCCGCACGCAACGCCTGCGAAGCCCAATGCATCGCCACCAACGACGAAGAACACGCAGTGTCCACAGTCGCCGCCGGACCCTCAAGACCCAACGTATAAGACAACCGACCCGACAACACACTCGCCGGCAAACCGGTCATCGCATGCCCCTGCACGTCGGCAGCCGAGTTGGCCAGGACCGAGGTGTAATCCTGGCCGTTGGTTCCGACGAAGACCCCCGTCTGACTTCCGCGCAGGCTCAGCGGATCGATTCCACCGCGTTCGATCGCCTCCCAGGTGGTCTCCAGCAACAACCGCTGCTGCGGATCCATCGCAGTCGCCTCACGCGGCGAAATCCCGAAGAAAGCCGCGTCGAAGTCGCAGGCGGTGTCGACGAAACCGCCTTGCTGGGTATCGACGAGTTGCCGACCGTCGGAGCCCGTACCCCCGAGGATGTCCAGTGGCCAGCCCCGGTTGGTCGGGAATCCGGAAATCGCATCCCCGCCGTTCACCACCAGCTGCCAGAGGTCCTCAGGAGTGTCGACGCCGCCAGGGAAGCGACAGGCCATGGACACGATCGCGATCGGCTCATGACGACCCGACTCGACCTGTTCCAGCCGTTTACGCGTCCTGCGCAGGTCAGCGGTGACCCACTTGAGATACTCGATGGTCTTCTGGTCTTCCGGCATGGGATTACAGACCCTTCACAGGTGCTGGCACGGTTGGATAGTCGAGAAAGACTGAATGGGCGGCTTCAGCGCGGTACGCATAATCGGCCCATTGCGCGGTCCCACAGCGGTGAGCGAAGCGAAGCCCGGCTCCCTGAACCGGCCGTCCGGTCCAGGGTGTTCCGGCGAAGCGTGCCCGAGTACCCAGGCCGCCTGCGCTCGCACCAGCTCAGTGACCGCTTCCTGTCTCGACCGACGTTCAGTAGACGGTCTCCGTCGGAGACGTCGAGCCGGTCGGTCACCACGGCGGTGTGGCGGGTTGAAGTGTCTTCGAAGGAACGTCTACCTTCGTCGCCGATGCGACCATGGCAGCCCCGACAGTTTCGGACATCAGAACAACTCCACTCTATAGCTCGGTTTCCAGCCAGTTCTTGACCAGCTCGGCGGTGTCGGCGGCCTTGTCCTCCAAGATCGAGAAGTGGTTGGCCGCCAATGTGCGCAGGGTGTGCGCCGGATCGACCGGGGTCGAGCGCCAGTCGTCGGATTCCGGTGCCATCCCCTCGAACGGTTCGGTGCACTGGACGAACAGCACCGGCACGTCAACCGCACCGATCTCGATGTCCGGCCAGATGTGGTACCAGTGCGCGAGTGCCGACAACCGAGCACTGTGGAAACCACCGAAGTACGCCTCGGTCTGGAACACACTCTCGAACAGCCCGGACAGGAGACGATCCCACGGCAGCTCACCGGTCGGTTCCGATTCGACAGATTTCGATTCTGCGGATTTCGATCCGGCTGGCTTCGATTCGGCTGGCTTCGTGTAGAACGTGTCCAGCATGACCACCCCACGCAGCGGTACATCGGTGCCGCACAGCGCGGTGGCCGCCGCGTAAGCGAGCAGCCCACCGGCCGAATGGCCCAGTAGCACGAACGGCTGCCCACCGCTGGCCTCCAGAATGCCCTGCACGACCGAACCGAGCGCGTCCTTCGCGGTGGCGGGCAGGCTCTCGCCCAGTTCGTAGCCAGCCAGCGGTAAGGCGGCCACCTCGCGACTACCCCGAAAATGCCCGGCGATCCTCGCGTACTGATGCACCCCACCGTTGGCGGTCGTGGTGCTGACGCAGATCAACTTCGGTCGCGACGGACCATCGGCTAACGTCACCGGGCGCGGAATCTCCCCAGCACCAGCCGGTAACTCGAACCGTGGCCTGATGCTCGCGGCGGCGGAGAGCAGTTTGAGTCCCTCCTTTATCTTTCCATCCCGAACGGCACCCCGGAACAACTGACTGAGCGTGCCGTCCCGATTCCCGTCCCGCGTTGCCGACCGCACAACCGGTTCCACGCCGACGTCGCTTTCGTCGAGCGCACCGAGAATCCACTCGGCCAGCCTCGTCGGGGTCTTGTTGTCGAACACCACCATCAACGGCAGTTCAAGACCGGTCGCCGACGCGATGGCGTTGCGCAGTTCGGTTGTCGTCAATGAATCAAAACCCTGTTCGAGGAAGTCACGCTCGACGTCGATCGCAGTCGGCTCGCTGTGCCCGAGAATGACTGCCGCATATCGCTGCACCAACTCCCGCGCCATCTCGTACCGCTGATCGGCGTCCAGGCCGGCCAGCCGCAGCCGCAGGTCCGGTGCCGACTGCACCGACTCAGCCGAGGACGCCAGCCTGCGGGAGGCCCGAACCAAGCCACGCAACAACGGAATATCACCTGCGGCCCGCAACACCGACAGATCCAGCCGAGCCGGAATCACACTCGACAACGCCACAGTGGTCGCCGCATCGAACAACGCAAGACCCTGCTCGACCGAGATGGGCGGCATACCACCCCGCGACATCCGCCGCATATCCCCATCATCAAGGCCACTGGTCATCCCGGTCACCTGCGCCCACGGACCCCACGACAACGCCAACCCCGGCAAACCCCCCACCCGCCGAACCTCCGCCAACCCGTCAAGGAACGTATTCGCAGCAGCGTAGTTCGCCTGACCGGCACCACCTATCGTGCCCGCAACGGAAGAGAACACGATGAAAGCAGCCAGATCCGCGTCCTTGGTCAGCTCATGCAGATGCCACGCGCCATCCACCTTCGGCCGCAACACCGCCGCCAACCGCTCGGGAGACAACGAACCGACAATGCCGTCATCAATCACGCCGGCCGTATGCACCACCGCACGCAACGGATACTCAGCAGAGATGTCCGCCAACACCGACGCAACCGAATCCCGATCGGCCACATCGCAGGCCACCACCGCGACCTCGGCACCCAACTCGGCAAGTTCGGCACGCAACTCCTCCGCACCCGGCGCAGCCATGCCCCGACGACTGGTCAACAACAAATGCCGAACACCACGCTCGACAACAAGATGCCGAGCCAACAACCCACCAAGACCACCCGTACCACCCGTAATCAACACCGTACCCTCGGCATCCCACGACGACACCGCCGACGACTGGGCCACGACACGAGCCAACCGAGGCACCAACAACCCACCCCGCCGAACAGCCACCTGCGACTCACCACACGCCAACACCGCCGGCAACACACCAACCACATCAACATCAGTGTCCGCATCGACCAGCAAGAACCGACCAGGATTCTCCGACTGCGCCGACCGCACCAAACCCCACACCGCCGCCCCAGCCAAATCAACAACCCCATCACCACCACCAACCGCAACCGCACCCCGCGTCACCACCACCAACCGCGAACCCACAAAACGCGCGTCAGTAATCCAACCCTGCAAAACACCCAACACCCTCGCAGCCAACTCATGCACCGACTCCACAACCGAACCCGCACCCGCCGAACGGACCGCAAAGGTCACCAAGTCGGGAACCCGGCCCACAGCGGCAAGTTCACCGGTCAACGCCACGACATCCAGGACATCCGGTTCGACGTCGACAACGGCACCAGCCGGCAACGGTGTCCACTCAAGACAGAACAGGGAGTTCCTGACAACCGCGCTACCACCCGCTGCCAACTGCGTCCCGGAGACCGGCCTCAGCACCAACGACTCGGCCGACAAGACCGGCGCACCGGCCGGGTCCACCGCCGCCAACGACACCGAGTCCTCCCCCGTCCTGACCAACCGAACCCGCAACGAACTGGCACCACCGGCATGCAAACTCACCCCACTCCACGCGGACAGCTCTGCGCCGCCGTCAATGCCCGCCAACCCGACGAACGGCGAAGCGTGCAACGCGGAATCGAGGAGGGCTGGATGCAAGCCGAAGGAGCTGGCGTCGACCACGCCCTCCGGCAGATCAACCTCAGCAAACACGACACCATCACGCCGCCACGCCGTATGCAGACCCTGAAACACCGGGCCGTAGTCAAACCCGCCATCGGCCAACCGGTCATAAACCCCAGCCACGTCAACCGGCTCCGCACCCTCCGGCGGCCACACCGAGGTATCGAACTCCACCCGACACTCCCCCGAGCCCAACACGCCACTCGCATACCGAACCCACGAAGCACCCTCCGACACCTCTGCGGACCGGGCGTAGACACCGAACCGCCGACGACCAGAATCATCAGGACCCTGCACCGACACCTGCACATCAACCGCGTCATCCGCACCAAGCACCAACGGAACAGCCAACATCAACTCATCGACCCGGTCACAACCAACCTGGTCACCAGCGTGGATCGCCAACTCCAGAAACCCAGTACCAGGGAACAGAACCACCCCACCAACCACGTGATCGGCCAACCACGGATGCGTACGCACCGACAACCGACCCGCCAACACAACTCCCTCGGAATCGGCAAGCTCGACCATGGCCCCCAGCAACGGGTGCCCAGCGTTCGCCACGCCGCTCAGGGCGCCGGTGCCGACCTTTTCCGCCCAGTACCGTTGGTGCTGGAACGCGTAGGTCGGCAGGTCGATGCGATGCGTCCCGGTGCCGGCGAAGAAGCCGGCCCAGTCGACCGCGTCGCCGTGCGCGTGCAGTTCGGTGATCGCGCGGGTCACGGTGGTCGACTCATCGCGGTCGGCGCGCAGCAGCGGCACCACCAACACACGAAGCTCCGGGTCCTTTGCGGCCAGCGTGTCGTGGGCCATTGCCGAGGTCACGCCGTCCGGCCCGATTTCGAGATAGGTCGTGATCCCCTTGGCGTGCGCGGTACGGATGGCGTCGGCGAAACGCACCGGCTGACGCACATGGCGCACCCAGTAGTCCGCCTTCGCCAGATCAGCACCCTGCTCCACAGTAGACACCAACGGAATCTCGGGCTCGTGGAACGACAGCTTCTTGACGACTGCGGCGAACTCGTCGAGCATCGGATCCATCAACGGCGAATGGAACGCATGCGAGACCGACAGCCTGCGTGTCTTCGCAAACCGACCCACGATCTCCAGAACCGCAGCCTCAACACCCGACACCACCACCGACCGAGGCCCATTCACCGCCGCAACCGACACACCTTCCACCAACAGTGGCACGACCTCATCCTCAGCCGCCTGAATCGCAACCATCGCCCCACCAGCCGGCAACGCCTGCATCAACCGAGCACGAGCAGCAACCAGCCTGCACGCATCCTCCAACGAGAAGACACCAGCAACATGCGCGGCAGCGATCTCACCCACCGAATGACCGACCAGAACCTCCGGACGCACACCCCAGGACTCGACCAACCGGAACAACGCCACCTGCAACGCAAACAACACAGGCTGCGCATCACCGGTCCGAGACAGATCACCGGCAACCAAGTCCGCCAACGGCAAACCCAGTCCGGCAGCCACCTCGTCCCAGGCTGCCGCGAACACTGGGAAGCGTGCGTACAGTCCTTGGCCCATCCCCGACCGCTGCGCACCCTGACCCGAAAACACCATCGCCAACCGGCGCCGACCCACACCACGACCCTCAACAAGACCACTGACCGACCGGCCCTCAGCCAACGCAACGAGACCAGAACGGGCATCGACCAAATCCCCGGCGAGTACCGCAGCCCGAAAATCGAACGCCGACCGCGTCGTCGCCAACGAAAAACCAACATCAGCCAACGACACACCCTCACCAACGGCACCGAGAAACTCACCGAGACGAGCAGCCTGCGCACGCATCGCAGCCACCGACTTCCCCGACACCAACAACGGCACCACACCAAGCTCACGAACCGACACCGGCTCCAGATCAACCGACTCGACAGACTCAGCAGGCTTGTCCACCGGAGGCTGCTCGACAATCACATGCGCGTTCGTGCCGCTCACACCGAACGCGGATATCCCGGCGCGGCGCGGATGGCCATTCCGACTCCACTCGACCGGCTCGGTCAGCAGCGCGACGTTGCCCGCCGACCAGTCCACCTGCGACGACGGCGCGTCAACATGCAAGGTCTGCGGCAAAAGGCCATGGCGCATCGACATGACCATCTTGATCACACCCGCCACACCCGACGCCGCCTGAGTATGACCAATGTTCGACTTGATCGAACCCAACCACAACGGCCGCTCCCGATCCCGACCATACGTCGCCAACAACGCCTGCGCCTCAATCGGATCACCAAGACGCGTACCAGTACCGTGCCCCTCCACCACATCAACATCAGCCGACGACAAACCAGCACTCGCCAACGCCTGCCGAATCACCCGCTGCTGAGACGGCCCATTCGGCGCCGTAAGACCATTCGAGGCACCATCCTGATTCACCGCGGAACCACGCACCACCGCCAACACCGGATGGCCGTTTCGTCGCGCATCCCCCAGCCGTTCGAGGAGTACCACCGCAGCGCCCTCGGACCATGCGGTGCCGTCCGCGGCGTCGGCATAGGACTTGCACCGGCCATCCCTGGCCAGGCCACCCTGGGCGCTGAACCCGATGAAACCACCGGGGGTGGTCATCACCGTCACCCCGCCAACCACCGCCAAAGAGCACTCACCCGCACGCAACGCCTGCGACGCCCAATGCATCGCCACCAACGACGAAGAACACGCAGTGTCCACAGTCGCCGCCGGACCCTCAAGACCCAACGTGTAAGACAACCGACCCGACAACACACTCGCCGGCAAACCGGTCATCGCATGCCCCTGCGCCTCAGGGGAGGACTTCGCCAGCACGGACACGTAGTCCTGGCCGTTGGTCCCGACGAACACCCCGGTCTGACTTCCGCGCAGCGTCAGCGGATCGATCCCACCGCGTTCGACCGCCTCCCAGGTGGTCTCCAGCAACAACCGCTGCTGCGGATCCATCGCAGTCGCCTCACGCGGCGAAATCCCGAAGAAAGCCGCGTCGAAATCACCGGGGTTGTCGACGAAACCGCCGTACTGGGTGTCGATACGCTGCTGGCCATCGGTGCCGGTGAGCAGGTCGAGCGGCCAGCCCCGGTTGGTCGGGAATCCAGAAATCGCGTCCCTGCCATCGACCACCAGCTGCCAGAGGTCCTCAGGAGTGTCGACGCCACCAGGGAACCGGCAGGCCATGGACACGATCGCGATCGGCTCATGACGACTCGCCTCCAGCTGTTCCAGCCGCCTGCGGGTCTGGCGCAGGTCAGCGGTGACCCACTTGAGGTACGCGATGGTCTTCTGGTCTTCCGGCATGGGATTACAGACCCTTCACAGGTGTTGGCGCCGACCGGGGTCAGTGCTCTTTGCTTCGGCCCAACTCGTTGTCGATGAAGGCGAACACCTCATCCGCGGTCGCGGTTTCGAACTGGTCCACGTCTTCCCTGTCGTCGGTGTCGTGGTCCTCGTCGCTCACCTGCAACAGCAGTTGCCGCAGGCGGGCGACAACACCGCTGCGGGTGACCCCGTCCAGGGTTCTGCTGGTCAGCGCCGTCTCGAACTGGTCGAGGTCGGCGAGCAGTGAGGGCCCCTCGGCCTCGCCGCTGGCCGGATCGATCTCAGCGACGAGGTAGGCGGCCAGTTCGGCCACGGTCGGATAGTCGAAAATCAGGGTGGCGGGCAGTTTCAGCGCGGTACGCATGATCAGGCCGTTGCGCAGTTCGACGGCGGTGAGCGAGTCGAAGCCCAGTTCGCTGAACCGGCTGTCCGGTTCGATGTTTTCCGGCGAAGCGTGCCCGAGCACCCAGCCCGCCTGCGCTCGCACCAGTTCCATGACCGCGTCCAACCGGGCGGCCGGCGCGAGGTCGGCGAGTTGGCGGCGCAGCGGCGCGTCGGTGGCCGATGCCGACACCGCGGCTCGCCGGACCGAGCCGACCAGTCCACGCAGCAGCGGAATGTCGCCGACCGACCGCAGCAGCCGCAGGTCCAGCTTTGCCGGTACCACCGTCGCGTTGTCCACGGTCGCGGCGGCGTCGAACAGCATCAGGCCGTAGGCGGCCGACATCGGTGGCACACCGCCTCGGGAGATGCGGCGGACATCGACGTCGCCCAACCCGCTGGTCATGCCGGCGCCCTGTTCCCAGGGGCCCCACGCCATCGAGAGTCCCGGTAGTCCCGCGCTGCGCCGGTACTGGGCGAGCGCGTCCAGGAAGGTGTTGCCGGCCGCGTAGTTGCCCTGGCCGGCACCGCCGAGAGTGCCGGCGGTGGAGGAGAACACCACGAATGCGGTGAGGTCGCGGTCCTTGGTGAGTTCGTGCAGATGCCAGGCGGCGTCGACCTTCGGCCGGAACACGGTGTTCAGCCGGTCCGGATTCAACGAGCCGATGACGCCGTCAGCCAGTACACCGGCGGTGTGGATCACGCTGGTGACCGGGTGCTCGGCCAGCAGGGCCGCTGCCGCCGCGCGGTCGGCGACGTCGCAGGCCGCCACGGTCACCTCGGCGCCATGACCGGCCAGTTCGTCGCGCAGTTCGACCGCGCCAGGTGCGGCGAGGCCACGGCGGCTGGTCAGCACCAGGTTGCGCACGCCGTGTTCGACGACGAGGTGCCGTGCGACGAGGCCGCCGAGACCACCGGTTCCGCCGGTGATCAGCACCGTTCCCTCGGCGGCCCACTGCGGCGTCGCGGCCGGATCGGGTGCCACCCTGGCCAACCGGCCGACCAGTAGCTCCCGGCCGCGCACCACGACCTGCGGCTCACCGCAGCCCAGTACCGCGCTCGCCGGCAGGTCCGCCTTGTCGGTGTCGACGAGCAGGAACCGGTTGGGGTTCTCCGACTGCGCCGTGCGCACCAGCCCCCAGACGGCAGCGGCGGGAAGGTCCCTGATGGATTCCTCTCCCGAGGAGACGGCGCCGTGGGTGATCACCATCAACCGGGATTCGGCGAACCGCTCCTCGGTGAGCCATTGCTGTATCAGGCCGAGCACGTGCGTGGTCAGTTCGCGCACCGAGGCGGAGACGTCCGTCTGATCCGTCGAAGCGACCGTGACGGTGAGTATGTCCGGTATCTCGGGCAGATCGGCGAGATCGCCGGCCAGTTCGGCAACGGATGAGGTGGTGTCCTCGGCAGGCTGCTCGGACAACGGGGTCCATTCGAGCCGGAACAGCGAATCCCTTGTCCCGGTGTCGTCCTCGGTGCTCAGCTGGTCGGCGGGCAGGGGTCGCAGTTCCAGTGAGCGCACCGAGAGCAGCGGCGCGCCGGTCGCGTCCACCGCCTGCACCGACACAGTCTCCGAGCCCGTTCGCCGCACCCTGACCCGCAGCGCCGAGGCACCTGTCGCGTACAACCGCACCCCGTGCCAACCGGACGGCACCCGAGCGCTTTGCGCCTCGTCGAGTCCGACCAGCGCGGCGGCCTGGGTCGCGGCGTCCAGCAGTGCGGGGTGCACGCCGTAGGTGCCGGCATCGTTGATCTGTTCCGGCAGGGTGACTTCGGCGAACATCTCGCCCTTGCCGCGCCAGGCGGCGCTCACCCCGGCGAACACCGGGCCGTGTGTCAGGCCCCCGCCGGTCAACTGGCCGTAGAGGTCGCTGACCTCGACCGGCGTCGCACCTGCCGGCGGCCACACCGAGACGTCGAACGGCGAATCCTCGGACTGGTCCGCGTTGCTGAGGGCACCGTTCGCGTGCAACGTCCAGGGTTGGTCGTCGGCCGCGTCGGCGGCGCGGGCGTAGATCCGGACCTCACGACGACCGGCCGAATCCGGGTCGTCGACCCAGACCTGCACGGTGACCGCGTCCTGTTGGGTCAGTACCAACGGGGCGAGCACGGTCAGGTCCTCGACGACCTCGCATCGGACCTGGTCACCGGCTCGGCCGACCATCTCCACCAGCGCCGAGCTTGGCAGCACCGGCACGCCTTCGACGGTGTGGTCGGCCAGCCAGGGATGCGACCGCAGTGACAGCCGGCCGGTCAGCAGCAGTCCGGCCGAATCGGCCAGCCGCACCGAGGCGCCGAGCAGCGGATGCCCTGGCGAGCCGAGTCCGGCAGCGGACATGTTGCCCGCCTGCGCCCCGATACCGTCCGGCCAGTACCGCTCGCGTTGGAACGCATAGGTGGGCAGGTCGATCCGCCGCGCGTCGGTGTCCGCGAACAGCGCGGACAGCTCCACCGGCAGCCCGCGCACGAACAGCTCCGCCATGGCGTGCGTCGCGGCGGCCGTTTCACCGTCGTCGCCTCGAAGCAGCGCCACCGCAGCGGGTTCGGTTTCCGCGCCGGCCAGGGTTTCCTTGGCCATCGCGGTGGTCACCGCGTCCGGGCCGAGTTCAAGGAAGACCGTCGTGCCCTGGTCCCGTGCCGCGCCGATGGCGTCGGCGAACCGGACCGACCGGTGCACGTGCGCGACCCAGTAGTCGGGATCGACAAGATCGGCATCCGAGGTGCCGGTCACCGTCGAGACGATCGGCAACGTGCCCGCCCGATAGGTCAAGCCGTGCGCGACCTCGGTGAACTCGGCCAACATCGGCCGCATCAACGGCGAATGGAAGGCATGCGACACCGACAGCCGCCGTGTCCGCCTGCCCGGAACGAGGGCGACGAGTTCGGTGACGGCGTCCTCGTTGCCCGACAGCACCACCGACGACGGCCCGTTCACGGCGGCGACGGAGACCTCGTCCTCGCGGCCCGCGATCAGCTCCAGTGCCTCGGCCTCGGAGATCGCGACGGCGACCATGGCGCCGCCGGCCGGCAACGCCTGCATCAACCGAGCCCGCGCCGCCGCCAGCGTGCACGCGTCCTCGATGGACAGCACACCGGCGACGTGCGCCGCCGCGATCTCACCGATCGAATGCCCGATCAACACCTCCGGCCGGGCACCCCAGGACTCCACAAGGCGAAACAGCGCCACCTGCAACGCGAACAGCGCAGGCTGCGCGTCACCGGTCTGGTCAAGGCCGCCGACCACCAGTTCGGCGAGCGGCCGATCCAGCAGCGGGTCCAACCGCGCGGCGACGGCATCCCAGGCCTCGGCGAACACCGGGAACCGGGCATACAGTTCCCGGCCCATCCCCGAGCGCTGCGCGCCCTGACCGGAGAACACCACGGCGAGCCGGTTGTGGCCGGTCTCCCGGCCTTCCACCACGTCGGCGGCGGGCAGGTTCTCGGCCAGCGCGGACAGTCCCGCGACCGCCGCCGTGGCGTTCTCGGCGAGGACGACGGCGCGGTGGTCGAACGCGGAGCGCGTGGTCAGCGCGGACAGGGCGAGGTCGGCGATGGACACCGAGGGCGCGGCCTCGACGAAGGCGGCCAACCGGGCGGCCTGGGCGCGCAGGGCCGCCGGCGACTTGCCGGACACCACGATCGGCGCGGGCCCGTCGGCTGAGCCGGCAGGCTTCTCGGCCGCCGGGACCACGGGCGGCTGTTCCAGGATCAGGTGCGCGTTGGTGCCGCTGATCCCGAACGCGGAAACGCCGACCCGACGCGGATGCCCGTTCCTCGGCCAGTCGACCGACTCGCGCAGGACCTCGATCGAGCCCATCGACCAGTCCACATGCGAGGACGGGGTGTCCGCGTGCAAGGTCTTCGGCAGGACACCGTTGTGCATCGCCTGCACCATCTTGATCACCCCGGCGACGCCGGCGGCCGCCTGGGCATGTCCGATGTTCGACTTGACCGAGCCGAGCCACAGCGGCCGGTCCCGGTCCTGACCGTAGGTCGCCAACAGCGCCTGCGCCTCGATCGGGTCACCGAGCGTGGTCCCGGTCCCATGGCCCTCGACAGCGTCCACATCGGATGGTTGGAGGCCCGCGTTCGCCAGCGCCTGCCGGATCACCCGCTGCTGAGCAGGCCCGTTCGGAGCGGTGAGGCCGTTGGAGGCGCCGTCCTGGTTGAGCGCGGAGCCGCGCACGATCGCCAGCACCAGATGGTTGTTGCGCCGGGCGTCGGACAGCCGCTCCAGGACGAGCACACCGACGCCCTCACCCCAGCCGGCGCCGTCGGCGGCCTCGCCGTAGGCCTTGCACCGGCCATCACTCGCCAGTCCGCCCAAGGTGCCGAACTCCATGAAGCCGGCCGGGGTCGCCATCACGGTCACCCCACCGGCCAGGGCGAGCGAGCACTCACCGGACCGCAACGCCTGCGCGGCAATGTGCATGGCCACCAACGATGAGGAGCAGGCCGTGTCGACGGTGACCGCGGGGCCTTCCAGACCCAGCGAATAGGACAGCCGGCCGGACATCACGCTCGTGGTCTGGCCGGTGATCAGATGACCGGAGGAATCCGGCTGCACCTGATAGCCGATCGCCGTTCCGCCGACGAACACCCCGGTCTGGCTGCCGTGCAGGCTGGTCGCGTCGATACCCGAGCGCTCGATCGCCTCCCACGCGGTTTCCAGCAACAGCCGCTGCTGCGGATCCATCGCCAGCGCCTCGCGCGGGGAGATCCGGAAGAAGCCGGCATCGAAATCGGCGACACTGTCCAGGAATCCGCCGAGGAGCGTCTGGCCCGGCGCAATTTCCCAGCCACGATCGGTCGGCGCCTCGCTGATCGCGTCTCCGCCCTCGGCGACCAGTCGCCACAACTGCTCAGGACTGTTCGCGCCGCCGGGGAACCGACAGGCCATGCCGACGATCACCACCGGATCGGTCGATGTCGCGGTCGCCGCCAGCGGCGTGACGGTGTCACTGCGTCGGCCGAGCACCTCGGCGAGCAGGAAGTCGGCCAGCACGGTGGGGGTCGGATAGTCGAACACCAAGCTCGCCGGCAACCGCAACCCGGTCGCGGCGGTCATCCGGTTGCGGAACTCGACCGCGGTGAGGGAATCGAAACCCAGCGCGCGGAACTCACTGCGCACGTCGACCGCGTCCGAGGTCGCATGTCCCAGCGCCCGCGCGGCCTGTGTTCGGACCAGGTCCACCACCAGCCGACGCTGGTCAACAGAGGCGGCGCCGAGAAGTTGCCGCAGCAGAGCTGAGTCACCGCCCGGTACGGAACCCGATACCGCCGCCCGGCGAGCGCCACGCACCAGACCGCGCAGCAGCGGCGGCACCTCGCCGCGAGCACGCAGGGCGGCGAGGTCCCAACGAGCCAACGCGATCACCGGGGCATCGACGAGGCAGGCCGCGTCGAACAAGGCCAGACCTTGCTCCGTCGACATCGGCGGCATACCGCCTCGCGCCATCCGTCGCACATTGATCTCGCTCAGGCCGCTGGTCATCCCGGTGCCTTCGGCCCAGAAACCCCAGGCCAAGGCAACGCCGGGCACACCAGCGGTGCGGCGCCACTGCGAGAACGCATCAACGAAGGAGTTCGCCGTCGCGTAGTTCGCCTGCCCCGGCGAACCCAACGCACCAGCCAAACCCGAAAACACCACAAACGCCGACAAATCAGCATTCCGCGTCAACTCATGCAAATACCACAACGCATCAACCTTCGGCCGCAACACCGCAGCCAGCCGCTCAGCAGTCAACGACGGCACAACACCGTCATCCAACACACCAGCCGCATGCACCACCCCACGCAACGGAAACTCCACCGGAACGTCCGCCAGCAGGCTGGCCAGTTCGGCCCGGTCGGCCACATCGCAGGCGCGGATGGTGATCTCGGCTCCGAGGCCGGTCAGTTCCTCGGCCAACTCGAGCGCACCCGGAGCAGCCGGGCCGCGACGGCTGGTCAGCAGGAGATGCCGGACGCCGTGCTCGGTCACCAGATGCCGAGCGAACACCGCACCAAGGCCACTCGTCCCACCCGTGATCAACACGGTGCCCGAATCGTCGAAGGACGTGGCCGGCAGGGCACCGGGCGTCACGGTGGTCAGCCGGGGCACCAGGACGGTGCCGGCCCGAACGACCATCTGCGGTTCGCCGCACCCGACAACGGCCGACAGCGGAACCTCACCACCATCAATATCCACCAACACGAAACGATCCGGATTCTCCGACTGAGCACTCCGCACCAAACCCCACACCGCGGCACCAGCAAGATCACCAACCGACTCACCATCATGTGCGGCCACCGCACCCCGCGTCACCACCACCAACCGCGAACCGGCACACCGCTCATCGGCCAACCAACCCTGTAGCAGCGTCAACACTCGCGAGGTCAGGTCGTGCACGGCCGCGACCGGATCCTCGGCATCCGGCGCGCCGCACCGCACCATCACCAGGTCCGGGACCGGTTCGCGCTCGGTGAGTATGCCGAGCAGTTCGGTGCTCAGCTCGACGATCGTCATTGCCGCCTGGTCGATCTCGATTCCCAGCGCGGCGCTGTCGGGGGCGGGGACCCACTCCTGCCGCAGCAAGGACGTGCGCGAGGCAGCGCTGTCGCGACGCGCGTCCAGTTGGTCGGTCGCGAGCGGACTCAACACGAGGGAGTCCACCGAGACGACCGGCGCACCAGTGGCGTCGAGTGCGATCAGCGACACCGAGTCCGCACCGGTCCTGGTCAGCCGCACCCGAAGCGTGGACGCACCGGTCGCGTACAGACACACACCCGACCAGTCCGATGCGAGGCGGAGGCCATAGGCCCTGTCCAGGTCGGCGAACGTGATCGCGTGCAGCGCGGCGTCCAGCAGCGCGGGGTGCATGCCGAAGGTGGCCGCGTCGGTCACCTGATCGGGCAGGGCGACCTCGGCGAAGACCTCGGCGTCCCGCTGCCACGCCGCCTCAAGCCCCTGGAACACCGGTCCGCAGTCGAGACCGTCCTCGGCCAGCCTCTCGTATGCCTTCTCGGCATCGAGCGCGGTCGCCCCCTCGGGCGGCCACACCGAACCGTCGAAGGAGATCGTCGCATCGGATCGCACGGCGAGGACACCGCTGGCATGCCGCGCCCACGGCTCGTCCTCATCAGCGCCCGCCCTGCGGCCGTACACCGTCACCGGACGGCTGTCGGACTCGCTCGACTCGCCTACCCATACCTGCACAGCGACCGCATCGTCGGCACCGAGCACCAATGGTGCCGCGAGGGTCAGCTTCTCGATCTGATCGCGGTCAACTTGGTCGCCGGCAAGGCCCACCATCTCCACCAGCGCCGAACCAGGAACGACGACGACCCCGTTGACCAAGTGATCGGCCAGCCAGGGATGGGTACGCAGCGATAGCTGCCCGGTGAGCAGAATCCCGTCCGCGCCGGCCAACCCGACCGAAGCACCCAGCAGCGGATGCCCAGCAGCGACCAGTCCAAGCCCACGCGCGTCCCCGGTCTGCATCCCGCTGGCCCAGTAACGCTGGTGTTGGAAGGCGTAGGTCGGCAGGTCGACCCGGCGCGCTCCCGTTCCCGCGTACAGCGCCTTCCAGTCAACCGTGACACCACGCACGAACACTTCGGCCAGCGAGGTCAGAACCCGGTCGAGTCCGTCCTCGTCGCGACGGAGAGTTCCCGTCACCACAGCAGTCAGGTCGGTGTCGTCGATGGTTTCCTGGACACCGATCGTGAGGACCGGATGCGGGCTGACCTCGACGAACGCCCGGTACCGTTCATCCAACAACCGGGTAACCGCCGAGTGGAAACCAACCTGGTGGCGAAGGTTGGCGAACCAGTACTCCGCATCCAGGTCCCCGTCCTGCACCCACTCACCGGTCAACGTGGACAACATCGGGATCACCGGTGCGCCAGGTTCGATGCCCGCCAGGACGTCCAGCAGTTCCTCGTGCAGCGACTCGACGTGTGCGGAATGCGAGGCGTAGTCGACCGCGATCATCCGGGCCCGAACCTCCTGCCCGGTGTAGTCGCCGACGATCCTTTGCACAGCGTCCGGCTCACCGGCGATCACCACCGACCGAGGACCGTTCACCGCCGCGACCGACACACCCTCAACCGCATCAACCCGGTTACGCACATCAGTTTCCGGCAGCGGAATCGAGGCCATCGCACCCCGACCAGCCAACCCCGCCGCAATCGCCTTACTGCGCAACGCCACAACCCGCGCCGCATCAGCCAACGACAACGCACCCGACACACACGCCGCCGCAATCTCACCCTGCGAATGACCAAGCACCGCATCCGGCTTGACACCCACCGACTGCCACACCGCAGCAAGAGACACCATCACCGCAAACGACACCGACTGAACAACATCAACCCGATCAAGCCCCGGCGCATCCGATACCTGCCGGATCACATCAAGAACCGAGAAATCAACAAACGGCGCCAACGCCGCAGCACACTCCCCCATCCGCTCCGCGAACACCGCCGACTCGTCAATGAGCCGAGCACCCATACCCACCCACTGCGCACCCTGACCAGGGAACACAAACACCAACCGACCATCAACATCGGCAACACCCGAGACAAGGCCGGTGTCGACCGATCCGATGCTTGCCACGCCGGCTACCAGATCGTCGCGATCGGCGCCGATGGCAACGGCGCGGTGGTCGAACACCGAGCGCGAGGACGCCAGCGAGAAGCCGATGTCCACGGGGTCGTGATCCTGGGCCCAGCACGCCAGCCGATCACCCTGATCGCGCAAGGCCTCGCGGTTCTTCGCCGACACCATCCACGTCAACGCTGCCGGCCGGTCTACCTCGACGGGAGTCGAGTCGACGACGACCGGGGGCTGTTCGAGGATCACGTGCGCATTGGTTCCGCTGACGCCGAAGGAGGACACACCCGCCCGGCGCGGGTGACCGTTCTGCGCCCAGTCCACCTGGTCACGCAGGATCTCGATCGACCCAGCCGACCAGTCCACATGAGAGGAAGGCGCGTCAACGTGCAGGGTGCGGGGCAGAACTCCGTGCCGCAGCGCCATCACCATCTTGATGATTCCGGCCATTCCGGAGGCGGCCTGGGCGTGGCCGATGTTGGACTTCACCGAGCCGAGCCACAGCGGCCGATCCCGATCCTGACCGTAGGTGGCCAGCAAGGCCTGTGCCTCGATCGGATCGCCGAGCGTGGTTCCGGTGCCATGTCCTTCCACGGCGTCGATGTCGGTCGGTGCCAGACTCGCGTTCGCCAAGGCCTGCCGGATCACCCGCTGCTGAGCAGGACCGTTCGGCGCGGAAAGGCCGTTGGAGGCGCCGTCCTGGTTGAGGGCGGAGCCGCGCATGATCGCCAGCACCTCGTGGTTGTTGCGGCGGGCATCGGACAGTCGCTCCAACACCAGCATGCCAACGCCTTCGGACCAGCCGATGCCGTCCGCCGTGTCGGAGTAGGCCTTGCACCGGCCGTTGGTGGCCAGGCCGCCGAGCGTGTCGAACTCCATGTATCCGATCGGCGTCGACATCACCGTCACGCCGCCGGCCAACGCCAGGGAGCACTCCCCCGCGCGTAGCGCCTGCGCGGCGACGTGCAGCGCGACCAGGGAGGACGAGCAGGCGGTGTCGACGGTGAAGGCCGGCCCTTCGAGGCCGAGTGTGTAGGACAGCCGGCCGGACATCACGCTGGTGGTGAGCCCGGTGATCAGGTGGCCGGAGGCATCGGCCTGCATCTGATAGCCGGTACCGGTGCCGCCGACGAACACCCCGGTCTGGCTGCCGTGCAGGCTGGTCGCGTCGATACCGGAGCGTTCGATCGCCTCCCAGGCGGTTTCCAGCAGCAGCCGCTGCTGCGGGTCCATCGCGATTGCCTCGCGTGGGGAGATCCGGAAGAAGCCGGCATCGAAGTCGGCGACGCCGTCGAGGAATCCGCCGAGGAGCGTCTGATCCGGCCGGATCTCCCAACCGCGATCGGTCGGCGCCTCGCTGATCGCGTCCCCGCCCTCGGTGACCAGCCGCCACAGTTGCTCAGGACTGTTCGCGCCGCCGGGGAACCGGCAGGCCATGCCGACGATCACCACCGGATCGGCCGAGAGCATTCCGCTGGCCGCCGGCACAACCGCTGCGCTGCGTCGGCCGAGGATCTCGCCGAGCAGGAAGTCGGCCAGCACGGTAGGGGTCGGATAGTCGAACACCAGGCTCGCCGGCAGCCGCAAACCGGTCGCGGCGGTCATCCGGTTGCGGAAGTCGATACCGGTGAGGGAATCGAAGCCCAGCGCGCGGAACTCGCTGCGCACGTCGATCGCGTCCGAGGTCGCATGTCCCAGTGCCCGCGCGGCCTGCGTTCGAACCAGCTCGATGACCAACCGAGTCTGATCGGCAGCGGCCGCGCCCGTGAGCTGCCGCAGCAGAGCCGAGTCACCGCCGACTCCAGTACCTGACACCGCCGTCCTGCGGGCGCCACGCACCAGACCGCGCAGCAGCGGCGGCAGGTCACCTCGGGTCCGCAGCGCGGCAAAGTCCCAGCGGGCAACCGCGATCGCCGGCTCATCAACAAAGCACGCCGTGTCGAACAGGGCCAGACCCTGCTCGGTCGACAGCGGCGGCATACCGCCCCGCGCCATCCGCCGCAGGTCGATCTCGCTCAGACCACTGGTCATCCCGGTGCCCTGCGCCCAGAAACCCCAGGCGAGCGCGACACCCGGCAAACCAAGTCCGTGCCGCCACTGTGCCCACGCATCAACGAAGGAGTTCGCCGCCGCGTAGTTCGCCTGCCCCGGCGAACCCAACGCGCCAGCCAAACCCGAAAACACCACAAACGCCGACAAATCAGCATGCCGCGTCAACTCATGCAAATACCACAACGCATCAACCTTCGGCCGCAACACCGCAGCCAGCCGCTCAGGAGTCAACGACGGCACAACACCGTCATCCAACACACCAGCCGCATGCACCACCCCACGCAACGGAAACTCCACCGGAACACCGACCAACAGCCCGGCGACCTGATCACGATCGGCCAGATCGCAGGCGGCAATCCGCACCTGGGCGCCAAGTTCCGCCAACTCCGCGCGCAGTTGGTCGACGCCCGGTGTCTCCGCGCCGCGCCGGCTGGTCAACAACAGTTGCCGGACGCCGTGCTCGGTCACCAGATGCCGAGCGAACACCGCGCCAAGGCCGCTGGTCCCACCGGTGATCAGCACCGTGCCGTCGGGGTCCCAGCGCACCGATTGCGATTCACCCGGTTCGACGGCGGTCAGGCGGGGCACCAGCACGGTGCCGGACCGCACCGCCATCTGTGGTTCGCCACAGCCGACAACGGCCGACAGCGGAACCTCACCACCATCGACATCCACCAACACGAAACGATCCGGATTCTCCGACTGAGCACTCCGCACCAAACCCCACACCGCGGCACCAGCAAGATCACCAACCGACTCACCATCATGCGCGGCCACCGCACCCCGCGTCACCACGACCAACCGCGAGTCCACGCACCGCTCGTCGGCCAACCAGTCCTGCAGCAGACGCAAGGCGTTGGCGGTCGTGTCGTGCACGAAGTCGACCGTGTGGTCCGGCTGCGTATCTGTCCAGCCGACGGTGAAGGTGACGAGTTGGGGTACGTGATCGAGGTCGGCCAGTTCGCCGGTCAGCTCGATGACACCCGGCTCGATTCCCGCTGTCGGAGCCTGCGGTGCCGGGATCCAGGCGATACGGAACAGCGGGTCGCGCGTGCCCGCCTGCCCAGCGGCGGCCAGTTGATCGCCGGAGATCGGGCGTAGCGTCACCGAGTCCACCGACAACACCGGCGCGCCCGTGTCGTCGACGGCGGCCAGCGACACCGAATCCGCGCCGGCAGGCGCCAAGCGCACGCGAAGGGTGCTGGCACCGGTGGCGTGCAGGCAGATTCCGGTCCAGTCCGCGGGGAGCGCAAGACCGTCCTGTTCGCGGAGGTCGGCAAGGGATGCCGGTTGCAGCGCGGCGTCCAGCAGCGCGGGATGGATGCCGAAAAGGCCGGCGTCGGTCACCCGGTCGGGCAGGGCGACCTCGACGAACACCTCGCCGTCGCGCCGCCACACCGCCCGCAATCCTTGGAAAACGGGGCCGTGGTCGAGGTCGTGATCGATGAACCGCTGATAGACCTCTGCCGTGTCGACCGGGGTCGCCCCCTCCGGCGGCCAGACCTCTGCGGTCCAACCCTCGGCCGGTTCACCGGTCGCGAGCAGGCCGCTGGCATGCGCCTGCCATGCATCGTCCGATTCGGCATCGGTGGGCCGGCTGTACACGCTGACGCTTCGGTTGTCCGAGTCGTCCGGGGCGCCCAGCCACACCTGCACCGCCACCGCGCCGTCCTCGGGCAGGATCAGCGGCGCGGACTGGCTGAGTTCCTGGATACGGTCGCTGCCGACCTGGTCACCGGCGCGGCCGACCATCTCCACCAGCACCGAGCCCGGTACGACGATGACGCCGTTCACCGCATGATCAGCCAGCCAGGGGTGCGATCGGACCGACAGCCGACCGGTCAGCAGCATGCCCTCCGCGCCGGCAAGTCCCACTGCGGCACCGAGCAGGGGATGCGCGGCCGCCAACAGGCCGGCCGCGGCCACATTGCCCGCGCCGGCGGTCATGCCGGCAGGCCAGTAACGCTCATGCTGGAAGGCGTAGGTCGGCAGGTCGACCCGGTGAGCCCCGGTTCCGGCGAACAGGCTTTGCCAGTCGACGCGCACACCGCGTACGAAGACCTCGGCCAGCGAGGTCAGGACCCGATCAAGGCCGCCTTCGTCCCGGCGCAGCGTGCCGGTGACAACGGCCGGGAAGTCGGCGTCGTCAAGGGTTTCCTGGACACCGATGGTCAGCACCGGATGCGGACTGACCTCGACGAAAGCCCGGTACCGCTCGTCCAACAGGCGGGTGACCGCCGCGTGAAAACCGACCTGGTTACGGAGATTCGCGAACCAGTAATCCGCGTCCAACTCCCCCGCGCCCACCCATTCCCCGGTCAGCGTGGAGAGCATCGGAATCGTCGGTGCGCCAGGCTCGATGCCAGCCAGGACGTCCAGCAGGTCATCGTGCAACGACTCGACCTGCGCCGAATGCGAGGCGTAGTCCACGGCGATCATCCGGGCCCGAACGTCCTGCTCGACATAACCGTCGACGATCGCCCGCACCGCATCCGGCTCGCCCGCGACAACGACCGACCGAGGACCGTTCACCGCCGCGACCGACACACCCTCGACGCCGGCAACTCGGTCGCGTACCTGGGCTTCCGGTAGCGGTACCGAGGCCATGGCTCCTCGACCAGCCAGTTCGGCGGCGATAGCACGACTGCGCAATGCGACGACCTGAGCGGCATCGGTCAACGACAAGGCACCCGACACACAGGCCGCCGCGATCTCACCCTGCGAATGCCCGAGCACCGCAGCCGGCCGCACACCCATCGACTGCCAGACAGCGGCCAGCGAGACCATCACCGCGAACGACACCGGCTGGACGACATCCACCCGATCCAACGGCGGCGCGTCCGCCACCTGCCGAATCACATCGAGAACCGAGAAGTCCAGGTAGGACTCCAGTGCCGCCGCACATTCCGCCATCCGCTCGGCGAACACCACGGACTCGTCGAGCAGTCGGGCGCCCATGCCCACCCACTGCGCACCCTGACCGGGAAAGACAAAAGCCAGCTTGCCATCGACATGCGCGACACCGGAGACCAGATCAGCGCCGGTGAGATCGGCGAGCAACTCGGCCCGATCAGCACCGACGACAACCGCGCGATGATCGAACACCGACCGCGAGGACACCAAGGAGAAGCCGAGATCCACCGCGTCGTGGTCGTCGGCGCAGCGCCCGAGTTGGTCGATCTGGTCCCGCAACGCGCCCTCGGTCCTACCCGAGACCACCCACGCCAACGACGTGGGCGCACGGCCGTCGGCGGCAGGAGTCTCGACGGGTTCGGGTGCCTGTTCGATGAGAACGTGCGCGTTCGTCCCGCTGATGCCGAACGAGGAGATGCCCGCACGGCGTGGGTGCCCGTGCTCCGGCCAGTCGATCGGTGCACGCAGCAGCTCGACGGCACCGGCCGACCAGTCCACATGCGAGGACGGCGTGTCCGCGTGCAGGGTCTTCGGCAGCACTCCCCGCTGCATCGCCATGATCATCTTGATCACGCCGGCAACACCGGAGGCGGCCGAGGAGTGTCCGATGTTGGACTTGATCGAGCCGAGCCACAGCGGCCGGTCCCGGTCCTGACCGTAGGTCGCCAACAGCGCCTGCGCCTCGATCGGATCACCCAGCGCGGTACCGGTGCCGTGCCCCTCGACGGCGTCCACATCGGACGGATCAAGATCCGAGTTGATCAGCGCCTGGCGGATCACCCGTTGTTGGGAGGGACCGTTCGGCGCGGTGAGGCCGTTGGACGCGCCGTCCTGGTTGACGGCGGAGCCGCGCATCACGGCCAGGATGTTGTGCCCGTTGCGCTGTGCGTCCGACAGCCGTTCCATGACCAGGATGCCGACGCCCTCGGCCCAGCCGATGCCGTCGGCCACCTCGGAGTAGGCCTTGCAGCGGCCGTCCTCGGCGAGCACGCCCTGGCCGTTGAACCCGATGTAGCCGCCGGGGGTGGACATGATGGTGACGCCGCCGGCGAAGGCGAGCGAGCATTCGCCGGAACGCAGGGCCTGCGCGGCAAGGTGCATCGCGACCAGGGAGGACGAGCAGGCGGTGTCGACGGTGACCGCTGGCCCCTCAAGGCCGAGGAGGTAGGACAGCCGACCCGACAGCACGCTGCCGGCGAGGCCGGTGACGGCATGGCCGCCCGAGTCGCCGGGCGCGTTCGCCAGCACCGTCGAGTAGTCCTGGCCGTTGGCGCCGACGAACACGCCGGTCTGGCTGCCGCACAGGGTCGCCGGATCGAAGCCGCACCGTTCAACGGCCTCCCACGCGGTCTCCAGCAGGAGCCGTTGCTGTGGGTCCATGGCGAGCGCTTCGCGCGGCGAGATACCGAAGAAGGCCGGGTCGAAATCCGCGATCCCGGTGAGGAAGCCGCCCTGTGCGGTTTCCGTGCCCGGCGTTTCCCAGCCGCGGTCGGTCGGGAAGGGTGCGACGGCGTCCCGGCCGTCGGCGAGCAGTTGCCACAGGTCTTCCGGCGAGTACACTCCGCCGGGATACCGACAGCTCATCCCGACCACCGCGAGGGGTTCCCGACCGGCCGCTTCGACGGCATGCAGCCGTTCGCGGCTGTCGTGCAGGTCCGCGAGGGCTCGTTTGAGATAGTCGCGGAGCTTCTCTTCGTTGGTCGACACGGCGAAACTCCTTGTGGGTCAGGAATGCCCGAGATCGTTGGCGAACAGTTCGTCCTCGATCACGGTGCCCAACTTGTCCTTGATCGCGGCCGTGCCCGGTACCAGCAGGCCGGCGTCGAGTTCCGCCGGCACATACCGTGGCCGCGTAGTGATCCGGTTGTGCTCGGCCACATCGCCGTTGATCGCCGAGAAACCGGTAACGAACTGGTGGAACTTGGCGAGCAGGTCATCGCGCGGTGGGTTCCGGTGGGCAACCGGGAAAGTCGGCACGACGTGTTCCCACGTGATATCCGAAACCGTCACCGCCGTCTCCTGCCGCGCCGTCGCCCACCACAACGCGGTCGACGCCGGCTTCGGTGGCGTCGTCCGCGACGGCATTGACCCGAGGGCGTCATGGTCAGCTACGTCGCTGGCCACGATGCTGACCCGAATGTCGAGTGCGACAAGTTCCGCGAGCCGGTGGCGTCCGGGTGCTGGCGACCTGCCTACCGCTTCCGCCGCGTGGCCCGTGCTCGTATCAGCCGATTCGAGCCTCATGACGACTCCACCACGGGCACGGTGTCCAGCCAGCTCTCCACCAAGCGCACAGTGTCCCCGGCCTTGTCCTCCAGCATCGAGAAGTGGTTGGCCGCCAACGGACGCAGGGTGTGCGCTGAATCGACTGGGGTCGAGCGCCAGTCGCCGGAGTCCTTTGCCATCCCGTCGATCGGTTCGGTGCACTGGACGAACAGCACCGGCACGTCAACCGCACCGATCTCGATGTCCGGCCACAGGTGGTACCAGTGCGCGAGCGCCGACAACCGAGCACTGTGAAAGCCACCGAAGTACGACTCGGTCTGGAACACACTCTCGAACAGTGTCGGCAGCAGGTCGTCCGGTGGCACCTCGGCGTCCTGTTCCGGCTGTCCCGCTTTGGTGTAGAAGGCTTTGGTATAGAACGTGTCCAGCATGGCCACGCCACACAGTGGCGCGTCGGTGCCGCACAGGGCGGAGGCGGCGGCGTAGGCGAGCATTCCGCCCGCCGAATGACCGAGCAGCACGAACGGCTGACCCTCGCTGGCTTCCAGAATGCCCTGTACGACCGAACCGAGCGCGTCCTTGCCGGTGGCGGGCAGGCTCTCGCCCAGCTCGAAACCGGCCAGCGGCAGGGCGGAAACATCTCGGCTACCCCGAAGGTGCCCGGCTATCCTGGCGTACTGATGCACTCCGCCGTTGACCATGGTGGTACTGACGCAGATCAACTTGGGTCGCGCCGCACCGCTGGCCAGCGTCACCGGGTGCGGAACGCACGCGGCACCGTCGGGCAGCTCGTAGACAGGCCGGATCCGGGCGGCGGCAAAGAGAAGTTCGAGCCCCTCATTGATCTTGCCGGCACGGACGGCACCGTGGAACAACTCGCTGAGCGTGCCGTCCCGTTGGCCGTCGGAAGTCTGCGGTCGGGCCGCTTCACCGGCGGTAGGTCGATCGCCGATCTCGTCGACGATCCAGTCGGCCAGCCGGACCGGAGTCTTGTTGTCGAACACCACCGTCGGCGGTAGTTCAAGACCGGTCGCCGAGGCAACGGCAGTGCGCAGTTCGGTCGCGGTGAGCGAATCGAAGCCCTGTTCGAGGAAGTCATGCTCGATGTCGATGGCGCTCGGCTCGCTGTGGCCGAGGATGGCCGCGGCGAAGCGCTGCACCAGTTCCCGCAGGACCGCCTGTCGCTGGTCGATGTCGAGACCGACCAACCGCTGCCGCAGGTCCTCGGCGGACTCGGTAGCCAGTGCGACGGATACGCTGTCCCGCTGGGCATCGCGCGCCGACCCGACCCCGTCCCGCACCTCGGGCAGGTCACTGAACAACGGACTCCGGCGGGCAGCCATGAAGGTCGGCGCGAACTGCGCCCACTTGATGTCGGCGACCGTCACGGTCGTCTCCTGCTGCGCAACGGCCCGCCACAACGCGGTGAGCGCGGGTTCCGGTGCCATCCTCCCCACGCCCCGACGGGACAGGTACTCCTCGGCGCCGGCTGTCTCGGCCATGCCGCCCTGCGCCCAAGCACCCCAGGCCACCGAGGTCGCGGCAAGACCACGAGCCCTGCGTTGCTCGGCGAGTGCGTCGAGATAGGCGTTGGCCGCCGCATAGGCAGCCTGGCCTCCGCTGCCCCAGACACCGGCGATCGAGGAGAACAGCACGAAGCAGTCCAACTGCTGCTCACCGAGCAGGGCATCCAGGTTGGCCGCGCCGAGCACCTTGGCCCGCAGCACATCGGCCAACTCGTCCTGACCGAGCTGATGCATCATGCCGCCCTGGCTGATGCCGGCGGTGTGCACGATGCCGGTCGGCGAATGCTCCGCCAACACCGTCTCAAGAGCGTCCCGGTCGGCGACGTCACAGGCCACCACACTGACCCGGACACCGAGCGCGGTGAGTTCGGCATCGAGTTCGGCCGCGCCGGGTGCGCCAGGCCCCTGGCGGCTGGTGAGCACAAGCCCTTCGACGCCATGTTCGGCCAGCCAACGGGCAACCCGCGCGCCGAGCGCACCGGTACCGCCAGTGATGAGGATCGTGCCGCGTGGCTGCCAGACGTTCTGCCGGGGCCCGGCGGGCGCATGGACCAGACGGCGACCGAACACGCCGGAGGCGCGGACGGCGACCTGGTCCTCGCCGTCCCAACCGGCCAGCACCTGCCGCAGCCGACTGGTGACTCGACCGTCGAGAACCGGGGGCAGATCCACAAGTCCACCCCAACGCTGCGGATACTCCAGCGCACACACCCGACCGAGTCCCCATACCCCGGCCTGGTCGCGGCTGAGCACCGGCTCCATCCGCCCCATCGACACGGCGCCGCGAGTCGCGCACCACAACGGTGCGGCGACACCCGCATCGCCAAGGGCCTGCATCACGCTCACCGTCAACGCCACTCCCGGAGCCGCGCCAGAGATCTGATCCTGGGACTCTCCCACGATCGTGGCTAAGGACTCCCCTGGTAAGTTGACCGCTTCGTCACTGTCGAGGGCCGCCAGCGACAGCACCCCAGCCCAGCTCCGGTCACCGAATTCGACGAGCGTGTCGACCAACTGACCTCGGTCGACACCCGAGACCGGGACCGACACGGCGCCAGGGCCGAGGGCCGCCAGCACCTCGGCGGCCCAGATGTCCTCGGCGAGCCGTTCCGGCACCAACACCAGCCATTCGCCACGCGGCTCGGCCGCCGTCGGACTCTGTGCACCGAGGGCCTTCCAGGTGACCCGATAGCGCCACGAGTCGACGAGCGAGCGCTCCCGCTGATCCCGATGCCAGGCCGACAGGGCCGGCAACACACCGCTCAACGCCTCGTCCTCGACCCTCAGCGTCGCCGCCAGCGATGCGAGGTCCTCGCTCTCCACCGCCTGCCAGAACGCCGTATCGACACCCTCGGCATCCGACCGGGCGCCACCCAGGGTGGCACCGGACGGCCAGAAGCGCTCACGCTGGAAGGCGTAGGTCGGCAGGTCGATGCGCCGGGCACCGGTGCCGGCCAACAGCGTGGCAAGGTCGACCGGCACCCCACGCACGAACAGCTCAGCCATGGCGCGCGTTGCCGCGGCCTGCTCCGCGCCATCGCCTCGGAGCACAGCCACCGCGGCCGGTTCAGTTCCCGAGCCGGCGAGGATCTCCGCGGTCATCGCGGTGGTGACGGCGTCCGGCCCCAGCTCCAAGTACACCTGCCCACGAGCCGCCTCAACCGCATCGGCAAACCGGACCGGCGCACACACCTGTCGAACCCAGTACCGTGGATCGTCCAGGGTGGCGGGCTCGCCGGTCACCGTCGAGACGATCGGCAGCTCCGGCGCGCAGAACGTCAACCCGCTCAGCACCTCGGCGAACTCATCCAACATCGGCCGCATCAACGGCGAATGAAACGCATGCGACACCGACAGCCGCCGCCAACGCACATCCCGATCCGCGATCCGATCGACCAACTCGACAACCGCATCCTCCACACCGGACAACACCACTGACGACGGGCCGTTCATCGCGGCGATCGAGACCTCGTCCTCCCGACCGGCGACCAATTCCAAGGCGGCGGCCTCGGAGATCGCCACGGCGACCATCGCGCCACCGGCCGGCAACGCCTGCATCAACCGGGCCCGCGCGACCACCAAGGTGCAGGCATCCGCGAGCGACAACACCCCGGCAACATGGGCCGCCGCGATCTCACCGACGGAATGACCGATCAACACCTCAGGCCTGACGCCCCAGGACTCGACCAACCGGAACAACGCCACCTGCAACGCGAACAACGCAGGCTGCGCATCACCAGTCCGGTCAAGATCACCGGCAACCAGCTCGTCCAGCGGCAAACCCAACCCGGCGGCAACCTCGTCCCACGCCGCCGCGAACACCGGGAACCGCGCATACAGTCCTTGGCCCATCCCCGACCGCTGACCACCCTGACCCGAGAACACCACGGCCAGCCGGCCAGCACCGGCACCCCGGCCTGTCACAAGGCCCGCGGCTGGTAGGTCCTCGGCCAATGCGGACAGACCCGCGACCGCGGCGGCCGCGTCCTCCGCCAGCACAACGGCGCGGTGTTCGAACACCGATCGCGTAGTCAGCGAGGACAGGGCGAGATCGGCGACGGACACCTCGGGTCGAGCTTCCACGAAGGCAGCGAACCGGGCAGCCTGAGCACGCAGCGCCGCACGCGACTTACCGGACAGGACGATCGGCGCCGGACCAACGGCTGAGCTGTCGAGCCCGGCCGGTTCGTGCACATCGATGGCTACCGGTGGCTGTTCCAGGATCAGGTGTGCGTTGGTTCCGCTGATCCCGAACGACGAGACGCCTGCTCGGCGGGGGTGGCCGTTCTCCGGCCAGTCGACCGGCTCGCGCAGGATCTTGACCGGCCCCGCCGACCAGTCCACATTCGACGATGGTGCGGCCACGTGCAGAGTCTTGGGCAGCAGGCCACGCCGCAACGCCATGATCATCTTGATCACGCCGGCAACACCGGAAGCCGCGGACGAGTGCCCGATGTTGGACTTGATCGAACCAAGCCACAACGGCCGAACCCGATCCTGACCGTAGGTCGCCAACAACGCCTGCGCCTCGATCGGATCACCCAGCGCCGTCCCGGTGCCGTGGCCCTCGACGGCATCCACATCGGAGGGTTCGAGGCCCGCGTTGGCCAGCGCCTGCCGGATCACCCGCTGCTGCGAGGGCCCATTCGGCGCCGTAAGACCGTTCGACGCGCCGTCGGAGTTGACCGCCGAGCCAAGGATCACGGCCAGGATGTTGTGCCCGTCGCGCTGTGCGTCCGACAGCCGTTCCAATACCAGAACGCCGACACCCTCGGCCCAGCCGATGCCGTCGGCCGCATCCGAATAGGCCTTGCACCGGCCGTCCTCGGCGAGCACGCCCTGACCATTGAAACCAACATAGCCGCAGGGGGTGGACATCAAGGTGACCCCGCCGGCGAGGGCAAGCGAACATTCCCCGCTGTGCAGGGCCTGCGCAGCCAGATGCAGCGCGACCAGCGACGAGGAACAGGCGGTGTCGACGGTGACCGCGGGCCCTTCAAGACCAAGGAGATAGGACAACCGTCCGGACAGGACACTGCCGGCGAGGCCGGTGACGGTCCGGCCATCCGAACCGCCGGGCGCGCTGGTCAGAACGGAGGAGTAGTCCTCCCCGTTGGCGCCGACGAACACGCCGGTCTGACTGCCGCGCAGCGTCGTCGGATCGAAACCGCACCGTTCAACGGCCTCCCAGGCGGTCTCCAACAGCAGTCGCTGCTGCGGATCCATCGACACCGCCTCACGCGGCGAGATCCCGAAGAAGGCCGCGTCGAACTCGGCGATATCGGTGAGGAAACCGCCCTGCGCGGTTTCCGTGCCAGAGACTTCCCAGCCACGGTCGGTCGGGAACGAGGTGACGGCGTCCCTGCCGTCGGCGAGCAACTCCCACAGGTCCTCCGGCGAGTACACGCCGCCCGGATACCGACAGCTCATCCCGACCACAGCCAGAGGCTCCCGAACAGCCACTTCCACGGCATGCAGCCGCTCGCGACTCTCGTGCAGGTCCGCGATGGCGCGCTTGAGATATTCGCGGAGCTTCTCTTCGTTGGTCGACACGGCCAAACTCCTCGCGGGTCAGGAATGCCCGAGATCGTTGTCGAACAGCTCGAACAGTTCGTCGTCGGTCGCGGTACCCAACTTGTCCTTGATCGTGGCCGCGTCCTGTCCCGATCGGCCGGCATCGAGTTCCGCCAGCACGTGCCGCAGCCGCTGGGTGATCCGGTTGCGGCCAGCCGCATCGCCGTTGATCGCCGAGAAGCCGGTGGCGAGCTGGTCGAACTTGGCGAGCAGGTCGTCGATCACCGGGGCGCCCTCTGGCGAGAGCTGCTGGAGCAGGTATTCGGCCAGCGCCTGCGGTGTCGGGTAGTCGAATACCAGGCTCGCGGGCAATGAGAGGCCGGTTGCCAGGCTCAGGCCGGTCCGCAGTTCGACGCTGGTCAACGAGTCGAAGCCGAGGTCGCCGAACTTCCGGTCCGCTTCCACGGTCCGGCCATCGCCGTGCCGCAGTACCGAACCGACCTGGTCGCGGACGAGGTCGAGCAGTACCGCGATCTTGTCGGCCCTGGCCAGTTCGTGCAGGCGTTCGCGCAGCGCCGATGCGACGGATGCGTTGTCCTGCTGGGCATCGCGCGCCGATTCGACCGCGCCCCGCACTTCCGGCAGATCGCTGAACAGTGGACTCGGCCGGGCCGCGGTGAAGGTCGGGGCGAACTGTTCCCACTTGATGTCGGCGACCGTCACGGTCGTCTCCTGCTGGGCAACGGCTCGCCACAACGCGGTCAGCGCAGGCTCCGGCGCCATGGTCCGCACGCCTCGGCGGGACAGGTACTCCTCGGCGCCGTTGGCATCGGCCATGCCGCCGTCGGCCCAGGCACCCCAGGCCACCGAGGTGGCGACGAGGCCCCTGGCCCTGCGCTGTTCGGCGAGCGCGTCGAGGTAGGCGTTGGCTGCCGCGTAGGCACCCTGGCCACCACTGCCCCAGACGCCGGCGATGGAGGAGAACAGCACGAAGCAGTCCAACTGCTGCTCACCGAGCAGGGCATCGAGGTTGGCCGCGCCGAGCACCTTGGCCCGCAGCACATCGGCCAACTCGTCCTGACCGAGCTGGTGCATCATGGCGCCCCTGCTGATACCCGCGGTGTGCACGACGCCGGTCGGCGAGTGTTCGTCGAGCACCGCCTGTAGGGCATCGCGGTCGGCGACATCGCAGGCCACGATGCGCACGCGCACCCCGAGTGCGGTGAGTTCGGCGTCGAGTTCGGCCGCACCGGGCGCGTCTGGGCCCTGGCGACTGGTGAGGACTAGCCCTTCGACACCGCGTTCGGCCAGCCAGCGGGCCACCTGGGCGCCCAGTGCACCGGTACCGCCGGTGATCAGGACGGTGCCGCGTGGCTGCCAGACGTTCTGCCGAGTCCCGGCCGGGGCGTGGATCAGTCGACGGCCGAACACGCCGGAGGCGCGGACGGCGACCTGGTCCTCGCCGTCCCAACCGGCCAGCACCTGCCGCAGCCGGGTGGTGACCCGGTCGTCGAGGGCCGGTGGGAGGTCGACGAGTCCACCCCAGCGCTGCGGATACTCCAGTGCGCACACCCGGCCGAGCGCCCACACCCCGGCCTGGTCCGGACTGAGCACGCGCTCCATCCGTCCCATCGACACGGCACCTCTGGTCACGCACCACATCGGTGCCGCGACGTCCGCATCGCCTAGGGCCTGTATCACGCTCACCGTCAATGCCACCCCCTGGGCTGCACCAGAGATCTGTCGTTGGGACTGTCCCACGGGGGTGACTAAGGACTCACCTGGGAAGTTGGCCGGTTCGTCGCCGTCGAGAGCGACCAGCGAGAGCACCCCGGCCCAGTTCCGATCGCCGAGTTCGACGAGCGCGTCGACCAACTGGCTCCGGTCGAGGCCCGATACCGGGACCGGTACGGCGGCGGGGCCGACGGCGGCCAGTACCTCGGCCACCCAGTCGTCCTCGGCGAGTCCTTCGGGTACCAGGACCAGCCATTCGCCGGCCAGATCGGCGGCGGCGCTGTTGCCGGTGCCCAGTGCCTTCCAGGTGACCCGGTAACGCCAGGAGTCGACGAGCGAGCGCTCCCGCTGGTCCCTGCGCCAGGTCGACAGGGCCGGCAACACTCCGCTCAACGCCTCGTCCTCGACCCGCAGCGTCGCGGCCAACGATTCGGCGTCCTCACTCTCGACCGCCTGCCAGAACGCGGCGTCGACACCGTCCTCGGCGGACCGGCCGCCGAACGCGACACCGGTCGGCCAGTACCGCTCGCGTTGGAAGGCGTAGGTGGGCAGGTCGACCCTGCGCGCCCCGGTACCGACGAACAGCGCGGGCCAGTCGATCGAGACGCCGTGCACGAACAGCTGCGCGAGGGCGTGCAGCGCGGCGCCGCACTCGTCGTCCGCACCGCGCAGCAGGGATACCGGCGTAGGCGCCGCGTCCCCGGTGGCGGTTTCCGTGTCGGTGGCGAGGATGTCCGCGGTCATCGCGGTGGTCACCCCGTCGGGGCCCAGTTCCAGGTAGGCGGTCGTGCCCTGGTCGCGGGTCGCGGTGACGGCGTCGGCGAACCGGACCGGCTGGTGCACGTGCCGGACCCAGTACTCCGGGTCGTCGAGGGCAGCGGGCTCCCCCGTCACCGTCGACATGATCGGCACGGTGGCCGCCTGGTAGGTCAATCCATGCACGACCTCGGTGAACTCGGCGAGCATCGGCCGCATCAGCGGCGAATGGAACGCATGCGACACCGACAGCCGCCGGGTCCGCACTCCGCCTTCGGCGAGTTGACCGGCCAGCGCGACGACGGTCTCCTCGGCGCCGGACAGCACCACCGACGACGGGCCGTTCACCGCGCCGAGGGACACCTCGTCCTCTCGGCCGGCGATCAGTTCCAGCGCCGCCGTTTCCGACACCGCGACCGCGACCATCGCGCCACCGGTCGGCAGGGCCTGCATCAGTCGCGCCCTGGCCGCCACCAACGTGCACGCGTCCGGCAGTGACAGCACCCCGGCCACGTGCGCGGCCGCGATCTCGCCGACCGAATGGCCGATCAGTACCTCGGGCGCGACACCCCAGGACTCCACCAGCCGGAACAGCGCCACCTGCAAGGCGAACAACGCGGGCTGCGCATCGCCGGTACGGTCGAGATCACCGTCGATCAGCTCGGCCAACGGGCGGTCGAGCAACGGGTCGAGCCCAGCCGCCACCTCGTCCCAGGCACGAGCGAACACCGGGAACCGGGCGTAGAGCTGTTGTCCCATCCCGGATCGCTGCGCGCCCTGGCCGGAGAACACGATGGCCAACTGGTTGGGCAGCGCTCGCCCGGTCACCACGTCACCGGTTCGGCTCGCACCGGCGGCGAGCGCGGTCAAGCCGGCGATCACCGCATCGGCGTTGTCCCCGAGGACCGCGGCGCGATGTTCAAACGCGGAACGGGTCGTCGCGGCCGACAGGCCGAGGTCGGCGAGGGACAGGCCCGGTCGGGTCGCCAGGAAACCGGCCAGCCGCTGTGCCTGTTCGCGCAGTGCCGGCAACGACTTCGCCGACACCACGACCGGCCTGCCGCCGGCCTCCTGGGTCGGCTCGGACTGGACGGCAGCGGGTTGGGTGGGTGCCTGCTCGATGATCAGGTGCGCGTTGGTGCCGCTGATACCGAAGGAGGACACCCCGAAGCGGCGCGGGTGACCGTTCTCCGGCCAGGAAACCGGCTCGGCGAGCACCTCGACGGCTCCGGCCGACCAGTCGACCTGCTCGGACGGGGCGTCCACGTGCAGGGTCTTGGGCAGCAGGCCGTTGCGCATCGCCAGCACCATCTTGATGACACCCGCGACACCGGCAGCGGCCTGGGTGTGTCCGAGGTTCGACTTGATCGAACCCAGCCACAGCGGCCGATCGCGATCCCGGCCGTAGGTCGCCAACAGCGCCTGGACCTCGATCGGATCGCCCAGCGTGGTACCGGTGCCATGTCCCTCAACAGCGTCCACATCGGACGGTGTGAGGCCCGCGTTCGCCAGCGCCTGGCGGATCACCCGCTGCTGCGAGGGGCCGTTCGGGGCGGTCAGCCCGTTCGAGGCGCCGTCCTGGTTGACGGCCGATCCGCGCAGGATCGCCAGCACCTCGTGCCCGTTGCGCCGGGCGTCCGACAGCCGCTCCAGCACGAGCACGCCCGCACCTTCCGACCAGCCGGTGCCGTCCGCAGCCTGCGCGAACGCCTTGCACCGGCCGTCCGGCGCCATCCCGCCCTGGCTGTCGAAACTGGCGAAGGACATCGGCGTCGACATGATCGTGATACCGCCGGCAAGGGCCAGTTCGCACTCACCGGAGCGCAGCGCCTGCGCGGCAAGGTGCATGGCCACCAGCGAGGAGGAACACGCGGTGTCCACCGTGACCGCAGGGCCTTCAAGGCCGAGCAGATAGGAGAGCCGGCCGGAGATGACGCTCGCCGAAAGACCCGTGATGGCATGGCCCTGGACGTCGGACGCGGAATTCATCAGCAGCGTCGAATAGTCCTGGCCGTTGGTGCCGACGAACACCCCGGTCTGACTGCCACGCAATCGGTCGGGGTCGATCTGGGACCGTTCAATGGCCTCCCAGGTCGTTTCCAACAGCAGCCGCTGCTGCGGGTCCATGGCGAGCGCTTCACGCGGCGAGATCCGGAAGAAGGCCGCGTCGAACTCGGCGGCGCCGTCGAGGAAACCGCCCTGCGGGACCCGGTCGGTGTGCACGGACCAGCCACGGTCGGTCGGGAACGCGGACACCGCGTCGACGCCGTCCCGCAACAGCTGCCACAGGTCCTCCGGGGAGGACACCCCACCGGGGAACCGGCAGGACATGCCGACGATCACGATCGGGTCGTCGGTGACCGCGAGCACCGCGTTCGGCGTCACCGTCTCGGTCTGCCGGCCGAGGATCTCGGCGAGCAGGAAGTCGGCGAGCACCGTCGGCGTCGGATAGTCGAAGACCAGGCTGGCGGGCAGCCGAAGGCCGGTCGCCGCGCTGATCCGGTTGCGCAGTTCGATCGCGGTCAGTGAGTCGAAGCCCAGCCCACGGAACTCGCTGCGCACGTCGACGGCAGCGGCCGAGGAATGACCGAGCACGGCAGCGGCCTGGGTGCGGACCAGGTCGGTGACCAGTCGTGCCTGTGCGGCGGGTGCGAGTCCGGCCAACTGCTTGAGCAGTCCGCTGTCCGCACCGGCCGTCGACGTCGACACGGCGGCCCGACGGGCGCCGCGCACCAGTCCGCGTAGCAGCGGCGGTACCTCGCCGCGCGACCGCAGCGACGGCAGGTCGAGACGGGCCGGGACCAGCGCGGCCTTACCGACGGTGCGAGCCGCGTCGAACAGGCCGAGGCCGCGTTCGGTGGAGATCGGCGACATGCCGGCCAACGACATCCTGCGCACGTCGGCCTCGTCGAGGGCACTGGTCATTCCGGTGCCCTGCGCCCAGAAACCCCAGGCCAGCGACAAACCGGGCAAGCCGGCAGCGGCGCGCTGCTGCGCAAGGGCATCGAGGAACGCGTTCGCCGCCGCGTAGTTCGCCTGCCCCGCGCCGCCGAGGGTGCCGGCGGCCGAGGAGAACACCACGAACGCGGCCAACTCGGCGTCGCGGGTGAGTTCGTGCAGGTGCCAGGCGGCATCCACCTTCGGTGCCAGCACGGCGGCCAACCGTTGCGGGGTCAGCGAACCGATGACGCCGTCGTCGAGCACGCCTGCCGCGTGCACGACAGCGGTCAGCGGATGTTCCGCGCTGATACCCGCGAGCAGTTCGGCGACCGCTGCGCGGTCGGTGAGGTCGCAGGCCACGATGCCGACCTCAGCGCCGAGTTCGGTCAGTTCGGCCCACAGTTCGACGGCGCCGGGCGCGTCCTCGCCACGCCTGCTGGCCAGCAGCAGGTTGCGGACGCCGTACTCGGTGACCAGGTGCCGGGCGAACTGGGCACCGAGACCACCGGTGCCACCGGTGATCAACGCCGTGCCGTCGACGTTCAGCGCCGCCGCGTCGACGGTGCCGGCCTCGGCGCGCACCAGCCTCGGCACCCACACGCCGCCGGACCGCACCGCCATCTGCGGTTCGGCACAGGCCAACACCTCGGCCAACGGGATCTCGTCGGTGTCGGCATCCAGCAGCACGAACCGGTCCGGATTCTCCGACTGCGCACTGCGCACCAGACCCCAGACGGCCGCCCCGGCAAGGTCGTCGATTGATTCACCATCAGCAACGGCGATCGCGCCGCTGGTCCGCACCACGAGCCGCGCGTCGGCGAACCGGTCGTCGGCAACCCATTCCTGGAGCAGGCCGAGCACCCGAGCGGTCAGCTCGTGCACCGACTCGACCATCGACTCGGTGTCAGTCGCGCGGGTCTCGACGAGGACGAGGTCCGGCACAGTTGCCAGTTCGGGCAGCCCGCCGGTCAACTCGGCGAGGTCGAGCCGGATCAGGCTAGGTTCGGCGGCGACCGACGGCGCCTCGGGCGCCGGTGTCCACTCGATACGGAACAGAGCGTCGCGGGTCACCGCGTCCGCACCGGCCGCCGAGCGCTGCACGGTTACCGGCCGCAGAGCCAGCGACTCCACCGACAACACCACAGCACCGTCGGCATCCACGGCCTGTACCGAAACCGACTCGGTACCCGTACTGGTCAACCGGACCCGCAGCATGCCGGCGCCCGTCGCGTACAGGCACATTCCGGTCCAGTCGGACGGAATCCGGGCGCCGTCGGCGGCGGTCAGGTCAAGGACGGACGACGCGTGCAGAGCAGCGTCGAGCAGGGCAGGGTGCACACCGAAGAAGCCGGCATTGCCAACCTGCTCGGGCAACGCGACCTCGGCGAACACCTCGTCGCCACGCTGCCAGGCGCTCCGCAGACCCTGGAACACCGGGCCGTACTCGACACCGGCTCCGGCCAGGTCCTGGTAGATCCCGTCCACGTCAACGGAAACCGCACCTTCCGGCGGCCACACCGAAGCATCGAACGTGGTCGGCGCCGCACCGGATCGGGTGGTCAGCACGCCGGTCGCGTGCCGCACCCACGTCTCGTCATCGGCCGCCTCCACCGGACGGCCGTAGACCGTGACCGCACGGCTACCGGACTCTGCCGGCGAACCGACCCAGATCTGCACGGCGACCGCGTTCCGAGCACCGAGCACCACCGGTTCGACAACCGTGAGTTCCTCGATCCGGTCCCAGCCGACCTGGTCAGCGGCCCTGCCGACCATTTCGAGCAGCACCGTGCTCGGCACGACGGCAACACCGTTCACGGTGTGGTCGGCCAACCAGGGGTGCGACCGCAGCGAAAGCTGCCCGGTGAGCAGAATCCCGTCCGCGCCGGCCAACCCGACCGAAGCACCCAACAGCGGATGCGCCACCGAGGTCAGCCCGAGCCCACGCGCATCGCCCGGCCGCCCACCGGACGGCCAGTAACGCTGGTGCTGGAAGGCGTAGGTCGGCAGATCGACCCGCCGTGCCCCGGTTCCGGCGAACAATGCCTTCCAGTCAACCGTGACACCACGCACGAACACTTCAGCCAGTGAGGTCAGGACCCGGTCGAGGCCGTCCTCCTCGCGGCGAAGAGTTCCCGTCACCACAGCAGTCAAGTCGGTGTCGTCAATGGTTTCCTGGACACCGATGGTCAACACCGGATGCGGACTGACCTCGACGAACGCCCGGTACCGCTCATCCAACAACCGGGTCACCGCCGAATGGAAACCAACCCGATTACGGAGATTCGCGAACCAGTACTCCGCATCCAACTCCCCTGCCTGGACCCACTCACCAGTCAACGTGGACAACATCGGGATCACCGGTGCGCCAGGTTCGATACCCGCCAGGACGTCCAGCAGCTCCTCGTACAACGACTCGACATGCGCGGAATGCGAGGCATAGTCGACCGCGATCATCCGCGCCCGAACATCTCCCGCGACATAACCGTCGACGATCGCCTGCACCGCATCCGGCTCACCGGCGATCACGACCGACCGAGGCCCGTTCACCGCCGCGACCGACACACCCTCAACACCGCTCACACGATCGGTCACCTGGATTTCCGGCAGCGGGATCGAAGCCATCGCACCCCGACCAGCCAACCCAGCAGCAATCGCCCGACTCCGCAAC
>DATATE010000217.1:0-4986 GCA_036268955.1 Pseudonocardiaceae bacterium
TTCTGGTGGCCACGTAGCTGAAACCGTGGGTCACGCCCGAGGTGTTGGGGACGTTGCCCTCGGTGGAGAAGCCGCCCTCGGTGGTGTTGAACGTCAGTGGCGGCAGTAGGCCACTTCCGATCAGGTCGATCGGGTCGCCGACCCGGCCGCCGGTCGTCACGCCGTAGTCCTGCTCGGTAGCGACGATGGTCCACACCTCGGTGGGGTCCGCGGACGGGATGGTGATACCGATGTCGAGCGGGTCACCCACCTGCCTGAGCCGCATGTCGAGTTGGTCGCCGCAGGTTCCGTTGAGCCGCAGCCGGGCGATGTCACCGCCGCCACCACCCCCACCGCCGCAGCCACCACAGTCAGGGCCATCGCTGTGCGGTGACACGGCGTCGGCCGATGCGATGCCGACGGACGCTGCGGACATCACAATGCCCAACAGGGCTGCGAGCGCACACAGTCCCAGTCGTCGCCTCAATATCATTGTTGTTTGGCCGCCTTCGTAACTCGTGATCAACTGTCGAACGGAACGCGGGAAGGCGAGCACGACCGAGACTCCCTCGGGCGTGGTCGACCGCCACGTTCCGCGCCCAGGACCGGATCGGGAGTGGAGCCGGATTTAGTGGGACACGTCACCAGGCTCCTGTTCGCCACCGGTGGCTGAAAAGCCCGAAATGGAGGGTTGCCCCACCCCACCGATGGGGGTTGGGAACGGAAATCCTCGGCATGACAACGGAAACGAAGTCCCGTTGTCCGTGGCGCTGCAACGCGCGACATCGTCGAGGTCACGGCGGGTTGCATGCAGCCTGGCCCAGGTCGGGGTGGACATCGACCGGCTGCCTCATGCGGTCTTGACTGGACCACTACGCTGGACGGTCGACGGCCGGCTGGGCTGTCCGGCGAACAGGTTGAAACTCACGTCAGGTCGGGAGCTCGACTGCTCGGCTTTGGACGTTGGCCACTTCGACCACGACGGCTGTGGACTTCACGACTGCGACCGCGAGGACACCGATCTCCAGCCCGAGCTCATCGACGGCTTCGGTGCTCATCAGCGAGACGACCCGGAAGGGCCCGCACTGCAGCTCGACCTGCGCCATGACCTTGTCGGTGGTGACGTCGGTGACCAGGCCGACGAACTGGTTGCGGGCCGAGCGGGTGACGCCGCTGTGGTCCTCCTGCGTGGTTCGGGCCTGCGACTTGGCGAACCTGGCCAGCTCCGCTCCCTCGACCACGCGGCGTCCGGCCGAGTCCCGAGTGGAGGTCAGACGGCCGTTCTCCACCCAGCGACGGACGGTGTCGTCGCTGACCGCCAGCAACTGCGCTGCTTCGGAGAATCGAAACATCGGCACGGCGGCACCCTAACGCACCTGGTGGCCGCCGGCTTGTCCTGGTGACGGCCCGGCCAGCCCGTTTGAGCCAGTCCGTGGCGGGTCCATCCTGGGCGTGGGTCCCGGCGTGCCGAGGTCGGTTCCAGGGACTCGGCAGTCATTGACTCAAAGACTGCCGAGCCGATGTCGCCGGGTCATGGTCGTCGGGAGCCGGTCAGCAGGTAGACCACCAGCAGCACGAACGACGCGGCGAACAGCACGAACCCGGCGGCGTGGCCGAGCTCCCAGCGATCACGCAGCCCGGCCCAGTCCGCGGCACCGCGCCGCCACTGTTCACCGGGAACCGCTGGTTGACCGGATAGATGACGGTCAGAAAGCCGGCCAAGGCCACGACCTGGAGCCCGGCGGCGACACCGAGCACGCCACGCGATCGGCGGTCGCGGCGCGCCAGGACGGCCAGGGCGACGGTGGCGACGACGGCCAGCACGTACAGCACACCACCGAGATTGCCGAACCAGATGTACAGCGACTCCTGGAGCCGGACGTAGAGCGGCCCGGGGTAGTGCTGCTTCTGTGGCCATTCCAGAATGTGCGCGAACTCCAGACCCATCGTGAGCCCCGTCAGCAGAACCGCCGCGAACAGCACACCCCGTCGCATCGGCCGCGCCACCTCCCCGTGTCCGCGACGACTCTGGCATCCGCACGGCCCACCGCACATCCGGGACAACCCGGATGTTTCCCGGGTGGGGGTTCCCGGTGTCCACGGGGATGGCGGTTCAGTCGGTGGTGGCGAGGAACTGGGTGGCGACCAGCTCGCCGTAGAGCGGGTCGGTGGTGACCAGGTCGGCGCAGGCGCACCACCAACAAGCCCGGGCAGATCCTCCTCCAGCAGATCGGCTACCGCAGGTGCACATCGAACCGGCCGAGCATCCCGTACCTCAGCCGCCTGAACCGAGCAGACCGTCCCTTCAGGACATGCGAGAACCGGGCTCGGCGTGTTTCTCGGCGACGCCGCACCAGCCGAACGGGCGTAGTTCGACGTCCGCCGGGGTGACCTCGTAGTGCGGTTCGGGTAGCCAGTCGGTGATGCTGGTCAGGTCCGGGTAGTACAGCAGCGGCCAGTCGCCGAAGAAGGAGCGGATCTCCTCGCGGCTGCGCCACCAGGTCGGGTTGGAACTGTTGCGGGTCATGATGCGCAGGTGGTCGGCCTGGGAGGTGGCGGTCTGCTCGGTCTGGCCACTGGCGAGGTGGTTGATGGCCAGCCGGCTGCCCCGGCCAGCCGGTCGCGGTAGGTGGCCATCAGTTCGTCCGGGCGATCGTCCGGACCGACGAAATGCAGCAGAGCCACCATCAACAGGGCGACCGGTTGGGTGAAGTCGATCAGCCGGGCGGTCTCGGGATGGTCGAAGATCGCCTGCGGGTGGCGTAGGTCCTCCTGGACGATGCCGGCCCAGTCGGTGACTTCCTCGCGCTGCAGGATCAGGTGCGAGCGCCGTGCGGCGACCGGTTCGTAGTCGACGTACACGACGGTGGCCTGTTCACCCTCCGGCAGGTGGTCACCGATGATGTGGTGCACGTTGCCCACGGTCGGACGCCGGACCCGATGTCGAGGAACTGGCGGATGCCGCCGTTGAGCGAGTCGAGGACGACCCGGTTCAGCCAGGCGCGGTTGTTCAACGCGCCCTGCTGCACCAGCGGGATGCCGGCGATCATCTTCTCGCCCAACTCCCGGTCGACGGCGAAATTGTGGTAGCCACCCAGGAGGTAGTCGTACACCCGCGCGGCGTTCGGCACGGTCTCGTCCACGTCCAACACCATCGCCGGAGCATTGCGCGGCGGGTCCGCCGGGTCGGTCACGTGTACTCCCAACATCAACGAATTGCGGTCGTCTGGTCAGACCGTGCGCGGAACGGATGCAGCTCGGGGACCTGGTCAGCAGTCAGACGCCAGGGCGCCACCGCCGCTCGTCGCCTCGCCCGGGCGAGGCCGCCAGACATCGTCCTCAGCCGCGAACGTGATCAGATCGCGTGCGACATGCGGACAGCGCAGGGCACCCGATTCGGCCACGCACCTACCCTATCCGTGCACCGCGTGGACCCAACGGCCTGATCAGGCTGCGGTGCGCGGTGCCTCGTTACCGTGCGTGTGTGCCTGATGGCGACGGGGGAGCATCGTTGCTGGCCACCCGGCGGCTGCGGGCCGGGCTGGCCCAGGATGAAACTGGCCGAGCAGCGCGACACCGTAGGTCGCGCACTTTCGTCTTGCGCTGCGTGGAGGAGGACTGTCGAGCACGCGGCGGTTGTGCATCTGCTGGCCGCCGCCATCGAGGCGGGCCGGGGCCTGACCTCGACGAGCGGCATCCTGGCCGGCACCGCCTAGCGTCTGCTGGCCTGACGGCCCGGCCTCACCTCAGGTGCCGGCCGAAGAACCGGTCCCCGTCGTCCATCTCGAACCACGGGGTACCGGTGTGCCCGCCCAGATTGGCGTGCAGCGTCTTCTCCTTGGAGCCGAAGGCGTCGAACAGGTCCAGAGCCAACTGCCGGTCGTTCCCTTCGTCGTCCCACTGCAGCAGGAACAGCAGCGGAATGGTGACCTGCCGGGCCTCCTCGCGCGGGGCGCTGGGTACGAAACCCCCGGCGAAGAAACCGGCGGCCGAGATGCGCGGCTCGACCACCGCAAGCCGAATGCCGACGGCGGTCATCCCCGAGTACCCGACCGGACCGCCGATCTCGGGCAGCGAAAGGAGGGCGTCCAGGGTGGTCCGCCATTCCGGGACCGCCTTGTCGACCAACGGGACGACGAGGGCGTCGAGGATCTCGTCGATCGGCTCGCCGGTCTCCTTCGCCCGGCGGAGATCGGCGCGGACCTGCTCATCGACGGCGGACCGGGGCCGGTCACCGTGCCCGGAGTGGTCGATGGCGGCCCCCGCGTAGCCGTACTCCGCCGCGGAGTGCCGGGCCCGGGCCACCAGCCGGGATTCCCGCTTGTGCAAGCCGCCGTTGTGGCCGATCAGGATCAGCGGGGCCGGTGCGGATCCACGTGTCCACAGGACGCCGGGGATCTCGCCCAGGGTGAACTCGCGTTCGAGGACGCCGTCGTCGAGGTGTTGTTCGGATGTGAATCGCATGGTCGTGCCTTTCGGGAGTGCTCGTGAACGGCGCTCCCGGACGACCTATCGTCCGACCGTGACCCCTGAGGGGAGCACCCATGTCGATACGTTCACGGGTACCACCTCCTCGGTCTCTCGCACGGCCTCCGGAAAAGTATCAGCGGTCACCGTGGTCCGCCACCGGGTTTTGCGAAGGCTCCGTGGCCGGATGCCACGGGGCCACTCGCCTCAAGGCCAACGCCGCGTAGTCAAGGGCTTCGGGCCTGTGAGGTGATCGCAGCGTGGCGGGATCGGACACTACGCAGAGCTACTCGGGGTCTCATCGCAGCTTCCCCAGGGTGAGCTCGGCGCTGCCACACAGCCGGTGGGACCCGTACGGTGATGTCAGCTCCGACGGGTCCGGTGCACGGCCCGCTCCTCGCGCATGCGTTCGACCATGTGCGGGTAGTGCAGTTCGAACGCCGGCCGCTCGGAGCGGATGCGCGGCAGCTCGGTGAAGTTGTGTCGGGGCGGCGGGCAGGACGTGGCCCACTCCAGGGAGTTGCCGTAGCCCCACGGATC
>DATATE010000218.1:0-2858 GCA_036268955.1 Pseudonocardiaceae bacterium
GTTCGAGCGGGTGCGGGTGTTGTTGCGGGATGAGTTGGGTGTCGATCCCGGTCCGGGGCTGCGCGAACTGCATCAACGCATCCTGATCGCCGACCCCGGCCTACTGGCCCCCACACACCTCATCGACCACACACCCACCCACCACGTCCCCGCCGATGAGCCGGACTCGGCTGACGACGGCTCGACGGGTGCGGCCGCTGACGAGGTGGCGGGTGAGTCTTCGTCGGCTGGTGTGAGTGTGACGAGGGCGCCGGCGCAGTTGCCGATTGATCTGCCGGTCTTCGTCGGCCGCCAGGAGGAGTTCAAGTCATTGCTGGGGTCCCTGGTCGGCGGCGAGGGCGGAGCGTCCGCAGGAGTCGTCGGCGTGATCTGCGGCATGGGAGGCATGGGCAAGACGACACTGGCCGTGCACTGGGCCCACCGAGTAGCCGACCGCTTCCCCGACGGCCAAATCTTCTTGAATCTGCGCGGCTTCGACGTGAACGGCGCCACGATGGACCCGATGGACGCCATCCGAGAAATCCTCGACGCCTTCGGGGTCGCACCGCAAGATTCGTCCATGAACGTGGCGTCACTGTCGGCGCTGTACCGCACGGTGCTGGCCGAGCGAAAACTGTTGATCGTGTTGGACAACGCACGGGACAGCGAACAGGTCATCCCCTTGCTGCCGGGCGGACCGAACTCGCTCGTACTGGTGACCAGCAGATCACGGCTGTCCGGCCTGGTCGCCGCGACCGGCGCGCACACCGTCGTACTGGACGCACTATCAATAGTGGAAGCGCAGGAATTCCTACAGTGCCGGTTGGGCCCGGAGCGGATCGCCGCCGAACCCGAAGCCGTACGCGACATCGTCACCTTGAGCGGCGGGCTGCCGTTGGCGTTGGCCGTGGTCGCCGCACACGCCGCCGGCCGACCCGGTTTCATGCTGTCGACCGTAGCCGACGAACTGTCGGCGTCGCGGGATTCCCTGGACGCGTTCGCCGATGTCGACGGGCTCACGGATTTGCGGGCGGTTTTTTCGTGGTCCTACCGGGCGCTCTCGGCCCCCGCCGCGCGACTGTTCCGATTGCTGGCCCTGTGCCCAGGGACCAGCACGACGGTATTGGCCGCAGCGAGTCTGATGGGGTTACCGCTTCGGGTCACGCGAGCGTTGCTGCGCGAACTGGACTCCGCGAGCTTGTGGGTCGAGTCCGCCCCGAGCCGCTACGCCTGCCACGACCTGCTCCGACTGTACGGGGCCGAACTCGTCCAGGAGCAAGAAGACGAAGCCGAGCAGCGCGCAGCCTTGCATCGATTGCTTGATCACTACCTACATACGGCCTATCGCGCGACTCAGTGCTTGTCCGGGTCGCGGGACATGTTCGCCTTGCCTGAGCTGGTGGACGGGGCACTGCCCTACGAGCCGGTCTCGTTCGACACGGCGATGGCCTGGCTCACGCTGGAGTATCCGGCACTGTTGATGGTGATCAACTGGGCCGACGCAGGCGGATTCTCCCGACACGTCTGGCAGATAGCCTGGACCGTACGCCTTTTCCAAAGTCATCAGATGCATACTCGAGACCTGGGGATCGTTCAGCAGTTGGCGTTGGACGCCGCGAGACGGTCGGACGACCAGATAGGCATGGCCTACGCCCACTCCGGCATGGCAGTAGCGAAAGCCAAGACCGAGCCGAATGCAGCCATGGAGCACGTGCGCAAGGCGATCGCGCTGTTCGGCAATGCCGGCGACGATCTTGCCATGGCCTTCGCCTGCTGCCAACTGGCCGGTGAGCTTGCTCGTCGGGAGGATCACGTCGGTAGCGTCACAGAGTCCGAGCGGGCGTTGGCGTTGTTCCGATCGGCCGGCGAACCACGGGGAGAAGCGCTCGCGCTCACCGGAATCGGCGAGGCAAAGATTCAGCTCGAACAGTACGAGGACGCCCTCTCCTACTTCCGGCAATGCCTTGCCATCGCACAACCCACCGAAACCCCATACCTGTGTGCCGGCACCTGGGAAGACGTCGGCTACGCCAACGAGCGACTTGAGCGCTACCGCGAATCGGTCGACGGCTACGAGCGTGCGGTGGCGATCTACCGCAAAACGGGTGGCCATATGCTACCGCTGACCCTCGACAGCCTCGCCAGGGCCTACGCCGCCATCGGCCGCAGCAACGACGCCCAGGCGGCCATCGACGAAGCGAACTCGATCAAAACCAAATTCGGCTGGACCGATCTACCCTCTCTCAGAAGTTAACGGACCTGACCCAAGAATCCGGTCAATCGACAACTTACAGTAAGGCATGGTCTTATTGAGCTGTTTTCATCCTGCGGTGATCTCGTAGTTCTGTAGCACGTGGACGGCCTTGGCCAGTTGTCCGGCGCGTCGGGGGCAGCAGCGGAGCTTGCGCAGAATGCGCCAGGTTTTCAGTTGAGCGTTGGCGCGTTCGCCGGGTCCGCGCAGGCGGGCGTGGGCACGGTTGGCGTCTTTCTGGGACTCGGGCTTGTTGCGGCCCTTGTACGGGGTCAGGACCAGTTGGCCGGTCTCGTCGTAGCCGTGGTAACCCTTGTCGCCCAGCGCGATCAGCCCGGCCTCGCGCAGGGCGTCGAGGATCTGCCAGATCCGAGCGGCGGCGGTGTCATGGGTACTGCCGGGCAGATCTCCGGAGACCCACAGGATGGTGCCGTCTGGTGAGGCGATCACCTGCAGGTTCATGCCGTGCATCTTGTGCTTGCCGGAATAGAAGGGCCGGTCGGCGGCGACCCGGTCGATCGGGATCAGGGTGCCGTCGATGATGACATAGGCCATGCCCTCCCGCTTGGCCTTGCGCAGCGCCGCGTGCAGCTTCGGCGCCCGCGCGGCCAGCAGTTCCACCGTCTCG
>DATATE010000219.1:0-16990 GCA_036268955.1 Pseudonocardiaceae bacterium
CTGGTCCGGCCCACGACGCGGTCACCGGCTGGCCAGTTCCTTCGCCTTGCGCTCCAGGTCCTCCAGCCCGCCGATCAGGAAGAACGCCTGCTCGGGGAGGTGGTCGTACTCGCCCTTGGTGATCTTGTCGAACGCCTCGACGGTCTCCTTCAGCGGGACGTTCGAGCCGGGCTGGCCGGTGAACTGCTCCGCCGCCATCATGTTCTGCGACAGGAACCGCTCGATCCGCCTGGCCCGCTGCACCAGGATCTTGTCCTCCTCGGCCAGTTCGTCCATGCCGAGGATGGCGATGATGTCCTGCAGGTCCTTGTACCGCTGGAGGATCCGGATGACCTCCTGCGACACCCGGTAGTGCTCCTCGCCCACGATGCCGGGCAGCAGGATCGTCGACGTGGACGACAGCGGGTCCACGGCCGGGAAGATGCCCTTGGAGAACACCGACCTGGACAGTTCCGTGGTGGCGTCCAGATGGGCGAACGTGGTCGCGGGGGCCGGGTCGGTGTAGTCGTCCGCCGGCACGTAGATGGCCTGCATCGAGGTGATCGACCGGCCACGGGTGGACGTGATGCGCTCCTGCAGCTCACCCATCTCGTCGGCCAGCGTCGGCTGGTAGCCCACGGCCGATGGCATCCGGCCCAGCAGCGTGGACACCTCGGAACCGGCCTGGGTGAACCGGAAGATGTTGTCGATGAACAGCAGCACGTCCTGGTTGGCCACGTCGCGGAAGTACTCCGCCATGGTGAGCGCGGACAGCGCCACCCGCATGCGAGTGCCCGGCGGTTCGTCCATCTGACCGAAGACCAGGGCGGTGTCCTTGAGCACGTTGGCCTCAGCCAGCTCCAGGATGAGGTCGTTACCCTCACGGGTGCGCTCGCCGACGCCGGCGAACACCGACGTGCCGCCGAAGTTGCGGGCGATGCGGTTGATCATCTCCTGGATGAGCACCGTCTTGCCCACACCGGCGCCGCCGAACAGGCCGATCTTGCCACCGCGCACGTACGGGGTGAGCAGGTCGATGACCTTCAGGCCGGTCTCCAGCATCTCGGTGCGGCCTTCGAGCTTGTCGAAGGCGGGCGCCTTGCGGTGGATGGCCCAGCGCTCCATGTCGGCGCCGTAGCCCGGCTCGTCCAGGCAGGCGCCGAGCGCGTTGAACACGTGCCCCTTGACCTCCTGGCCGACCGGCACCGAGATGCCGGTGCCGGTGTCGGACACCTCGACGCCCCGGACCATGCCGTCGGTGGGCTGCATGGAGATGCAGCGGACGACGTCGTCACCGAGGTGCTGGGCGACCTCGAGGGTGAGGGTGCGCTCGGTGTCGCCGAGGGTCACGTCGACGTGCAGCGCGTTGAACAGTTCGGGTATCGAGTCCCGGGGGAACTCGACGTCGACAACCGGTCCGATGACCCTGACGACGCGGCCGGTCGCCGTTGCAGTGTTGGGAACAGTGGCAGTCATCATTCTTCACTTCCTGCAGCGGCGAGCGCGTCGGCGCCGCCGACGATCTCGCTGATCTCCTGGGTGATCTGTGCCTGGCGTGCCTGGTTCATCTGCTGCGTGTAGGTGCGGATCAACTCGTTGGCGTTGTCGGTCGCGGCCTTCATGGCCCGTTGGCGGGCCGCGGACTCGGAGGCCGCCGAGTCGAGCAGTGCGGCGAACAGCCGGGTCTTGACGTACTTGGGCAGCAACGCGCCCAGCAGCGTCTCGGCGTCCGGTTCGAACTCGTAGTCGGGCAGTCGCGCCGGCGTGTCGGTGTACTCGACCTCCAGCGGCGCGATGCGCTTGGCGACCGCCGCCTGGGTGAGCATGGAGCGGAACTCCGTGTACACGACATGCAGTTCGTCGATACCGGCCTCGGGCGACGCCTCCGGGTCGACGCCGGCCATGAAGCTGGACACCATCATGTCGGCCGCCTCGACGACGTCCGCATAGGACGGTTGCTCGGAGAAACCGGTCCACGACCCGGTGATCTCGCGCTGCCGGAACCGGTAGAAGCTCAGGCCCTTGCGGCCCATGACGTACAGCTGGATCGACTTGCCCTCCTCGCGCAGCAGGGCCTGGAGCTCCTCGGCCTCGCGCAGCACGTTGGAGTTGTAGGCGCCCGCCATGCCGCGGTCACTGGTCACCACGAGCACACCGGCCCGCGTCGGGTTCTCCTTGGGCGTCAGCAGCGGGTGGTCCAGGCTGGTCGCCGCGGACCCGAGGGCGGCCAGCACCCTGGTGATCTCCTCGGCGTACGGCTTGGACGCCTCGACCCTGGCCCGGGCCCTGCCGATGCGGGACGTCGCGATCAGCTCGAACGCCCGTGTCGTCTTCCTGATCGACTGCACGGTGCGGACGCGCTGTCGCAGGATGCGCAGCTCAGCGGCCATGTGTCACCTGATCAATTCTGGCTCGGCGCGGGACGGTTCACGGCGACCGTCTCGCTGCCGACCTCGTCGGCGTCCATCGCCTCGGCCTGCTCACCGGTGACCGGCTTGCCGTCGGAGGCGTCGAACTGGTTCTTGAAGTCCTGCACCGCGTCGGCCAGCTGCTCCTGCAGCTGTTTCGGCAGCTCCTTGCCGTCCCGGATCTGGGCCAGCAGCTGGGTCGACCGTAGGTGCTCCAGGAACTCCTGCTCGAACCGGCGGACGTCGCCGACCGGCACCGAGTCCAGGTGGCCCTGGGTACCCAGGAAGATCGCGACGACCTGCTCCTCCACCGGGTACGGGCTGTACTGCGGCTGCTTGAGCAGTTCGACCAGGCGGGCGCCGCGCTCCAGTTGCGCCTTGGACGTGGCGTCCAGGTCGGACGCGAACGCGGTGAACGCCTCCAGCTCGCGGTACTGGGACAGGTCCAGCCGCAGCGAGCCGGCGACCGTCTTCATCGCCTTGATCTGGGCGTTGCCGCCGACCCGGGAGACCGAGACACCGACGTTGACCGCCGGCCGGACGCCCTGGTTGAACAGGTCGGACTCGAGGAAGCACTGGCCGTCGGTGATGGAGATGACGTTGGTCGGGATGTAGGCCGAGATGTCGTTGGCCTTGGTCTCGATGATCGGCAGGCCGGTCATCGAACCACCGCCGAGCTCGTCGGACAGCTTCGCGCAGCGCTCCAGCAGGCGGGAGTGCAGGTAGAAGACGTCGCCCGGGTACGCCTCACGGCCCGGCGGGCGACGCAGCAGCAGCGAGATCGCGCGGTACGCCTCGGCCTGCTTGGACAGGTCGTCGAACACGATCAGCACGTGCTTGCCCTGGTACATCCAGTGCTGGCCGATGGCCGAACCGGTGTAGGGGGCCAGCCACTTGAACCCGGCCGAGTCGTTCGCGGGGGCGGCCACGATCGACGTGTACTCCAGGGCGCCCGCGTCGGCGAGCGCCGACTTCACGCCGGCGATCGTGGAGCCCTTCTGGCCGATCGCGACGTACACGCAGCGCACCTGCTGGTTGGGGTCGCCGGTGGCCCACGCGGCCTTCTGGTTGATGATCGTGTCGACGCAGACGGCGGTCTTGCCGGTCTTGCGGTCGCCGATGATGAGCTGGCGCTGGCCGCGGCCGATCGCCGTCATCGAGTCGATGGCCTTGATCCCGGTCTGCAGCGGCTCCTTCACCGGCTGCCGGTTCATCACCGACGGCGCCTGCAGCTCCAGTGGCCTGCTCTCCTCGGCGACGATGTCGCCCAGGCCGTCGATCGGCACACCGAGCGGGTTGACGACCCGGCCGAGGAAGCCGTCGCCGACCGGCACGGACAGCACCCGGCCGGTACGGCGGACCTCAGAGCCTTCCTCGATGGTCTCGTAGTCACCGAGGATGACGGTGCCGATCTCGCGGCTGTCCAGGTTCTGCGCCACACCGAGGACGCCGCCGGGGAACTCCAGCAGCTCCTGGGCCATCACCGAGGGCAGTCCCTCGACGTGCGCGATGCCGTCGCCGGTGTCGGCGACGACGCCGACCTCCTCGCGAGCGGTGTCGGGCGAGAAGGTGGAGACGTAGTTCTCGATCGCGCTCCGGATCTCGTCCGACGAGATCGTCAGCTCCGCCATGGCTATTCGGTCCCTGCTCTCGGTATTACTGGGTCTCTGACGTTTGTGGGCTGCCTCAGCCGGGCAGTTCCTGGCGCGCCTTCGCCAACCGCGCCGCGACGCTGCCGTCGATCACCTCGTCGCCCACCCGGATCACGAGGCCCCCCAACATGTCGGGGTCGAGTTCGACCTGCACGGAGACCGCGCGGCCAAAGATCGTGGCGAGCGTCTGGGCGAGCCTGCTCTCCTGCTCGTCGGTCAGCGGCGCCGCCGCGACGACCTGGGCCACCGAGCGGCTCCGCATGGCCGCCGCGTCCTCGGCGAGCTTGCTGACCACCAGTTCCAGGCTACGTCCTCGCGGCTCGCGCACGGTCTGCTCGAGCAGTTGGGCGGTGACCGGGGTGACCCGGTCGGCGAGCACGGTGTCCAGGAGCCGGACGCGGCCTTCGGCCGGCGTCCCCTGGTCGGCCAGCAGTGAGCGCAGCCGGGGCTCGGACACCAGGATCCGGCTGAACCGGAACAGCTCGTCCTCGACGTCCTCCAGCACGCCGTCCCGCTCGGCGAGCACGAACGTGACCCGCCTGGCCAGCGCCTCCAGGGCCTCCAGCAGATCGGACGGGGACGACCAGCGGGCGGTGGCCAGCCCGGCCACCGTGGTCACCGCTGCGTCGCCGACCTTGCCGCCGAACACGCCCCGGGTGAGCCGCTCCCTGGCGTCCTCCGGGGTGCCCGGGTCGGTCAGGTGGCGGCGCAGCACGCGCTCCTGCTGGAGCACGCCGAGCACCGCGAACAGTTCGTCGGCCAGGGTGCGCAGCTGGTCGCTGTCCGCGCCCGCGACGACCTCGTCCAGCCGTTCCCGTGCGGCAGCGAGGGATTCCCTGCTCGCAGACTGCATTACGAGTCCTCTCCGGTCGCGTCCGACGTGGCCGCCATGGACTCCAGTTCATCCAGCAGCCGGTCCACCGTGGCCGACCGGCGCTGCGGGTCGCTCAGATGCTCGGTGACCAGTTCACCGGCCAGGTCGACGGCGAGTTCGCCGATCCTGGAGCGCAGATCGCGGATCACCTGGCGGCGCTGGGCGACCAGTTCGGCCTCGCCGCGCTCGCGGATCCGCTCGACCTCGCGGTCGGCCTGCTCGCGCATCTCCTCGACGATCCGGATGGCGTCCGCGCGGGCCGCGTCCCGGATCTTCGCCGCCTCGGTGCGGGCCTCGGTCAGCGCGTCGCGGTACTTGCGCTCGGCCTCGGCCAGCCGTGCGCCGGCGACCTCGGCGTCCTCGACCTGCTTGGCGATCAGGTCCTTCTGCCGGCGCATCGCCTTGCGGACCGGTGGGACCACCTTCCACCAGATGACCGCGACGACGAGCGCGAAGCCGACGAGTTGGGAGATGTAGGTGGCGACCATCAGCCCTGTCCCCTCGTGCTGAGCCCGTCGAGGAAGGCGGCGACCGTTTCGGCCTGCCGCCCGTCGGCGGGCAGTTCGGTGCCGACGACCCGACCGGCCAGCGCCGTGGACAGCGAGCCGACGTCGCCCTGGAGTTCGCGCAAGGCGCGCTCCCGCTGTTCGGCGAGATCGGCCTCGCTGCGCTGGCGGATGCCGTCGACCTCATCGCTGGCCCTGCCGCGGAGTTCGTCGATCACCCGCTGGCCGTCGGCGCGCGCCTCGGCGCGGATCTGCCCGGCCTCCCGGCGGGCGGCGGTCAGCGCCTCCTCGTAGCGGTTCTCCGCCGCGGTGAGCTTCTCGGTCGCCTCCTGCCGCTCCTCGGTCGTCTTCGCCACCCGGTCGGACCGCTCCTGCAACGCCTTCATGATCGGCGGCACGATGAAGCGCCACATCACGAGCAGGACGATCGCGAAGATGATGAGCTCGGCGAAGAAGGTGCCGTTGGGCAGCAGCGGGTTCGGCGGCGCGGCAAGGTTCGAAGTGGACATGGTCATCAGTTGGGCGAGCCGGCGAACACGAACAGCACGATGGCCGCGAAGGCGACGTTGATGAAGTAGGTGCCTTCCGCGAATGCGATCGTCAGGAAGAACTGCGGGTACATCCGGCTCTGGGCTTCCGGCTGCCGGGCGACACCGGCGATCAGCTGGCTACCGGCGATGCCGTCACCGATGGACGCGCCGGCCGCACCGCCGCCGAGAATGAGTCCGCCACCGACGTAGGCGCCCGCCACCTCGATCGCCTGCGACATGTTGTTTGCCATGACACTCCCTTACCTATCCTGCTGGAAAACGTCTGCTCCGGGGACCGGGCCGGTCGACCCGCTGACACGTGGACTGGCTCGACGGACTCGGGAGATCAGTGCTCCTCCCGAACTTCCATCGCCTGGGTGAAGTAGATGATGGTCAAGAACGCGAAGATGAATGCCTGCACCGCCCCGATGAACAGGTCGAACAGCTTCCAGCCACCGTTGAGGACCCAGCCGAGGTACGGCGGCAGCAGCGCCGCGATCACCTCGAGCATGATCGTGCCGGCCAGGATGTTGCCGAACAGTCGCAGTGCGTGCGACACCATGCCGCTGATGTCCTCGATGATCCAGATCGGGAACAGCCAGCCGTTGTGGCCCTTGACCGTGTGCATGAACTGCCGGCCGACGCCGTGGTGGCGGACCGAGCCGGCGATGTGCTTCCAGAAGAACACCATGAGGGCCAACGGGAAGACCAGGTTGACGTCACCGGCGGGCGGCGGCAGCAGGTCGTGGCCGTTGACCACCAAGGGCAGCACGGAAAGCCAGTTGCAGATCAACAGGAAGGTGAGCAGCGACACGGTCAGCGGGATCAGGAACGGCGCGACCCGCACGCCGAGCATCGACTCCACGAGATCCCGCAGATACGCGGTGACGGTCTCGAAGAACAGCTGCAGGCCGCTCGGCGGCCCCGACGTGATCTTCGCGCGCACCACGAGCCCGAGAATGATCAGGATCGCGGCCGCCACCGCCGTCGAGATGATCGTGTCGGCGTTCAGCGTCAGGCCGAACAGGTGCCACTCCGGGTGCACCCCGATCTCGACGTCGGTGTTGGCGCGGACGTACGGAGTCATTGCTGGCGACGCTCCTTCAGTACCGGCAAGGCCGTGTGTCCGACATTGATGAGCTGGTAGACCGCGAGTCCGAAGAAGACACCGAGGCCGTCCGGGCGGACGAAGATGCCCAGTGCCACGGCGATCCCGGTGAAGATCAGCAGGCGCCGCGCCGACAGCACGCCGAGGGCCTTCATCGACGGGTTCTCCTGCGAGACCACCCTGAGCACGTCACGCTGGAGCATCCGCGTGTTGAACAACCCGAGCCCGAGACCGACGCAGCCGAGAATGCCCATGACGATGTGGCCGAGCAGAGCGGAAACGATCAGCCCGACGACGCCCACCACGGTCGCGACGAGCAGCGGCCGCCGCAGGCTGATGACGGCCGACGCGGGCACGTTCGCCGCGGCATCCTTCAGCGACGCCATCTCGCGCCCTCGTATTCGGTCATCACCAGTACCTCCGGAACTTCAGATACCCATACCAACAAGTCGCGACGATCCCGAGCGCCAGCCCGGTCAGGGTGAACACCGGCACCGTGTGCGCACGCGAGTCGATGAACCATCCGAGCAGCATTCCCCCGGCGACCAGTACGGCCATCGTCGAGCCGACGCCGACCAGCCGCCAGACGCTGGGAGGGTCGCTGTCCGGCACGGTTGGCCTATTCCCGGCCGATGTCCCGCGTGCGGTGATCAGTCAACAGCGACTCCTCGTGGTCTCGGGCGCATCGTCTCGGGCGCGTAGGAGCAGGGCCAACCGGCCCGGTGTGCCACGGAAACCCGGTGGCACGAAGCATCGAACCCCCCGCTCGGGGGGCCTGCCGCAGACGCTATCACAGATGTTCCGACGCCCGACGGGGCATGGTTGAACGGCGGCGGCCGACGGCCCACCGGTCTGATTCTGTTGTGGGCGGCCACCGCGATCACCCCACTTCGCCGGGAGATGCCTGGAACACGTGCCTGTAAAGTTACAGTACGGGCGTTCGGTAGCCGATGTCGGCCCCCTGTGCGGCGGCCCATTCAGGACGTTCGCAAGGCGTTGCGCAGCCGGGGCACGATCGACACCAACAATGCCAGCAACAATGCGATCGCGATGCCCCACACCGCGACCTTCACGTCGATCAGTGTCAGCGACACCGCGCCGAACGCGATCACCGCCGCCCACAGGTAGATCAGCAGTACGGCCCGGCGCTGCGAGTGGCCGATGTCCAACATCCTGTGGTGCAGGTGCATCTTGTCCGCCGCGAACGGACTCTCCCCGCGCCGGGTGCGGCGCACCACCGCCATCAGCAGGTCCAGCAGCGGTATGAACAGGACCGCCGCGACCACCAGCAGCGGGGACAGCAGGGCGATCGCGTCCTTGGCACCGAGCGTGGCGTACTGGATGCGGCCGGACGCCGACGTGCTCGCGGCGGCCAGCATCAGGCCGATCAGCATCGATCCCGAGTCGCCCATGAAGATCCGCGCGGGTTGGAAGTTGTGCGGCAGGAAGCCCAGGCACGCGCCGGCCAGGGTGGCGCTGATCAGGGCGGGCGGGTAGTTGGTGACGTTGCCGTGCGAGTTGTCCAGCAGGCCCAGCGAGAAGGCACACGTCGCCGCCGCGGCGATCAACCCGATCCCGGCGGCCAGCCCGTCCAGACCGTCCACCATGTTCACCGCGTTGACCATCGTGACGACCAGCAGCACCGACAGCAGGCCGCCCTCGTTCTGGTCCAGCACCAGCACCGAACCCAGGCCGGCGCCCTGACCGCCCCACGGCACCCAGAACTCCACCCACTGCAGGCCGAGCAGCACCAGCACGCCCGCCGAGGTGATCTGGCCGGCCAGTTTGGTCAGCGAGTCCAGTTCGAACCGGTCGTCCAGCGCGCCGACGAGCACGATGATGCCGCCGCCGATGAGCACCGCGTACGGGTCCAGCGAGTAGGTGAACGCGCGGCGCAGCACCGGGAGTTGGTGGGCCAGCAGCATCCCGCCCGCGACACCCAGGTACATGGCGATACCGCCCATCCTGGGCATCACCCTGGTGTGCACGTCCCTGGCCCTGGGCACCGCGACGGCCCGCAGTTTCACGGCGAACCGGCTCACCGGACCGGTCAGCAGGTACGTGACGGCCGCTGCCGTGAGAGCGACCAGGAGGTACTCCCGTACCGGCAGGCCGGCCGGTGTGGCGTCGGACAACGAGACCACGGCGGAAATCGGATTACCCGATCGCCGTGCCGAGGACCTCGACCATCTCGGCCCGGCTCACCGCGCCCTCGCGCAGCAGTCGGGGGAACTCGCCGGTCAGGTCGATGATGGAGGAGGGCACCGGGTCGCCTGCCGGCCCGCCGTCCAGATAGACCGCCACGGACTCGCCGAGTTGCGACCGCGCCTCGGCCGCCGTGGTGGCCGGCTGCTGGCCGCTGATGTTGGCGCTGGACTGGGCCATCGGCCCGATCTCGCGCAGCAGTTCCAGGGCCACCGGGTGCAGCGGCATGCGCAGGTTCACCGTGCCGCGCGTCTCGCCGAGGTCCCACGCGAGGGACGGCGCGTGCGGCAGCACGATGGACAGGCCACCCGGCCAGAACGCCTCGATCAGGTTGCGTGCCTCCTGCGGCACGGACAGCACCAGACCGTCCACGGTGGACCATGAACCGACCAGGACGGACACCGGCATGTTCCGGCCCCGCCCCTTCGCCTCGAACATGGCCTTCACCGCGAGCGCGTCGAACGCGTCGCAACCGATGCCGTACACCGTGTCGGTGGGGAACACCACCAGCCGCGACGACCGGACCATGCCGGCGGCCGCCGCGATGCCGGCCTCACGCTCGTCCCGCTTACCGCAGTCGTAAACCGTGGCCACGGCTACGATCCTGCCACGTCCGGCGCCCGGCTCCGCTAGTGGGCGCCCGGGGCGCGGCAGGCAGTCACGAACCGGCGCCGCCCGGCCAGGTCCTGGTGGCCGGTCACCTCCGTCAACACCCGGCGCGCGGCCAGCAACTCCACCACCGCGTCCTGGTGCGAATCGTCGTGCTCGATCGCCACCGCGCCGCCCGCGGTGAGCAGCCGGGCCGCCAGCGCGACGACCGGCCTGATCACCGCCAACCCGTCCGGACCTGCGAAAACCGCCATGGCCGGGTCGTGTTCAGCGACCTCGGGCGGTACCGGTGTGCCGTCCGGGACATAGGGCGGGTTGCACAGCACCAGGTGAACGGAACCGTCCAGGTCGGTGAACAGTTGAGGATCGGTGACGTCACCGGCGTACAGCCGGATCGGCGGGTCGCCCGCCTGGGCGCGGAGTTCGGCGTTCTGCCGAGCCCAGGCCAGTGCGACACCGTCGAGTTCGACCGCGTGCACGACGGCGTCGTGCCGGGCGGCGGCCACCGCGAGGGCGAGCGCGCCGGACCCGGTGCACAGGTCGACGACGACCGGCTCGCGGACACCGGCGAGCTGGGCCAGGCCCCACTCCAGCAGGCCCTCGGTTTCCGGCCGGGGCACGAAAACCCCTGGTCCGACACCCACGGTGAGATCACCCATCGCGGCCCAGCCGGTCAGGTGTTGCAACGGCACGTGCTTGGCGCGCTGGCCGACGAGTTGACCGATCGCGTCCACCACCGGCGGGTCCACCAACGGCACCATCGGGAGGTGGCCGCGTTCCACACCGAGCACGTGTGCCGCGATCAGTTCGGCGTCCACCCTCGGCGAGTCGACACCCGCTGTGGCGAGCACCCGTTCGGCCTCCAGGATGGCCAAGCGGAGCGGCTGCCTCTGTCTGGTCACGGGTGACAGCCTCTCATCCCACGACCGGAATCAGTCGGCAGCCGCGGCGAGACGCTCCGCGCGATCGGCCTCGGCGAGCGCGTCGAGCACCGAGTCCAGGTCGCCGTCCAGCACCTGGTCGAGGTTGTACGCCTTGTAGTTGACCCGGTGGTCGGCGATCCGGTTCTCCGGGAAGTTGTAGGTGCGGATCCGCTCCGAGCGGTCGACCGTGCGCACCTGGCTGCGCCGCGCCTGCGACGCCTCGGCGGCGGCGGTCTCCTCGGCCAGCGCCTGCAACCTCGCCCGCAGCACGTGCATGGCGCGGGTCTTGTTCTGCAGCTGGCTGCGCTCGTTCTGGCAGGACACCACGATGCCGGTGGGCAGGTGGGTGATGCGGACGGCGGAGTCGGTGGTGTTCACGCTCTGGCCGCCGTGGCCGGACGAGCGGAACACGTCGATCCGCAGGTCCTTCTCGTCGATGTCGACCTCGACGTCGTCCGGTTCCGGGTAGACCAGTACACCGGCCGCGGACGTGTGCACGCGGCCCTGCGACTCGGTCACCGGCACCCGCTGCACGCGGTGCACGCCGCCCTCGAACTTCAGCCGCGCCCACACCCCGTCCGGGCCCGAGGACCTGCCCTTCACCGCGACGGTGACGTCCTTGTAACCGCCCAGCTCGGACGCGACACCGTCCAGCACCTCGGTGCGCCAACCCCGCCGTTCCGCGTACCGCAGGTACATGCGCAGCAGGTCACCGGCGAACAGCGCGCTCTCCTCGCCACCCTCGCCGGACTTGACCTCCAGCACCACGTCCGAACCGTCGTGCGGGTCGCGCGGCAGCAGCAGCTCGGTCAGCCGCGCCTCCAGCTTCGGCAGCCGCTCCTCCAGCTCGCGGGCCTCGACGGCGAACGTGTCGTCATCGGCCGCCAACTCGTGCGCGGCAGCCAGGTCGTCCCTGGTCCGGTCCAGTTCGCGGATGGTCCGCACCACCGGGCCCAGCTCGGCGAACCGGCGGGACAGCGTGCGCGCCAGCAGCCGGTCGCCGTGCACCGCCGGATCGGCCAGCCGCCGCTCCAGATCGGCGTGCTCGGCCACCAGCGATCCGAGCACCTCGGGCACCGGCCTGGTCACGCAGCCTCCTCAACGAACAGCCGAAAACTCCGCCGAACATGCCAGCGGCGCCCGGAAGCACGCTGGTGCGTGCTCGCGGGCGCCGCTGGTCGGCTCACTTCTTGCGCTTGCCGTAACGCGCCTCGAACCGGGCGACCCGCCCGCCGGTGTCCAGGATCTTCTGCTTGCCCGTGTAGAACGGGTGGCAGTTGGAACAGACCTCGACGTGGATCGAGCCCTTGGTCTGGGTGCTGCGCGTGGTGAACGTGTTGCCGCAGCTACAGGTCACCTCGGTGGTGACGTACTCCGGGTGAATACCGGTCTTCACGGTGTCGTCCTCTCATCGTGGCCGCCGGGTCCCCGTGTGGGGTGAACCGGAGCCGGATTTCGACTGGTCAGTCTGCCAGATGCGCTGACACGCACGTCAACGCACCTGGCAGTCCGCTTGTTCCTGACCTAGTCCTCGCCCTGACCCGGCGTGCTCTTGGCCACCTGCATGAGGAACTCGATGTTGGTCCGGCTCTTGCGCAGCCGGTCCAGCAGCAGGTCGATGGCCTGTTGGGTGTCCAGCGAGTGCAGCACCCTGCGCAGCTTGTGTGTCACGGCCAGCTCGTCCGGCGGGAGCAGCAGCTCCTCCTTACGGGTGCTGGACTGGTCGACGTCGACGGCCGGGAACACCCGCTTGTCGGCGATCTTGCGGTCCAGCTTGAGCTCGGCGTTGCCGGTGCCCTTGAACTCCTCGAAGATCACCGTGTCGCCCGTGGACCCGGTCTCCACCAGGGCCGTGGCGAAGATGGTCAGCGAGCCGCCCTTCTCGATGTTGCGTGCCGCGCCGAGGAACCGCTTCGGCGGGAACAGCGCCGTCGAGTCGACACCACCGGACAGGATGCGGCCGGACGCCGGCGCCGCCAGGTTGTAGGCGCGGCCCAGGCGGGTGATGGAGTCGAGCAGGACGACCACGTCGTGGCCCATCTCCACCAGGCGCTTGGCGCGCTCGATGGACAGTTCGGCGACGCTGGTGTGGTCCGACGGCGGGCGGTCGAAGGTGGACGCGATGACCTCACCGCGCACCGACCGCTGCATGTCGGTGACCTCTTCCGGCCGCTCATCCACCAGCACGACCATCAGGTGGCACTCAGGGTTGTTGGTCGTGATCGCGTTCGCGATCGACTGGAGCACCATCGTCTTGCCGGCCTTCGGCGGCGACACGATCAGCGCACGCTGCCCCTTGCCGACCGGCATCACCAGGTCGATGACGCGCGTGGTGAGCACGTGCGGCTCGGTCTCCAGGCGCAGCCGCTCGTTCGGGTACAGCGGGGTCAGCTTGGTGAACTCCGGCCGGTCCTTGACCTCGCCGGGGTCCAGCCCGTTGATCTTGTCCACCCGCACCAGCGGATTGAACTTCTGCCGCTGCTGCTCGCCGTCGCGGGGCTGGCGCACCACACCGGTGACCGCGTCACCGCGACGCAGACCGTAGCGGCGGACCAGGGACAGCGAGACGTACACGTCGTTCGGACCGGCCAGGTAGCCGGAGGTGCGCACGAACGCGTAGTTGTCCAGCACGTCCAGGATGCCGCCGACCGGCAGCAGGACATCGTCCTCGCGGATCTCGGTGTCGGTGTTGCCGCCACCACGGCCGGCACCGCCGCCGCCGCCCTCGCCGTCGCCCCGGCCCCGACCACGCCTGCGGTCGCGGAACCGGCGGCCCCGGCGACCGCCGCGGTCGTCGTCATCGTCGGTGGCACTGCCCGGCCGGTTCGCCGGCCGGTCGCCCTGACCGCTCCTGTCGCCCCCCTGTCGACCGGTGCGCTCACCGGTGCGCTGCTCGGCCCGCTGGTCACCGCGCTCGGCGCGCTGGTCACCGGACCGGTCGTTGGCCCGTTCCGCCTGGTCACGGCGCTCACCCTGGGCATCGTCACGCGACTGGGTGTCGGACTCGCGACCACCGTCCCGCTGACTCCCGCCCTCCGGGCTGCCCGCCGGACGGGACGCGGCGCGGCGGCGCCGGGTACGGGTCTGCCCACCGTCCTCGCCGTCCCGCTGCTCCTGCCGGGCCGGTTGCTCGGCCGGTGGGGTGCTCGGCGCGGTGGCCGTGCGCGTGACGGGAAGCTCGGTCTGGTCCTTGGCCGCCGAGGTGGTGCGACCATTGGCACGGCCGCCGGACGAACCGGCCTGCCGCTCCTTGATGGCCGCGATCAGGTCGCTCTTGCGCATGCCGGCGGTGCCACGCAGCCCCAGTTCGCCTGCGAGTTCACGCAGTTCGGCGAGGACCATGCCGGACAGGCCGGCACGCTTGCGCGGTGTGGAGCCGTTGGCGCCCGCGTGCGGTTCGGTGGCAGAGGATGTCGCAGTCGAGGCGGCTGACGTCGCGTCGCTGCTCAGCAGATCGGTGTTGCTCACACATGTCCTTCCTGACCGGTCCACGCCTCCTACGTGGACCAGCGGACTTGCCGGCCGTCGGAACGCGGACCGACAATTCGCCCAGTGCAGGCCGCCCTTGTTCGGTTTCGTCTGTCAGGACGAGAAAGAACGGACCGCCGGCACGAGCTGCTCGGTCACCACGGCTGTCGGGTACCCACCAATGCCGACCACCGCCGTCGCGGGGCCACCTTTCAGCAGGAGTGCCACCCAGGGCCTGCACCAACCCGCTTGCATCGCACCTGGGAGCTGCACCGGCGTCCGTGCGCGCGGTGACTGATCTGGCATTGAGCGTAGACGCAGGCGTCCAAGCGTGCAACAACCGGCCCGGCGTGCCGCGCCGTACCGCAACATCGGGCAACATCGCGCTGACGTCGGGGTTACCGAAGCGCGTTGTGCCACCCGCCTCAGCCCGTTCGGGTCACCCGAACGCCGATCCGGTCGATATCCAATGGCAGCACGGAGAATCCCATTGTGTCGACGCCGTCCGGCAGTCGGCCGTTCGTGGTGAGCACCAGTACGGACGGTCCGGCGCCGGACACCGTCGCGGGCGCACCGGCCGCGCGCAACGTGTCCACCAGTCGGGACGTCGCCGGCCACGCCGGTTCGCGGTAGCCCTGGTGCAGGCGGTCCTCGGTGGCCGCGAGGAGCAGCTCGGGCGCCACCGTGATGGCGTGCACGGCCAGCGCGGCCCGACCGGCGGCGAACGCGGCGTCGGAGTGCGGCACCCGTTCGGGCAGCAGTCCCCTGGTGGTCCTGGTGGCCGACTCGTCGGCCGGCACCAGCAGAACGGGCCGCAGGTCAGGGTGCGGTTCCAGGCGTGCCGCGTGGTAGCGGCCGGCGTCCTGCCAGGCGATCACCAGACCGCCCAGCAAGCTGGCCGCCGCGTTGTCCGCGTGCCCCTCGAACTCGGCCGCGACCTGTAGCGCCGAGTCGTCCACCAGCCGGCCGGCCAGGGCGAACCCGGCCGCGACGCCCGCGACGACGGCCGCCGCCGACGAGCCGAGGCCGCGCGCATGGGGCACGGCATTGTCACAGTTCAGCACCAGTCCCGGCGGGTGGAAGCCGACGCTGTCGCAGGCGGCACGCAGCGCGGACACCACGAGATGGGTCTCGTCGGTGGGCACGGTGTCCGCACCCTGGCCGGTGGCGCGCACCACCAGGCCGGACTCGGCCAGCCGCACGTCGACGGTGTCGTAGAGCGCCAGCGCCAGCCCGAGCGCGTCGAAGCCGGGCCCGAGATTGGCGCTGGACGCCGGTACCCGAACCCGCACCGCGGTGGGCAGCTCCGTGGCCACCTCGGCCACCTCGTTCACGCCAGCTCCAGCGCCGATGCGACCGCCTGCGGATCCACCGCCAACGGTTCGATCTCCAGCACGCCCTCCAGGGCCGTGTTCGGATCCTTCAGGCCGTGCCCGGTGACGGTGCACACCACCAGCGACCCGGCCGGCAGCCTGCCGTCCGCCGTGGTGGCGAGCAGGCCGGCGACGCTGGCCGCGGACGCCGGTTCGACGAACACGCCCTCCTGGGCGGCCAGCAGCCGGTAGGCGTGCAGGATCTGCTCGTCGGTGACGGCGTGGAACAGCCCGTCGGACTCGTCCCGCGCGGCCACCGCGCCGGTCCACGAGGCCGGATTGCCGATCCGGATGGCCGTGGCGAGCGTCTCCGGGGCGCTCACCGGTGCGCCGTGCACCAGCGGCGCGGCGCCGGTCGCCTGGATACCGAACATCCGGGGGGTGGCCGAGATCACGCCGTCGGCGGCGTACTCGCGGTAGCCCTTCCAGTAGGCGGTGATGTTGCCGGCGTTGCCGACCGGCAGCACGTGCACGTCCGGTGCCCGGCCGAGGCTGTCGCAGATCTCGAACGCCGCCGTCTTCTGGCCCTCGATGCGCACCGGGTTCACCGAGTTGACCAGCGTGATCGGGTACTGCGACGCCGTCTTGCGGGCCAGCTCCAGGCAGTCGTCGAAATTGCCGTCGACCTGCAGGATCCGGGCGCCGTAGGCCACCGCCTGGGCCAGCTTGCCCAGCGCGATCTTGCCGCTGGGCACCAGGACCGCGCTGGTCATGCCGGCCCTGGCCGCGTAGGCCGCCGCGGACGCCGACGTGTTGCCGGTCGACGCGCAGATCACCGCCCGCGCGCCCTGCGCCAGCGCCCACGTCACCGCGACGGTCAGGCCGCGGTCCTTGAACGAGCCCGTCGGGTTGGCGCCCTCGACCTTCAGCAGCACCTGGCAGCCGGTCAGGTCGGACAGCCGCGGCGCCGCCAGCAACGGTGTGCCGCCCTCGTGCAACGTGACGATCCGCGCGCCGTCAGGTATCGCCACCCGATCCGGATAAGCCTTGATGACACCTGGCCATGCAGCTGACATCGTTACGGCCCCTCACCCTCAACCCGCATGACACTGACCACGTCCCGCACAACGGGCAGGCCGGCGATCTTGTCCACCGTGGAACGCAGGGCAGCATCGGGCGCCGCATGGGTGACGACGACCAGGCTGGCGTCCACAGCACGCCCCTCCTGCCGGACCGCGGCGATGCTCACGTCGTGCTCGGCGAACACCGCGGCCACCTGTGCCAGCACGCCCGCTCGGTCAGCGACGTCCAGGCTGATGTGGTACCGGGTCGGCGTCTGGCCCATCGGCCGCACGGGCAGCGCCGCGTACGCGGACTCCCGTGATCCCCTGCCGCCCGCGATCTGGTTGCGGGCC
>DATATE010000220.1:0-2586 GCA_036268955.1 Pseudonocardiaceae bacterium
ACCGCCGCATAAAAGATCTTCATCCACAGGTATTGACTATTGCTCGTGGGCGATCGACCACTGCCCGTCAGCGGCGGCGACCCGCGGCCGACCGACGGTCAGGTCGTAACGACGCCATGTTTCGATCCTGCAAGGACTGGCCCCCCAGGCTATCGACGCGTTGTTCGCGCTCAACACCGCCGCACACGAGGCCCGTGATCAGCGACAATCCCACATACCGCCCGATGTCGCCCCGGAGTCAAGGCGCGGAGTCGGTTCCTGTTGATGCTGCGGTCGTGTGGTCACGGTTTAGTGGACGTTGGCCGACGGCGGTGTCCCAGACGGCGCGCAGCCCGGCACCGAATGCGTCGACGTATTCGGCGGTCGGGGTGAAGGAGGTGTCAAGCCCCGGGTTTCGTGGAGACTGGATTAGTTGGTTTCAGGGTTGCGATGACCGAGTGGGCCATGGCGTGTAGTGCTTCGTACTTGGCGGGTGGGAGGTGACCCAGCTCGCCGTGCAGGCGCCGGTCGTTGTACCAGTCGATGTACTCGACGGTCGCGATCTCAAGGTCGTCGATCCCTCGCCACGGCCCACGGTTGCGGACGAGTTCGGCTTTGTACAGGGAGTTGAACGCTTCTGCCATCGCGTTGTCGTAACTGTCGCCCGTGGACCCCACCGAGGCGACGGCCTCGGCCTCGGCCAGGCGCTGGGTGTAGCGCACCGCTCGATACTGGGTGAATTCAAACAGTCGTCGCAACACCTCGATCACGGAGGTGGAAATGGGACGACCACGTGGATGGGCCGCGGCAGCGACGGGCAGGCCGGCGATGCGATCACCGGGACGGCCGCCGGTATGGCGACGCGAGCATCAGCAGCGATTCTGGGATCTGATCGCGCGGGGTGTGTCAAGCGAGGAAGCCGGGGTGATGTGCGGCGTGTCGGCTCCGGTCGGGACGCGGTGGTTCCGCGAAGCTGGCGGCATGCGACCTGTCAGCGGCACGCCAGTCTCGGACCGGTACCTGTCGTTCGCCGAGCGGGAGGAGATCGCGCTGATGCGCGTCCAGAAGTCCCGTGTCCGCGAGATCGCCAGGGCGCTGGGACGTTCACCGTCAACGATTTCACGGGAACTACGACGCAACGCCACCACGCGTGGCGGTCGCCTTGACTACCGGGCTACGAACGCCCAATGGCACGCCGTCCGGCGCGGCCGACGACCCAAGGCTGCGAAATTGGTGAAGAATGGGCGGCTGCGCCAGTACGTGCAGGACCGACTGGACGGGACGATCACCCGGCCTGGCGGCCAGCCGGCTGCCGCGCCGACAACGACGGTGTGGAAGGGCCGCCGGCACGGACCTCGACAAGACCGGCGGTGGGCCACCGCGTGGAGCCCAGAACAGATCGCCAATCGGCTCCGGCTCGAGTTCCCCGATGATGAGACGATGCGGATCTCACACGAGGCCATCTACCAAGCGCTCTACGTTCAGAGTCGCGGTGCGTTGCGCCGCGAGTTGACCGCGTGTCTGCGGACCGGGCGGGCACTGCGAGTACCTCGAGCTCGAACTCGGGGCCGCGGTAAGAAGTTCGTCAGCCCCGAGGTCATGATCAGCGAGCGGCCGGCCGAAGCCGAGGACCGCGCGGTGCCCGGACATTGGGAAGGTGACCTCATCGTCGGCCTGGACAGTTCGGCGATCGGGACGCTGGTCGAGCGCACCACGCGATTCACGATGTTGCTGCATCTGCCGCGCATGGCTGGGCATGGCGAGGAACCCCGAGTCAACAACGGCCCCGCGCTGGCTGGGCACGGCGCCGAAGCGGTTCGTGATGCCGTCGCCTCAACGATTGTCACGCTGCCTGAGCAGCTTCGCCGGTCGCTGACATGGGACCAGGGCGCAGAGATGGCCCAGCATGCACAGTTGCGTGTTGACACGGGTCTGGCCATTTACTTCGCCGATCCGCACAGTCCCTGGCAGCGCGGCACGAACGAGAACACCAATGGCCTGCTACGGCAGTACTTTCCGAAAGGCACCGATCTGGCCAGGTACGCCCATGAGGACCTTCATGCGGTCGCTGCGGCGCTCAACAGCAGGCCCCGCACGACTCTCGGTTGGAAGACGCCGGCTGAAGCCCTCAACGATTACCTGCTATCGTGCAAATAAGTTGATGTTGCGACGACCGGTTGAGTTCGGGCTGCACTCCGCGGTCGCTGTGATGAACCAGCCCGGCCAGATCCACGCCGGTGGCCTGGCGGCGCCAGATCGCCATCTGCAGCGCGTCCAGCGCCAGATCCGTGTAGAGGCTGGTGGCGACCTGCCAGCCGACGATCAAACGGGAGAAGACATCAAGCACGAACGCCGCGTAAACCCAGCCGGCGGCGGTGCGCACGTAGGTAATGTCGGCCACCACGGTTCGTTCACCCGGGTGGCCCTGAAGTCACGTTTCACCAGATCAGCGGGCCTGCCGGTCTTCGCGGCCGGCCGCGTCGTGCGTGGCGACTTGTCCCACAGCAGGCCACGCAACCCGCTCTCGCGCATGAGCCGTTCGACCGTGCACCGGGCCACATCCCCGCCCTGCCGGTTGAGCTGGACCCAGACCTTGCGTGCCCCGTA
>DATATE010000221.1:0-32248 GCA_036268955.1 Pseudonocardiaceae bacterium
CAGTGACTGGTTGGCACCGCCACCGTCACCGCCCAGGCCAACTACTCCCGGTCGACACGACGAACGAGGGGTGGGGACTTTTACCTGGCCACCAGCGAGGACCTACACCTGGCCACACACGAGGACTTTCTCATGGCCACGGACAGACCCCACCAAGCCGGGTCACGACCGCTTCCAGGGCCTCGACCAAGTGCGGGAAGTCTTCGCTGGGCGCCAAAACACCGCGCCACCGACTGGAATACGCCAGCGCACCGACCAACACATGCGCGTGCGGGCCGGCATTCCACGATTCGGGCGGGTTGGGCAGCTCGACCCAGTCCCACTGGGTTTCCTCGCCCGGCGGGTGCTCGATCGTCGCGGTGTCGCGGCCTTTGACGGTATGGCAAGGCTCGCAGTGCGGCCGCAACGCCAGGGCGCGGATCGCGGCGGTCAGGCTCGGGTAGGAACCGGTGAACCCGAGTTCCACGATCTCGTCGAACAATGTTGACGCCCACAAATGCGGATCATCGGCCAGACGTTGCTGGCAGTAAGGCACGAACGCCTCGATCAGCAACGGCACCAAACGGACCCGCTGCCCAGGAACCCGATCTCCGTTGAGATAAGCCCGGACGGTCTTACGATCGATCCCGAGATGGCGGGCGATCGCCGAGATCGACCATCCCCGCCGGTGAAGCGCGTGCGCTTCCACCTCTTCCTCCAGAGAGAGCATCCAGACCCTCCAGTGACGGTGCACGATGACCAACACCGTGAACCCTTACCGAGAGTGCGCTGACCTGCGTGTATGCCACGCCGGACGGGACACCTACCTGGGGAAAATGATCTAGCAACACTGGAGAAATTCAACGAGCGGCGTCAGCTGCCGCAGCTTTGTGATCGTGCCGAACTCCAGAGGAATCGCCCTAAGGACGGTGTGTGGATCGTGGCTGGCCCGATCGGCTGTGGCAAGACCACAATGGTCTTGTGCTGGGGCTGGGCCGGCTCTGCTCCGCCCGTTTATGTAAATTGTGATCTGCGACGTCGCGCGAACGCGCCCTTGACGCCGCGAGACCTGGGTGAGCTGAAACGCGAAGTCCTCCTTCAGCTGGGTATCCCCGCATCGGCGCTGTTGCCGATCGGGCCTGAGCTGGACGTGCAGTATCTTCGCGCGACGGCTGAACGCCAGATCACCCTGATAGTCGAGAATGCGATACAGGTATCCGAAATTGCGGCACTGACGCCGTGCTCGCCGACGAGTTTGATGCTGGTGACCGTTCGCCAGCTCACTGGCGAACTTCGCGATGCTTACGATTTCGTTGTGCTCGACGGTCTTGACGATGACGGAGCATTGGATCTGCTGGCGCATTCCTACGGTCGACACCATCTGGACAGTGAACTGGAGGAAGCCAAGGCTCTGCTGGACTACTGTGACCGGATGCCCTGGCCGCTGCGCATGCTCGGGGTGGAACTGGGTAGGCGGGTCGACGAGGACGGAGCGGTGTCGTCGGTGCTTGCCGGGTTTCGAGCAACTGATCTACCACGGTTCGCCGAGTCGATCACAGGATGGGCGGCGAGGTCGTGCTCGCAGCTGCCTGAACCGATCATGCGGGACGTTGCGGCGCTGGCTGGGCATCCGGGACAGGAATTTACCCGTGCTAGCGCGTCCTACCTGTTGGGGCACGCTGCCGACGACGCCATCGCGGCCCTCCAGGATGCCGGACTGTTGGCTGTTGGTATCAAGGGTCGGTTCCGTCTTCACCAGCACGTGCACAACTATGCAGTCGAGTATGCCGGGCGCTTCGACATCGACTTGGATCACTTCTCGGCGAGGACGGTGACTTACTACGCCGACAACGCGGTGGCAGGAGACCACCATGCGGGCGATCGCCTGCGCGCGTATGGCCAACGACGGGTTGCGCCTTGGTCGTTGTCGGGTCCACCTGGTAAATGGATGGTCGCTGAGCGACATGTCTGGCCTGACCTCGTAGCTACGGCATATCGGATGCGCCGCGATGTCGATGTATGCCAACTGTGTGGTGCTCTTGAGTTGTTGATGCTGACTGAGGGCGAGCATGATTTGTACGCGATTGTCAACGAATACGGGATTCTGAGCGCGGAACGATCCGGTAATCCGAGGTTGATCGTGCGGGCACACCAAGCACAGAGCCGAGCCCACCGGGGACAGCATCAGTTCGAACTGGCCAGCTCGGAGTTGGCGATAGCCGAACAGTTTTTGAAGGCTTGTTCGAGCGATTACATTGACCGTCAAGACTACTCTTCCGTTTCGGAATTTCGCGGTGATCTATATCTGGATATCGGTCAAGCTGAGAACGCTGCGGCAGCGTACCGGCGATCAGTCGCTGTCGATCAAGAAATTGACGACAAGCGGTCGTTCAGTATCGACGCCCGAAAGTTGGCCAAATCTTTGGTCGTAATGGGTGGAGACAATGATCTAGCCGAGGCGTTGCGGTGGCTAGACGCGGCAGAGCCCGCTGCGGCAGAGGAGGTTCGGACACATGGGCCACGCAATCTTGGGCGACTTCGCATGGTGCGAGCAGACGCCCTGACTGCGATGAATAACATTAGCGATGCTAAGGCAGAATACGAGCTAGCGGATCAGGATATCGAAAAAAGTGGTTCTCGGGACAATTATTGGATTGAACTGAATGATATCGCGGGCCGAATAGCCTTCCTTTCAGGTGATGCGTTTAAAGCGCGCGAATATTGGCAGCCGATCCTCGATTACTATATCAAGGTAGCCCACCCCCGCATGTCTGATTTTCAGCAGAAGGTCAACGGATGCGAGCCCATCGATCCCAAGAAAGAGTCGGTTTTTCGTCGTCTATGGGCGCGACCGAGATAGAAGCTGTACCTCGGCGCTGCGGGTAATGGCATAGTCGGGGCATGTTCTGTTGACAGCGAGAGCATGCTTCGCTCGGCTGGTGCTCAGATGTCTGGGTCGACGAAGGGCTGGCAGGGCACGGGGCCCGGTTCGAGGGCGCTGAGGACCAGGTGGGTCACGTTCGGGTCTATGGCTTGACCGATGTGGCCGGTGACGTCCAGGGCGCAGACGTTCTGGATGATGATGTTGGTGACGGTGCCCGCCGGCCTGGTTGATGACGCCGCTGGTGTACGGGGTAACCACCTCGTCGTCCCTGCTGACGATGTTGGTGTAGATCGGTCCGGGAACCGCGACACCGCCGGTGTCCAACGCGGTCAGGAAAGCAGAGCCGGGCCGGTACTCCGACAGGCCGCGCAGCCGATCGCGGTCAGCGGCTGATCAGGCCGAGTGCCTTGGCGAGAGTGGCGAGGCCGTCGAGGGTGGTGCCCTGGTAGTTCAGGCCGAACCCGACGAAGTGTTTGACCTTGGTCGCGCCGCCGTCGACCTTCAGGTAGCAGTAGGCGGGCACGGTGCTGTCCCCGGAGTGGCCGCCGATGTCGACCTGCGCCGCACCGGTCGTGGCACGCACCTGGTCGACGAACGTGCCCAGCGCTGCCGCCCAGCAACGCACGGTGTCCGCCCACGCACGGGGGGTCTACCTCACGCGCACTCTCCTGACGTTCCCGCCTTGGCCCAGAAACTCAGCCAACGCGCCGGAAAATCAGCAACTCCGCGTCACGGTGATCGCCGTGCGTCGTCTCAGGACCGTAGGCATCGGAAGCGGTCCGGTGCCCTTATCCGCATGGAGACCTATCCATGTCAGACCCCGCCGTGCTGGCAGCGATCATTTCCGCTGCTGGCGCCATCATCGCCGCTGTACTTGGGCGCCGTCGTGGCTCGTCAGGCGGTGATGATCAGTCGAGTTGATCTCCCTGTTCGCCTGAGTTGGTGTTGTTGACCGTCTGCCGGTCGTGTCGCCGGGTCGCCTCCCGACGACACGACCGGCAGATCTCAGTCGGACCCCACCGATCCGCTGGAGGTGAGACCAGATTGGATTTAGCGACTGATGCGCTGTGTATGGTAAGCAGACAACGCCGCGTTGCCCAACGCGTGGAGGGCCCATGACGACATATTGGGGAGCGTCCAAGATCGCCTCCCGCCTCGGTGTCACCACGGAAGCGGTCCGCAAGTGGATCGACCGCTTCGCTGACACGGCAGCCCCGTTCCCAGCCCCGGACGTCGAAATCGAGGAAGCAGATGGCCGGCTTACTCGCGGTTGGTCTGCTGACCGGTGGAAAGAGATTGAGCACTGGTCAACAAGGGATCGGTACAAGGCCCGCTTCGCCGGTCAGCGGCAGAGAGCATCACTTGCCTCAGAGGCAGTGCCCAACGCCGAACTCGCGACCAAGTCGTCTGGCCAAGCGTGGGAATCGCTAGTCCAGAACGCCGAACCCCCGGACATACGACGCCTCTACCACCGCCCCAAGAAATAGACCAAACCCTCCAACAGGCCTGCCCGCATGGATGACCGCGCCACCGTCCTCGCCCATTGGCTAATGTCGGCTGCCGCGTTTGCGGGCGCTGCGCAGTGCCAAGTAGCGGAAGTAGGAGCGGCGGGCCGACTCGGCACGGCACCGCCGTTCCTCTTCGGAAAGTTCGCGGTCCGGATCAACTTGCTGTTCAAACCGGGCCAGCGCCGCCCGGCGGGCGGGCTCGGTGCGGGCGGAACGGTCACTGGTGCCGGCCCAACTGGCATCCACGGCGGCTTTGGCCCGCAGGCTCCGCTGTTCGGGCGTCAAAGGTTTTCTCATACCTCCAGGACACAACATCGGTGTAACTGTATCGGTCCAGCACACGAAGCCCCGCGCGGCGCTCGGTGATCACCGCACGATAGACATCGACAGGGGACCGGTGCGTCCGTTGCGCCTCCACTTCCGTAGAACCGCCCTCCCGTAGTTGTTCGTGTTGGCGATGGCGTCCAGCTCAGCGCCGGTCGGCGCGGGCAGCCCGGCAGCCATCGCGCGCCGATAGTGCTCCCACATCACTTCCTCGGCGGTATGACGAGACAGTCGAGTCTCGGCGAGAGTGATCACCTTGTCGGCCGGCGCGCCAGTCCCGGACCGAGTGCCACCCTCGGCGCTGTTCTCGACAGGCTTCTCGTTGCGGGCGCCGTTGCCTCCGCCAGGTTCTCGTTCCGCCTGTTGGCCGTCTCGCCTGTGACGGTGCCCGAGCAGTTCCACGGCCAACAGCAGCGCGACCGGCGGCCAACCGGCCACCAGGATCGGCGCCCAACTCATCGACGGCGCGGTCGCAATGTTCGCTGCCAGGGACACAATGATACCGGCGGTGAATGCGGCCCACAGGAACATCCGCGCTCGCCGGCTGGTACGGCGAGCGTCGCGCAGCAGACCGGCCGTGGACAACACCAGCAACCCGTCCACCGACAGCGGCCACAGTTCGGCGGTGGCCAAGTCGGCTCCGCCGGCCAGAGCGAAGTCGCGTTGATGTTGATAGGAAGCGTAGGCAGCGACACCGGCCACCGCGACAGTGGCCGCCCCGCGCCCCCACAGCTCCAACGTCGAATACTGCGGCGCTTGGTCGGCCTCGCTCACGGTGGCCATCGCCTGACCGAACGATTGATGTAGCGCGGATGGAGCAGCGCAGCTAGCCCGGCAAGAGGTCCCACGCGTTACGGTCGGCGGCACTTCACTCAGCGGGGTCTCACTCATGCCATACACGGTCCGACAGCTGTGTATCGGAGCGCTGTACTCAGTCGTGATCGCCTGTTGCAAAAGAACTACTTGCCTCAGCTCGTCACCGTCCACCACTGGCCGTTGCTCCCGGCCGTCCTCGCCGCCGCCATCGGCATCGGCCTGCTCGGGGTGTTGGTGGCCGTGTTGACGCTGCGGCTCGGTGACCTGTTCATCAGCCTTGTCACGCTGAGCCTCGGCCTGCTGGTCGAGATGATCGTGTTCACGCTCAACATGTTCGACCAGTACGGCGCGGGCGTCACGCTCAACCGGCCCGGCTTCGCCACCGACGACCTACCCTTCGCCTACCTGTGCCTCGGCGTGTTGCTGGTGTTCGGGCTGATCACCATCAACCTCCGGCGATCCACCGCAGGCCTCGCGCTGAGCGCGGTACGCACCAGCCCGCCCGCCGCACGAACCATCGGGCTCAGCGTGGTGCGGTCGAAGGTCCTGGTCAGCGGGCTCGGCGCCGGGGTCGCCGCGATCGGCGGAGCGCTGGCCGCGATGTACGCCGGATCCGCCGTTCCCGCGTCGTTCTCGACCTTCGGCGGACTGATCTGGCTGGCCGTCGTGGTGACCGTGGGCGTGCGCAGCGTCACCGGTGCGGTGCTCGCCGGGTTGACCTTCACGATCCTGCCGGCCGTTGCCCAGACGTTCCTCTCCGGTGACTGGGCCCAGGTGCCCTCGATCGGCTTCGGCATCGGCGCCATCCTGCTGGTGGCCAACCCCGACGGGGTGGTGGCCATGCACGCGCGGCAACTGCGCGGGCTGATGGAACGGCTGCTACGCGGCAACGTGTCCGCACCACCGTCCACACCGGAACTGGTTGAGACACCGGCCGAGCCGTCGGAGGTGGCGCGGTGAGCACTCCTCGACTGGCGGCGCGCGATGTCACCGTCCGCTTCGGCGGACTGCTCGCGCTGGACACCGTCGACATCGAGGTCGCGGCAGGCGCGATCACCGGACTGGTCGGACCCAACGGCGCCGGCAAGAGCACGTTGTTCGCGGTGCTCTCGGGGCTGCGCACGCCGCAGGCCGGAACGGTCGCGCTCGACGGTAGGGACATCACCGGCACCAGCGCCCAGACACGGGCCCGGTCCGGGATGGCGAGGACCTTCCAGCATCCTGAGCTGTTCACCGGCCTTACCGTGCGCGAGCACCTCGCACTGGCCTACCGGGTCCGGTTCGCCCACCGTCGCTTGTGGAGCGATCTGGTGACCGGCAAAGCCTTCCGCGCCGCTCCCGCACCGGAAGCGGCCAGGATCGGCGAACTGGCCGCCCAGTTGGGCATCGAGCATCTGCTCGACGGCCCGGCGATCGGGCTGCCGCTCGGGACCAGCCGACTGGTCGAACTCGGCAGGAGTCTCGCCTGCGATCCAGCCGTGCTCCTGCTCGACGAACCGTTCTCCGGACTGGACTCACCGGAGACCGCACGACTCGCCGAGACGCTGCGCGAGATCGTCCGGCGCGGCGACCTGGCCGTGCTCCTGGTCGAGCACGACGTCGAACTGGTGCTGGATCTGTCCGCTCAGGTCAACGTGCTCGACTTCGGACGCGTGATCGCCAGCGGAACACCCGCGCACATCGCGGCCGACCCCCGCGTCCAGGCCGCCTATCTCGGCGAAGCAGTCGCCGGCCAGGAAATCGGGTGAGCGAGATGAACGGCACGACCCCGGCAGTCGTCCTGGACGGCGTCGACGTGCGTTACGGGCCCGCGAAGGCGCTGCGGGAGGTCAGCCTCGACGTGGCGGCAGGCTCGGTCGTGGCGGTGCTCGGCGCCAACGGCGCCGGGAAGAGTTCACTCGCCCGCGCGGTGTCCGGCCTTGTCCCGCCGAGCGCGGGTCGCATCCTGATCAACGGCATCGACGTCACACACGCCCCGGCATACCGGATCCGCCGGCAGGGACTGCTGCATCTGAGCGAGGGACGCGGAATCTTCGCCTCGCTCACCGTTGCCGAGAACCTGCGGCTGGCCACCCTGACGCTCCCCCGGCGCGAACGGCAGCCCGCGCTGGACGCGGTCTACGCGACGTTTCCGGTGCTGGGAGAACGACGGCGGCAACTCGCGGGACGGCTGTCCGGCGGCGAGCAGCAGATGCTGTCCATGAGCCGGGCCGTCGCGACCACCCCGGCCGTGGTGGTCGCCGACGAACTCTCGCTCGGCCTCGCACCCAAAATGGTGGACCTGGTCTTCGCCACGCTGGCCGCCATGCGTGCGCGTGGCGCGGCGATCATCCTCATCGAGCAGTTCGTGCACAGGGCGCTCGCCCTTGCCGACGAATGCCTGATGCTGCAACGCGGCACGGTCGTCTGGCGAGGGCCCGCCGAGGACGCGGCCGATCACGCGCTCCGCGGCTACCTCGGCGCCGACGGCTAGGACGACGGCGGCTCGGCTCGGCTCGCGAGGCTGGCACACTGGCGAGCGCGCGGCAACCGCGACGCCTCGGGGTCGAGATCGGAGCGAAGGATGAAGACAGTCCGTTTCGACCGGTTCGGCGGCCCGGAGGTCCTTGAGATCGTGGAACTCCCCGATCCACATCCGGGTCCCGGCCAGGTCCGGATCGCGGTGCGCGCGGCCGGCATCAACCCGAGCGACTGGAAGAAGCGCAAGGGCCTGATGGACGCGCGGCTCCCGCAGACCATGGGCCACGAGGCGGCGGGCATCGTCGACGAACTGGGCGAGGGCGTTGCGGACGTCGCCATCGGCGATCGGGTGTTCGGCTTCTCCGCGGAGGGGGCGGCCCAGGCCGAGATGGCGGTGCTGTCCTACTACGCACCGATCCCGCCGTCGCTCGACTTCCCAGGCGCTGCCGCGCTGCCGGCCGCCATCGAGGCGGCAGCACGCTGCTCGTCAGCGGCGCCTCCGGAAGTGTCGGCAGCGCAGCGGTTCAGCTCGCCGTGGTGCGCGGTGCGCGCGTGATCGGCACCGCAGGTCCGGCAAACCACGAGTACCTTCGCTCGTTGGGAGCCGAGCCCGTCGCCTACGGCGATGACCTCGTCGAGCGGGTTCGCGCGCTCGCTCCCGACGGCGTCGACCTGGCCCTTGATGTCGCAGGAAGCGGCATCCTGCCCGAACTCGTCAAGCTCGCGGGCGAGGCGGCGCACGTCCTGACGATCGCCGACTTCGATGGCGCGCGGGAACACGGGGTGCGGTTCAGCAGCGGGGACGCCGGCCGCGCGGTCCAGGTGCTCGCCGAGATCGGCGAGTTGATCGAGTCCGGGCGTTTCTCGCTCCCGGTCGCCAAGACCTTCCCGCTCGCCGAGATCGCGCAGGCGCACCGCGTCGGCGAGGACGGTCACCTGCGCGGGAAGCTCGTGCTGGTGGTCGACTCTCCCGGCGCGTGAAACCGCGCCCCGTTCCTGCCACCCGTCCGGACTGCTGCCCGCTTTAGCGGGCCTGACGGACCGCGAACTGGGCGGCGGGCGTCCACCTGTCGTCCTCGGTCACCTTGGGTTCGATCCGCAACGACGCGCCGCCGTCCGCGACGATCGTCTGGCCGGTGACCCACCCGCTGTCCTGCCCGACCAGGAACGCGACCACCCTGGCGATGTCCACCGGCGCGGCGACGCGTCCGCTGGGTACCGCACCGGTCCAGGTGGCCGCGAAGCTCTCGTCCGCCAGCCGCCAGCTGTTCATGCCGGTGACCACCATTCCCGGTGCCACGCAGTTGACCCGGATTCCGGCGGTCGCGAGTTCCAGCGCCGCGACGCGGCTGAGCATGACGATGCCGGCCTTCGCCGCGCTGTAACCGGCAAGGCCACGATGGGCGAACTGGGCGTTGACCGAGGCGATGTTCACGATGGAACCGGCGACACCGTGCTCGATCATCGAAGCGGCTGCCTCGCGCAGACACAGGAAGGTGCCGTCGAGGTGGACCGCGGTCATCCGGTGCCAGTCGGCCAGTGAGGTGGCCACGATCGGTTGCAGGATCGAGAATCCCGCGCAGTTGACGGCGGCGCTGATCGGCCCGAGGTCGCGATAGGTGCGCTCCACCGCCGCCTCGTCGGTGACGTCCACCTGGTGCGCGGTGCCGCCGATCTCGTCGGCGACCGCGTTGGCCGTGTCGAGGTCGCGGTCCAGGACCGCGACCGGCGTCCCGGTCGCCGCCAGCGCCCGGCAGACCGCCGCGCCGATTCCGGAACCTCCGCCCGTGACAACGACTGTCATGGCAACTCCGCTTCGGCGATGATGGGTGCTGGATAGGCCGACAGCGCGCCGCCGTCGAGGGGGACAACGGCAGCCGTGACGAAAGCGCTGCGCGGCGAGGCAAGGAAACAGACCAGTTCGGCGACGTCCTCGACGGTCCCCGGTTCGGCGATCATCCGGTTGCGCCGCCGCGCGGCGCCGTTGGTCGGATCGTCGTGGATGTGCGCGGTCTCGACGCTGCGGATCGAACCCAGCGCGATCGCGTTGACCCGGATGCCATGGCCGGCATAGTCGGTGGCCATCTGCCGGGTCAGGCCCTCCAGTGCGGCCTTGGAGGCCGCATACGCGGGCATGGCCCGGTCGACCCGGTTGGCGCTGATCGAGGAGACGCTGACGATCGCGCCGCCGGTTCCGGTCGCGAGCATGTGCGGGATGGCGTACTTGGCGAGCCAGAACGGACCGTAGAGATTGACCCGCATCATGCGGTCGAAGACCTCGGTCGGCTCATCGACAACGGGTTTTTCGGCGGCCCCGCGCAGCAGATCCGTTGCGGCAGCGGCGTTGACCACAACGTCGAGCCGGCCGAACTCGTCGACGGCCGCGGCAACGACCGCCCGGACCTCGTCCTCGACGGCGACATCGGCGCGCACCCACACCGCCCGTCCGCCCGCGCGAACGATCCGCTCGGCCAGTGCCGTGCCCCGGTCCTCGCTGCGCCCGACGCACGCCACGGCCGCGCCGTCGGCGACCAGCCGTTCGACGATGGCGCAGCCCATGCTGCCGGTCGCGCCGGTCACCAGCGCGACGCGGCCCCGTAACGTCCGTTCGGTCATGTGAGCACTCCCCCCGCGTTGACGTGCAGGGTCTGCCCGGTGATGTAGCGGCTGTCCGGGTGCGCGAGGAACGCGATGGCGGCAGCCACGTCGTCCGGATCGAGTACCACCGACATCAGGTTGCGAACCGGTGAGGAGTTCACGGCCGCGACCAGCTCCGCCCTTGTGCCCCACCGTTTCCGGGACATCGGGGTGTCCACCACGCCCGGCGACACGGCGTTGCAGGTGATGCCGTGCGGCCCACCCTCCACCGCGAAAGCCTTCGCCAGTGCGGTGACTCCCGCCTTGGCGGCCGCGTAACCGCCCTGGCCCGGTAACGGACGTTCGGCCGAGTCCGAGGTCACCAGCACCAACCGGCCACCGCCGCCACCGGTCACCATGGACCAGTAGGCCGCGGCGGCGACCAGGAAGGTGCCGGTGAGATTGACCGAGATCAGCCGCTCCCAGACCTCCGGTGGACAGGCGTCCAGCGGCGCGGGCTCGGAGACGCCCGCGCAGGTCACCACGATGTCCGGTGGGCCAAGCTTCCTGGTCAGCTCCTCGGTCGCGGCGGCGACGGACTCCGCTCGGCTGACATCGCAGATCTGATGGACGCCATCGGTCGGTGGCACCAGATCGAGCACTCCCACGCTCGCGCCGAGACCGGTCAGCCGGGAGACGGTCGCCGCGCCGATCCCACTGGCGCCGCCGCTCACCCAGGCCACCCGACCCGCCAACGCCGCCGCGTCAGCCACGGCGCGAGAAGGTCAAGCGCATCCGCTCCGGCCCGTACAACATGCCGGCGGGCGGCGTGAACTCGGGCGGTTGCGCGATACGCACGTCGGTGCAGGCCGTTACCAGCGCCGCGATCGCCGCCTCCATCTCGACCCTGGCCACGGTCGCGCCGAGACAGTGGTGCATGCCCCAGCCGAACGGGATGTCGAAGAGTGGCTCCTTGCGTGGCACCACCAGCTCGTCCGGCCGCTGGAAACGGTCGGGGTCGCGGCTGGCGGCCAGCAGGTTGAGGATCACCCGACGGCCCGCGCGCACCCGCAGGTTGCCGATGGTGAGGTCCGCCGACGGGATGCGCACCAGGAAGCGCGTCACCGGATACAGCCGTAGGGCCTCCTCGACCGCTGCCGGGATCAGCTCGGGCTGCTCGGCAAGGCGCTCCCAGGTCCCCGGTGTCTCGACGATCGCCCGCACGGTCGAGGCGAGCTGATAGCGGGTGGTGTCCTGGCCGGCGAAGATGAGGTTGACCAGGTTCCAGGCCAGTTCGGTGTCGCTGAGCCGGCCTTCGGTCTCCTGGACGGCGATCAGCGAGCTGACGATGTCCTCTTCCGGCCGGCGTCGCCGCCGGTCCACCAGGTCGGCGATGTAGTCGGCGAGCTTACGCAGCGCGGCGTCGATGCGCGGGAATCCGGGCGCGAGCGGAACGGCGGCCAGCAGGTGCAGTTCGGTCGCGGCCGCGGTGAAGATCGGGATGTCGTCGACGGGAACCCCGAGCAGGCGGCACAGCACGTGCATCGGGAACGGGCTGCTGAACTCGCGCACGAACTCGCAGTCGTCCTCACCCCAGCTCCCGACGAGGTCAAGCGCGGTGGCGTGCATGACCGATCGCTGGGACTGGACGTAACGGACCCGGAACCCGGCGCTGAAGACCCGGCGGATGCGCCGATGCTTGTCACCGCTCATCGCCACCAGCAGGCCGTCCTCCGCAAAGTCCACCAAGGACGGTGGGCCGCCCATCCTGGCGTAGACCGAGGCGTTCTGTGAGTCGAGCCTCGTGTCGTTGACCAGTGCCGCGACCTGGTCGTAGCCGAGCACCTCAACGCCGCGCCTGCTGCGGGCGAGCCCGCCTCGGGTGCGGGCCGCGGCCAGCGCCGCGACCGCGTCGGCCTGGAAGTCCTCGCCAAGCACGTCCAACTCGGGGAGGTCCTGTTCCTCCACCTGCGCCGTGACACCGATGTCCACCGCTACCTCCCACCGTCTCGTGCGCCTCAAGACTAACCTAGTTATCGACCTAACAGCTACCCCATCTTGCTTGGATCATCACTATCCTGGTTAGATATGACGTCCCACACACCCGAAGGCCCGCCGGGCCACATCGATGGGAGCGTCAACGATGAAAAGGCTCCTGGGGTCAGCACTGCTCGTTGCACTGACAGCCAGTTCCGTGGTGGCCTGCGGAAGCTCGACCGGCAGCGGGGCCGATCCCGCTGCCGGATCAACCATCACCGTCGGCGTCATGGCCGACATGACCGGTGCGTACTCCTCGGACTTCGCAACGGCCGCCAAGGGCATCCAGGCCAGACTCGACCTGCAGAACGCGCAGGGCGGCGTCAACGGGCACAAGCTCAGCTACGTCGTCGCCGACACCACCTCGTCGGAAGCGGGCACGCTGTCCGCGGCGCAGACGCTGGTACAGAACGACAAGGCCTTCGCCGTGATCGGCGACAACGCCGACGGCAGCGCCGCGGTGAACTTCCTCCATCAGCAGAACGTGCCCTACATCGCCGAGGGATCGAGCGCTCCGCAGTTCGGCGAGGCCGCCTACACCAACATGTTCTCGGTGACCGGTAGCTACAACCCGCACTACGCCGTCGCCACCACCTACGGCGACTTCTTCCGCAAGGAAGGCGTCACATCGGTGGCCGGCGTCGGCTACCCGGACGCGGCCTCGGCCAACGCCGTCAAGGCGCATCTGGCCGGAGCCTCGGCAGCGGGCCTGAAGGTCAGCTACACCGACACCTCGCTGCCGATCGGCTCGACCGACGTGGGCGCCATCGCCCTTGGCATCCAGAAATCCGGCGCGAACGGCATCTTCCTGCCGATCCTGCCCAATACGGCGTTCGCGCTGCTCGGCCAGCTCAAGCAGCTCGGCGTCACCATCAAGGCGGCGGTCGTGCTCACCGGATACGGCGAGGACCTGCTCGGCTCGCCGCCCGCGGTCCAGGCCGCCCAGGGTGACGACTTCACCTCCTTCCTCGCGCCCCTCGAACTGGGCACCCCCGCGACCAGGACGGTGCTCGACGCGATGCGCAAGTACTCCGGCATCACCACCGAGCCCACCTCCGCCGAGTACTACGGCTGGCTGCTGGCCGACGCCTTCATCGCGGGTCTGAAGGCCGCGCCGAAGAACCCGTCCCGGCAGCAGTACATCACCGCACTGCGCGGCATCCACGACTACGACGCGGGCGGCCTCTACACGGGCGCCACGCTGAACTTCAGCCAGATCGGCAATGTCAGTGTCGGCACCGGCCCCGGCAACTGCATCTACATCGTGAAGTTGCAGGGCAACGCGTTCCATCCCGTGCCGGGCGCCACGCCCATCTGCGGCAAGCTCACCGGCCAGACGGTCGGCTGATCTCACCGGCCGGGGCGGGGTCCTGGACACATCCGCCCCGGCCGGTGACGCTTCAGCCGAACAGCGCTTTCGCCGCTCGCCGGGCCAAGGCCTGCGCCTGCTGGCCGTTGTGGCCCCGGAACTCCACCACCACGCGGACCGCACCCGCGTCAAGGTAGGCGTCCACCAGGTCCTCGATGCCCGCCAGGCTCGGCTCGCCGAGGTTGACGCGTATCGATCGAGTGACCGGGCGGCCGGCCAGCGCGTCCAGTTGCTCGCCCCGCTCCCGCAGTCGCGCCGGGGTCAGGTCCCACGGATGCCACAGCGCACCGTCGATCCGCGCGGCTCTGCGCATCGCGGCGGCACTGTTGCCGCCCACCCAGATCGGCGGGTGCGGACGCTGCGCGGGCTCGGGCCGCACCTCGACGTGGCGGACCGGGAAGTACCGTCCACTGTGCTCGATCGGGCCGCCGCGCCAGCAGGCGAGCAGGACGTCGAGCGCCTCGTCCATGGCGGCACCGCGTTCGGCGAACAACTCTCCCGCGCCGAGCGCGCGGTACTCGGTCTTGCTCCACCCGGATCCGATCCCGACATCGAGCCGGCCGCCGCTCAACACATCCACGGTGGCAAGCATCTTGGCCGTCAGGACGGGGTGCCGGTACGGGACCACCAGCACGCCGGTGCCGACCCTGATCGAGGTCGTGCTGGCCGCCGCCCAGGTCAACGCGGTGAGGGCCTCCATCCAGTGCGAGCCGTAGAGATCGTCGGTAGCGCGCAGGCCGACCAGGTGGTCGGTGACCCACACGCTGTCGTAGCCGAGATCCTCGGCGATCCTGGGCAGCTCCCGAACCGTGTCCGGCGAGTCCGTGCCCATATTCGGGATGGCAAGGCCTACTGGGCGTCTCATATCCGAAATCATAGCTAACTAGACCCTGTTAGTGCACTAGGTTAGACTTGAATGAGTAAGGCACCCATCCGAGGAGGAGTCTTGATGGAGCTACGCGGATCATCCGCGGTGGTGACCGGCGGCGCGTCAGGTCTCGGCGAGGCCACCGTGCGGCGCCTGGATGCCGAAGGAATGCGCGTCGTCATCCTGGACGTCAACGACGAGCGGGGCAAACAGCTCGCCACCGAGATCGGCGTCGAGTACGTCCACGCCGACATCACCAGCGAGGCCGAGGTCATCGCGGCGGTCGATGCCGCGCTCGCGCTCGCGCCCCTGCGCGCGGTGGTGAGCTGCGCGGGCGGTGGCGGCCTCGGTGGCCGGACGATCGGCCGCGACGGCTCCTACGCCTCCGCGCATTCGCTGGAGTCCTACACGAACTACGTGATGTTGAACCTCGTCGGCACGTTCAACGTGGTCAGGCTGGCCGCCACCGCGATGTCCCGCAACGAACCGGACGCCGACGGCGGCCGGGGCGCGATCGTCACGACGGCCAGCGTCGCCGCGTTCGAGGGTCAGGTCGGCCAGGTCGGCTACGGGTCGTCGAAAGCGGGCATCGTGGGGTTGACCCTGCCGGTGGCCCGCGATCTCTCGCCCGTCGGCATCCGCATCAACACCATCGCGCCGGGCCTGTTCGACACGCCGCCGATGCGGGCCTGGGGAACCGAGATGCGCGACTCACTCGCCAAGACGATCCCGTTCCCCAAACGACTTGGCGACCCGGCCGAGTTCGCCGCGCTCGCCGAGCACCTGTTGACCAACTCCTACGTCAACGGCCAGACCTTCCGCCTCGACGGCGCGGTGCGGATGCAGCCGAAATGACCGACACCGAGCCAGTCGTACTGGTCGAACGCAAGGGCCGGATCCTGATCGTCTCGATCAACCGGCCGCGTCAACGCAACGCGCTCGACGGCGCGGCCGGACACGCCCTCGCCGCGGCCATGGACGAACTCGACGCCGACGACGGTCTGAGCGTCGGCATCCTCACCGGCACCGGCGGCACCTTCTCCTCGGGCATGGACCTCAAGGCGTTCCTGCGCGGCGAACGCCCGGACCTGCCGGGACGCGGTCTCGGTGGCATCACCCAGACTCCACCGCGCAAGCCGCTGATCGCCGCCGTCGAGGGGTGGGCGTTGGCCGGCGGCTTCGAACTGCTGCTGGCCTGCGACCTCGTCGTGGCCGCGACCACCGCGAGGTTCGGCGTGCCCGAGGTCAAACGCGGGCTGGTCGCGGGCGGTGGCGCCGCGCTGAAGCTGCCCCGCCGCATCCCGCACGTCGTGGCGCTGGAGCTGCTGCTCACCGGCGAGCCGGTGAGCGCGCAGCGCGGCTACGAGCTGGGGCTGGTCAACCGGGTCGTCGACACCGGCGAGGCGCTCGCCGGCGCGATCGAACTGGCCGAACTCATGGTCGCCAACGGTCCGCTCGCGCTGGCCGCGACCAAAGAGGTGGCCTCGCGGACGATCGACTGGCCGACCGAGGTCGGCTGGCAGCGCCAGGAGGAGATCCTCGCCCCGGTCTACGTCTCCGCCGACGCCCGCGAGGGAGCGCGGGCGTTCGCCGAGAAACGGCCCCCCGTCTGGACAGGCAAATGACACCTTCTTGGGAGGTTCCGTGCGTGACGCGGTAATCGTGGCTGCCGTGCGCAGCCCTGTAGGCAAACGCAACGGCGGGTTGGCCGGTCTGCATCCGGTGGACCTGTCCGCGACCGTCCTCAATGCACTGACCGAGCGAGCCGGCATCGACCCGGCGCTCGTCGACGACGCCATCTGGGGCTGCGTCGGCCAGGTCGGCGAGCAGGGCGTCAATGTGGCCCGCAACGCAGTACTCGCCGCGGGCTGGCCGGAGTCGGTGCCCGGCACCACCGTCGACCGGCAGTGCGGCTCCTCGCAACAGGCCGTGCACTTCGCGGCGGCCGGGGTGATCAGCGGCCAGTACGAGATCGCCGTTGCCGGCGGCGTCGAGTCGATGAGCCGGGTGCCGATCGGCTCGTCCATGGGCACCAACGGACAAACCCCCAACTCGCCTCGGCTGCTGGCCCGCTACGACAATGTGGAGCCGCACCAGGGCGTCGGCGCCGAACGCATGGCCGGCCGATGGGGCCTGTCCCGCGACCGCCTCGACGAGTACAGCCTCCAGTCGCACGAGCGGGCCGCGCACGCCCAGGACTCCGGCGCCTTCGACACCCAGCTGGCCGAGATCCCGGTCGCGGACTCCGTGGTTCGGGCCGACGAGGGCATCCGGCGCACGACGTCGCTGGAGAGGCTGGCCGGCCTGAAACCCGCCTTCACCGAGGACGGTGTCATCACCGCCGGCAACAGTTCGCAGATCAGCGATGGCGCGGCCGCGCTGCTCGTGACGACCAGCGAGTACGCGGCGGCACTGGGACTGACTCCCCTGGTGCGCATCCACACCGCGGTCGTGGTCGGCGACGATCCGCTGATCATGTTGAGCGGGCCGATCCCGGCCACCGCCAAGGCACTCGACAAAGCCGGACTGACCATTGAGGACATCGGCACGTTCGAGGTCAACGAGGCGTTCGCCTCGGTTCCGCTCGCCTGGATGGCCGAGACCGGTGCCGCCGAGAAGATCGTCAACCCCGATGGCGGCGCCATCGCGCTCGGCCATCCGCTCGGCGGTTCGGGCGCGCGGCTGATGACCACGCTCATCTACCGCATGCTGCGGGAGGGAACCCGGTACGGGTTGCAGACCATGTGCGAGGGTGGCGGCCTGGCGAACGCGACCATCCTGGAGCTGCTGTGAACGAGGTGCGCTCGGCGACCTTCCATGTGGGATCGGTCCAGGTCCGCCCGATCCTGGACGGCCACATGGGGGTCGCCCCGCAGGTGCTCTACCCGTCCGCCGACCTGGCCGCCGATCCGGGCTGGCTCGACAGCGACGGGAACGTACCGCTGGAGTACGGCGGCTACCTGCTGCTCGGCCCGGACGATTCGGTGGTCCTCGTCGATGTCGGCGGCGGCGAATGGTTCGCCGTCGCCGAGGACAAGGGCAGGCTGCACGTGGGCGGAATGCTGCTCGACCGGCTCAAGGAGGTCGGGGTCACGACCGGGGACGTCACCCATGTCGTGTTCACCCACCTGCATTTCGATCACTGCGGCTGGGCCTCCTCGGCGGGCAGGGCCACCTTTCCCCGCGCGGTCTACGTGTGCCACGAGGCGGACTGGCGCACGTTCGTGGTCGATGCCGCCGATCCTCGGGTGCGAACGGCGATGAGCCCGGTCGAGCCACAGGTGCGGACCTGGGCGCGGGACACGGACATCCTGCCCTGGCTGCGCCTTGTCCACTGTCCAGGCCACACCCCCGGCAACGCCATCGTGTTCGTGGCCGACCAGGATGCGGAGTTGGCGTTGATCGGCGACCTCGCGCATCACCCACTGGAGTTGGCGCATCCCGGTTGGCTGGGCGGCGTGGACACCGACCCGACCGGCGCCAGCCACGAACGGGAGACCTGGTTCGGTCGCTTCGCGGACACCGGCACCCCCATCGCCAGTCCGCACTTCCCCGGTCAGCGTCCGATCAGGATCGAGCGCGCCGGCGAGGCGTTCCGGGCCGTCGGCTGACGCTGGCTCTGGGCGGCCCGCTACTGGCGGGCCGCCCGGAACTTGGTGTCATACCGGCGTGCGGAACGCCATCACGTTGGGGGCGAACACGGCGGTCTGGCCCACGGGCGCCAACTCACCGGTCCTGCCATCGATGCCGAACTGAACAACGCTGTTGTCGAAGTTGCTGTTGACGTAGAGCCAGGTGCCGCTCGGGTCGATGGCGAAATTGGTCGGACCGTCCACGCCCTGCGTCGCGAAACCGATCAGCGAGAGCTTCCCGGTCGCCTGGTCGATCCGGTACCCGACGACGGACTGCGAGCCACGGTTGGACGCATAGAGGAAATTGCCCGATGGATGCACGGCGATCTCGGCCCCGCTGGGAGTGCCGGTATAGCTGGCAGGCTCGCTGGAGACAGTCTGCAGGAGCCGCCCGATCGCACCGGCCGCGGCGTCATAGCCGAAAGCCGTGATGTTTCCGTCCAGTTCGCCGATCACGTAGAGCGTCCTGCTGTCGTGCGAGAAGGCGATGTGCCGTGGGCCCATGCCGGGCGTGACGGACACTTCGCTCACGAGTTCCAGCCCGCCACCGACGAGGCGGAAGACCTGTACCTTGTCACTGCCGAAATCGGCTCCGCCGAGGAACCGGCGTTGCGGATCGAAGACGACCGCGTGCGGATGCGCCGCGTCCTGGCGCGGTTCCGGTCCACTGCCGGTGTCGGTGACTACGCCGGTCACCGCGCCGAGGCTGCCGTCCCGCTCGACGGACAGTACGACGTACTGGGCGTAGTAGTAGTTGGCCACGACGACATGTCGGCCATCCGGCGCGACCGCCAGCTGGGCGGGCCCGCTGCTGCCGAGTGACACCTCGTTCAGCAGCCTCAGCGTGCCGGTGCGCGGGTCGATCGCGTAGGCCGCGATGCTGCCCACCGGCTGGGTTCCGTCCATGAGCGCACAGACGGCGTAGAGGAACCGCCTCGACGGATCGACCGCTATCCAGGACGGGCTGGAACTGGTCACCTGCTGCACGGGTGTCAGCGTGCCGGTCTTCTGATCGAGCTGGAAGACGTTGAGCCCGACCGAGTTCGGGCCACTGGAGCCGAATCCGTACGAGCTGACATAAACGTAGGTCACTCCGCCTGCCTCACCGGCTCGCCCCGCCGCGTTCGCTCGCCCGACAGCGCCGGGCAGAACCACCGCCGCCGCTCCGGCCAGGCCTGCGGCCAACACCTTGCGACGATCGATCTGCCGATTTGCCGAAACCACGCCCTTTAAGTCCATGCGCCCCAGTACATCACTCACCCCTCTTTCGATCAAGACTAAGATAGTAAACTATGTAAGTTATGATGATGACCTGCGGCTCAGTCGGTCGCGGCGATCGGGCGCGGCACGACGGAGAGCCAGAGCGGAGAGGCGTTGCCACGGGTCGCCGCGCTGAACTCGTCCCAGTACCAGTCCTGGCCGAGCAGCTGCTTCACGCGCGGGACCGCCTCGCCGTCAGGTCCGCTGTAGTAGCGCACCTTGCGCACGTTGCCGTCGGTCACCATGCGGAAGACCACCTCGGCGGTGAGCGCCGGATCCGAGCGCACCAGGTTGCTCTGGCCGAAGCGGCTCATCGACTCCGCGTAGTCCGCCGGCACATCGCTGCTGCGGTCGACCTTGTCGAAGATCGGCGTCTTCATGTTGCCCGGCAGGATCGCCTTCACCGAGACGCCGAACTCGGCCAGTTCCTGGTGCAGCCCTTCGCTGAGCGATACGACAGCGGCCTTCGACGCCTCGTACACCGAGGTGTACGGATAGCCCTGTTCCGCACTGATCGAGCCGAAGTTGACGATCACGCCCGAGCGTTGCGCGCGGAAGATCGGGATGAACGCCTTGTTCAGTGCCATGAGCCCGAACACGTTGGTCTGGAACTGCCGGTGTGCCTGCTCCATCGTGGTCGCTTCCAGCGGACCCGACTGGAAGTAGCCCGCGTTGTTGATCAGTGCGTCGACCCGCCCGAACACCGCACGGGCCGTCTCGCCGAAGCCCAGGTCGACCTGCTCGTCGTCGACGTCGAGGACCAGCGTGTGGACGTTGTCGACCTCGTCGTGCACGTCGAGGCGCCCCTTGTCGCGAACGGTCGCGACCACGTTCCAGCCGGCCTCGGCGAAGCGGCGCACGGTCAGCCTGCCGATGCCGCTGGAGGTACCGGTGACGACCACAACCGGTGCTGTCATCTTGATCAGCTCCTTTGTAAGTAAGAACCTTCCTACAAATCGGAGGGTAAGCAGGTCGACCCACGTCGTCAAGTAAGTAGTTACCTACTTCCCATTGCGAGGTGATGACCATCAACCTAAAGTGTGAACATGCCCCGAGACGCCGACCAGACCAAGCGGCGGATCTTCGACGCCGCCGTCGCCGAGTTCGCCGCCTACGGCGTCGCCGGTGCGCGAGTCGACCGCATCACGCGGAACGCCGGCGTGAACAACGCCCTGCTCTACCGATACTTCGGCAACAAGGCGACGTTGTTCGACACGGTCTTCTCGGAGCTGTCCGTCGCGCTCGTCACAACGGTGCCGTTCACGGTCGAGGATCTTCCCGGCTACGTCGAGCGGTTGATCAAGTACTACGCCGACCATCCGGAGATCGTGCGCATCGCCGCGTGGTACCGCCTTGAGCGCACCAGCGACTCCCCACCGCAGCCGATCGCCGACTCGACGGCGGCGAAGGTGAAGCTGCTCAGGCAGGCGCAGGCAGACGGGCTGATCACCGACACCTACCCGGCGGCCACACTGCTGGAGATGCTGCTGAGCCTGGCGACCACCGCGACCGACCTCAAGCCACCGGGCAGTTCGGCCAGCAAACGCGCCTCGGCACTGAGCCGGCGCCGGTCGGCCACCGCCGCCGTGGCACGCATCCTGTCGCTGAGCTGAACTGAGCTGACCGACGACCTGTTGCATCGTATCTGAAATCATATACGATTCACCTGTGACGAGCGACGAACGCCTCATCCCCTACGACCCGACCGGTGCGGACCGGCCCGGCAAGGTGCTCGCGCTGCACCTCAACTATCCGTCGCGGATCGCGCAGCGCGGCCGGGCGCCCTCGGCGCCGTCGTTCTTTCTCAAGCCGTCGACGTCGGTGTCGGCATCGGGCACGCCGATCGAGCGTCCGGTCGGCACCGAACTGCTCGCCTTCGAGGGCGAGATCGCGCTCGTCATCGGCGAGCGGATGCGCAATGTGCCGATCGAGCGGGCCTGGAGTGCCGTCCGCGCGGTCACGGCCGGCAACGACTTCGGCGTCTACGACCTGCGTCAGGTCGACAGGGGATCGAACCTGCGCAACAAGGGCGGCGACGGCTTCACGCCGCTCGGGCCCGTCGCGCTCGACGCCCGCGCGCTCGACCCGACCGCGCTGCGGGTGCGCACCTGGGTCGACGGCGAGCTGGTCCAGGAGGACACCACCGCCGAGCTTGTCTTCCCCTTCGCGCGGCTGATCGCCGACGTGTCGCAGCTGATCACCCTCGAACCAGGAGATGTCATCCTGACCGGCACGCCGGCCGGGTCCTCGGTCGTCGTGCCCGGCCAGACCGTCGAGGTCGAGGTGGACGCCGTGGGCGGCCCGGCAACGGGCCGTCTGGTCACCCCGGTCGTCGAGGGCTGCGTGACTCCGGGTCGGTACGGGGCAGGACCCCAGGTCGATGACGGACAACGAGCCGAGGCCTGGGGCTCGCGCGCGGCAGCCGGGCTGCCGCCCGCGTTCGAACTCACCGAAGAACTCACCGCCAAGCTCAACTCCGTCGGCACCGCGACCCTCAGCGCCCAACTGCGCAGGAAGGGCCTTGACGCGGTGACGATCGACGGTGTCCATCCGCTGGTGCCCGGCACCCGTCTGGTCGGCCGGGCAAGGACGCTGCGCTGCATCCCCTTCCGCGAAGACCTCGGCAAGCGGCACGGCACCGGGTACAACGCCCAGAAACGCGGCTTCGACGCGCTGAATCCCGGTGACGTGCTCGTCGTCGAGGCGCGTGGCGAACTCGGCACCGGCACGATCGGCGACATCCTCGCCCTTCGCGCGATCCAACGCGGGGCAGCCGGTTTCGTCAGCGACGGCGGCGTGCGCGACTCACGCGCGGTGGCCGAGACCGGCCTGCCGGTGTTCGCCGCGACCGTGCACCCCGCCGTCCTCGGCCGTCGCCACGTGCCGTGGGATCTCGACCTGACGATCGCCTGCGGCGGCGCGGCGGTGCAACCCGGTGACATCATCGTCGGGGACGACGACGGCGTGCTGGTCATCCCACCGGACCTGGTCGAGGAGGTCGTCGACGGCGCGCTCCAGCAGGAGGACGAGGAACGCTTCATCCTCGAACAGGTCCGGGCCGGGGCGTCCGTCGACGGGCTGTACCCGCTGACCGGCGACTGGCGTGCCGCATACGAAGCCCAGCGCCGAGAACGCGAGGAAAAGCCATGACCACCACCTCGAACAAGGCGCAGCTCGCCTACGAGTTCGTCAAGCAACACATCACCTCGGGCCGCTACACGCCCGGCTATCGCCTGGTACTCGCGACGATCGCCGCCGAACTGGGGGTGAGCGTGGTCCCGGTGCGCGAGGCGATCCGGCGGTTGGAGGCCGAGCGGCTGGTCACCTTCGAGCGCAACGTCGGCGCGCACGTCGCCATGCTCGACGAGCGGGAGTACCTCTACACGATGCAGACCCTCGCGCTGGTCGAGGGCTATGCGACCGCGCTGTCCGCGCCGCTGCTCACGCCCGACCAGGTGCGGCGCGCCCGCGAGGTGAACGAGCGGATGCGCGAGAGCCTCACGCATTTCCAGCCACACGAGTTCACCCGGCAGAACTTCGAGTTTCACTCGGTGTTGTTCGAATGCTGCCCGAACCCGCACATCCTCGATCTCGTGCACCGTGGCTGGAACCGCCTGGCGAACCTGCGCGACTCGACCTTCAGCTTCGTACCCGGCCGCGCGCACGAGTCGGTCGAGGAGCACGAACAGATCCTGCACCTCATCGAACAAGGCGCCAAGGCCACCACCGTGGAACACGCCGCGCGCGAGCACCGCACGCAGACCCTGGACGCGTTCCTCGCCCACCAGGGCAGCCGACTCCTCGACGACTGAGAAAGGCGCCACCGATGTCCTTTCGCACCAACCCGCACACGCTGCGCGGATCCATCGCACCGTTGATGACGCCGTTCACGCCCGACGGCGAGGTGGACCACGAGTCACTGGCCAACGCCGTGCGGTGGCAGCTCGCCAACGGGACCCACGGGCTGTCCATCGGCGGCTCGACCGGCGAGCCAAGCGCACAGTCCATTGTGGAGCGGCTCGACGCGATCAGGACCGTGCTCGCCGCGTCGGAACACAAGGTCCCGGTCATTCCCGGCACCGGCAGCACAAAGCTGGACGAGACCATCGAACTCACCGGCGCCGCCAACGACGTCGGCGTCGACGCCGCGCTGGTCATCACTCCCTACTACGCCCGCCCCACGCAGGAAGCGCTCTACGTCTGGTATTCCACCGTGGCGGGCGAGTTCCCGGACCTGCCGATCCTGGCCTACAACGTGCCGAGCCGCACCGCGGTCGACATCGCGCCGGAGACGGTCGAGCGGCTGTACAAGGACGTGCCCAACTTCGTCGGCATCAAGGAGACGACACGCGACTTCGAGCACTTCAGCCGCGTACTGCAACGCTGCGGGCGCGACCTCGTCGTATGGAGCGGCATCGAACTGCTGTGCCTGCCGCTGTTGGCGCTCGGCGGGGCCGGGTTCCTCTCCGCCACCGCGAACATCGCGCCCGCCGCGCACGCCCGGTTGTTCGAGCTGTGGGAAGCCGGCGACCAGGCCGGCGCACTCGACATCCACTACGGACTGCACCCGCTCGTCGACCTGATCTTCACCGAGACCAATCCGGCCGCGGGCAAGTGGGTCCTCGAACGGCTCGGCGTCTTCCGCTCCGGCCACGTGCGCCCGCCGCTCATCCCGCTGACCGAGGCCGGACAGTCCAAGGCCGCCGCCTACCTGGCCAAGGCCGAGAAGTACCTCTCCCCCGTCACGCCCGAGTTCACCATCGGAGCACACCAAGCATGACCATTTCCCAGCACATCCCGGAGAACCTGCCCGAGCGGATCCGGCACTTCATCGACGGCAAATCGGTCGACTCGCTCTCGGGCCGGACCTTCGAGGTACTCGACCCGGTCTCGAACAAGCCCTACGTAGCAGCCGCCGCCGGTCAGCAGGAGGACATCGACCGCGCCGTGGTGGCCGCCCGCAGGGCATTCGACGAGGGCCCGTGGCCGAAACTGCTCCCCCGCGCCCGCGCCCGGATCCTGAACTCGATCGCCGACATCGTCGAATCCCGTGACACCCGCCTCGCCGAATGGGAGACGTTCGACACCGGCCTGCCCATCACGCAGGCGCTCGGCCAGGCGCAGCGAGCCGCCGAGAACTTCCGGTTCTTCGCCGACCTCGTCGTCGCGCAGGCCGATGACACCTACAAGGTGCCCGGCCGCCAGGTCAACTACGTCAACCGCAAACCCAAAGGCGTCGCAGGCCTCATCACGCCGTGGAACACGCCGTTCATGCTGGAGTCGTGGAAGCTGGCCCCGGCACTCGCCGCCGGCTGCACGGTCGTGCTCAAACCGGCCGAGTTCACGCCACTCTCGGCAAGCCTGTGGGCGGACATCTTCCGCGAGGCCGGACTGCCCGACGGGGTGTTCAACCTGATCAACGGGCTCGGCGAGGAAGCGGGCGACGCGCTGGTCAAACATCCGGACGTACAGTTGATCTCGTTCACCGGTGAGTCGAAGACCGGTGAGATCATCTTCGCCAACGCGGCCCCGACCCTGAAGGGCCTGTCCATGGAGTTGGGCGGCAAGTCGCCCGCCGTCGTGTTCGCCGACGCCGATCTCGACGCGGCGCTCGACTCGACCCTCTTCGGCGTGTTCTCCCTCAACGGGGAACGCTGCACCGCCGGCAGCCGCATCCTCGTCGAACGTCCGATCTACGAGGAGTTCGTCGAGCGCTACGCGGCCCGCGCCAGGAACATCGTGGTCGGCGACCCGCACGACCCGAGGACCGAGGTCGGCGCGCTCGTGCACCCCGCGCACTTCGCGAAGGTGCTGAGCTATATCGAGATCGGCAAGTCCGAGGGCAGACTCGTCGCCGGAGGAGGCCGCCCCGAAGGACTTGGCACCGGCAACTACCTCGCCCCGACCGTGTTCGCCGACGTCAAACCCGACGCGCGGATCTTCCAGGAGGAGATCTTCGGCCCGGTCGTCGCGATCACCCCGTTCGACACCGAGCAAGAAGCCCTCGCCCTCGCCAACGGCGTCAGGTACGGGCTGGCCGCCTACATCTGGACCAGCGACCTCCGCCGCGCACACACCTTCGCCCAGTCCGTCGAGTGCGGCATGGTCTGGCTCAACTCGCACAACGTCCGCGATCTGCGCACGCCCTTCGGCGGCGTGAAGGCATCCGGTCTCGGCCACGAGGGCGGCTACCGCTCGCTCGACTTCTACACCGACCAGCAGGCCGTGCACATCACCCTCGGCGACGTGCACACCCCTCGTTTCGGAAAGACGGCAGCCCATGACTGACACCGACCTGCCCACTCCCCCGGACATCGTGCGCGCGGCCTATGCGGAGCTGGTCGTGACCGACCTGTCGGCCTCGCGCGAGTTCTACGTCGACGTACTCGGCCTTACCGTGACCGAGGAGAACGCGGACACCGTCTACCTGCGCTCGTTCGAAGAATTCATCCACCACAACCTGGTCCTGCGCACAGGACCCGTCGCGGCCCTCGCCGCGCTCGCCTACCGCGTCCGCAGCCAGTCCGATGTGGACCGTGCTGAGGCGTACTACCGAGCGCTCGGCTGCCGCACCGAGCGCAGCGCGGAAGGCTGGACCAACGGTGTCCGCAACGCGGTGCGGGTGACCGATCCGCTCGGATTCCCCTACGAGTTCTTCCACGAGGTCGACCACGTCGAACGCCTCACCTGGCGCTACGACCTGCACACTCCTGGCGCGATCGTGCGTCTCGACCACTTCAACCAGGTCACGCCGGACGTGCCGAAGGGCCGGGCGTACCTGGAGGCGCTCGGATTCCGCACCACCGAGGACATCCGCGACGAGGCCGGCGTCACCTATGCCGCCTGGCTACGCCGCAAGTCCACCGTGCACGACACGGCGCTGACCGGCGGCGACGGCCCGCGCCTGCACCACATCGCCTTCGCAACGCACGAGAAACACAACATCATCGCGATCTGCGACAAACTCGGCGCGCTGCGGAAGTCCGACACGATCGAACGCGGACCCGGCCGCCACGGCGTCTCCAACGCGTTCTACCTCTACCTGCTCGACCCCGACGGCCACCGCATCGAGATCTACACCCAGGACTACTACACCGGCGACCCCGACAACCCGCTCGTGAGCTGGGACGTGCACGACAACCAGCGCCGCGACTGGTGGGGCAACCCGGTCGTGCCCAGCTGGTACACCGACGCCTCGCTCGTCCTCGACCTCGACGGCAACCCGCAGCCCGTGGTGGCCAGGACGGAGAGCCGCGAAATGGACGTCACCATCGGCGCCGACGGCTTCTCCTACACCCGAATCGACGGCACCGAACAAGGTTTCAAGGTCGGCGGCCAACTCTGACGGCCCAGGTCACGGTGGCAATCCCCAGCCTTCGGCGATGAGGTCGCGGCTCCGGCTCGACAACCCCGGAACCGTCCAAACGCGACCTCCGAGCCCCGCTGACGGTCGGCCTGATGGCCGGGCGGGGGTGCCCGGCCGTCACCCCGTCTGCGATGCTGGTGTCAGGCCCCCTTGCCCACCTTGTCCGGGAGGTGCGGGAACAGCGTCCTCGCGTTGGTGTTGCCGATCCGGAAACGGTCGTTGTCGCTGATCACCGCGTTGTCGAACCAGTCGGACGCCTCGCGCATCGACTCGTACGGGTAGTCGCTGGAGTACAGCACTCGGTCGACACCCACCCTGGCCATGGCCGCGTTGAGCGCCTGGGTGTCGAAGATGCCGCTGGTGGTGACGTAGAAGTTGTTGAGCAGGTAGTGGGTCAGCGGCTTGGTGAACTTGCGCAGGTCGCCCATGTAGGACGCGCGGTGGTCGATGCGCCAGATGTTGAACGGCAGGGTCTCGCCAAGGTGGCCGAGGATGAAGGTGAGCTTCGGGTACCGGTCGAACAGGCCGCTGGTCATCAGGCGCAAGGCGTGCGTGGCGGTCTCGACGGTGAACGTCCACACGGCACCGAACAGTTCCGGGTGGCCTTCGAACAGTCCCTGGTTGCGCGGCATGGGATCGCGCGGGTGCAGGTAGATCGGCGTGCCGAGGGCTTCGGCGACCTCCCAGACCGGCGCGAATCGTTCGTGATCGTAATACCAGCCCGTGTCGACGTCGCCGACGTTGGTGTAGCCGTTGAGCAGCGCGCCATGGAATCCGAGTTCGTGCACGCAGCGGTCGAGTTCGGCCGCTGCCTCGGTCGGGTCCTGCATGGGCAGCGCGGCGAAACCGCCGAAGCGGTTGGGGTGGGCCGCGACGGTGCCGGCGAGTTGGTCGTTGAGTGCCCTGGCGCGGGTGACGGCGCGGGCCGGGTCGAGTTCGCCCTGAATGCCGGGCGAGGTCATCGAGAGCAGTGCGAAGTCGATGCCCGCGGCATCCATCTCCTCGATCCGCTCGTCGCCCACATCCAGCAGGCGCCGGTTGATCTCCTTCATGGTCGTGGGGTTGACGTACTGCGGGATCTCGCCTGCGAAGTCGTCGACGTTGAAGTGTTCTTCGAGTCCGATCTTTCCGGCCATGGGACCGCTCCCTTCGATGTAAGGTAACTTCAATATAGAAGGCACCTGTCATTGTGTCAACGGTCGCCCGCCGAGCCGGTGAGGTGTCACACAAAATGAAGGTGGCTTCAATATGGGGAGCGCCTGATATGGTGTCGGTGTGCCGAGACGTCACACCGAGCCGCAGACGCCCGCCGAGTTCGGCCTGCGCTTCAAACGCGCGCAGCACCTGCTCGGGCAGCGGGTGGACGACTGTCTCCAGCCACTACAGCTCAATCTGGGGCTGTGGCGGGTACTGCGCGAGGTCCGTCAGATGCCGGGCGCGTCCGCATCCGAACTCGCCAGGGCGAGTATGCACACCTCGCAGACCCTGGGCGGTCTACTGGAACGACTGCGCGGTCGCGGCCTGATCGAACGCAGCGAACCCCGAGGCCGCGTCGTCTGCAACTACCTGACCGAGGACGGCGAAGCGCTGCTCACCCGCGCGAACGACGCCGTCGACCAGGTCATGGGCCAGGTGCTCGACGAGTTCACCCCTGCCGAACGCGGCACGCTCGACGCGTTGGTCTCCCGCCTCATCACCAATCTGTCCGGGTGAACCGCGCATCGGGATTCCTTGCCGGCGGCATCGCGCATTCCGCTGCCGACGATCGGCTGCTGCTCGCGATCGGCTATCGCTGGATCGCCTTCACCTCAAGGAACTCCTCAAGACCATTACGGCCCAGCTCGCGGCCGTTACCGGACTGCTTGTTTCCCAAGGGCGCCAAGGAAAAGTGATCGTCACCCCCTGACGGCCCGCGAGTCCAGGTCGTCCGGCGTGGCCACCACACGGTCGAGCCGGGCCGCCTTGATCACGATCGACGGAACGAGCACGAGCAGGATCGCGAAGTAGTTGATGCTGGGCACGAGCGCGGCGATCACGAAAGCCGCCATGAGCGAGACGGTGGTGCCGACGGAGTCGACCCACCAGCGAGCCGATACCGCACTGCGGCCTCCGGTGAGCTGGGGGTCGCGGCGCACCAGGCTGACCAGCCAGGTCAGGCACAGGCTGTTGGCGACCATCGTGCCGATGTAGAACAGGCAGGCGAACTTGTCTGCGCCGAAACCGCCGACCATCTGGGTGGAGAACGGCATGACAACGACCGTCAGCAGCCAGGCCATGTTCACGAAGAACAGGTGCGTGGAGAATGCCGTCACCTGGCCGAAGAGGCGATGATGGCTCAGCCACTGCCGTCCGATCACCAGGAAGCTGCGGATCTGCCACTGATGATCGGTGAACACCTGGATCGAACGCGCATGGGTGGCCACCAGGTCGGGCACGATGTCGGTGAGCGGGAGTACCAGCAGGGTCAGGGCGATCGCGACCACGGCGTCGGTGAAGAACACCAGACGCTCGGGGGGATTCTTCTCGCTCACCGGTTCCTCGCCGCCGCGTCGAGCAGAACCTTGGCGAAACGAGGGGGTTCGCTGATGGGCAACGCGTGCGCGGCGGCGGGCAGGTGCACGGTGGCGGGCAGGTGCACGGTGCGGACCGCCGCCTGCTGCCAGCCCGTCTCGGTGGCGGCAGTGTCGAAGATCTGGTCGCCGTCGGCGATGATCGCTGTGATGCGGTCGGCGTCTTCGCACCAGGCTAGGAATGCCCGGAAGTCGACGCCGTGGTGCGGGGCGAACACCATGGGTGGACCGTCGGCCCGACCGGCCTCGGCGACGTTGGGTTCGACTCCGTCCTCGGTTTCGACGTGGCGGTGGTGCGGTTCGGGCATCGTGCGCTCTCCCCTGAGGCAAGGTGGTCTTCGCGGACCCTGGCCTCCCTAACACGTCTCCCGTGGCCACAATCGTTCATCGGGGCGCAGCACGGCAACGGCGTCCACCGCGACCAGGAATTCGGGTTCGCGCAAGGAGGTGACGCCGAGGAGGGTCACCGGTCTCAGCAGGCTGGCGCCGCATTCCGCCGCCGCTCGGCCGATGCCCTCCTTCACCAATGGGATCTTGTCGCGGGTGAGGTCGACCACGTGCACAATCAGCTCGGTGAGGTCGCCGAACCCGCCGCCCACCGCCCGAAGCCCGGCGTCCACATTGAGGTACGCCTGTGCGACCTGGGCCGCGAGGTCGTCCGGTCCGACCAGTCGACCGCGACGGTCCCTGGCCACCTGCCCGGCCAGGTACACCGTCCGCGTGCCCTCGACCGACCCGATCACCGCAGGTCCTTGATGGGGATCGCGTCAGCCATGGATGCTCACCGTGAGGTTCTCGCCAGGGTGCACGGTCATGGTGACCGGATCGCTGACGGTCTCCGCCCCGACCCCGACGGTGACCGCGTCGGACGTGGCGAACCGGACGCGCTGGTCGGAGTTCGCGACCACCCCGGCTCCGCTGCACTGCGCGCCGACCCAGACCGAGTCGAAACGCACGGGAGCGCTGCCGAACACGTTCGACAGTCGCAACCGGACGGAGCCGCCGCCGATCGTGGTGTGCACGATCTCGCGGATCGTCTTGTCCTGGTAGGAATTACCGAGGCGGTCGGGCGCGGCGGCCCAGGTGTCGACCTGCGCGGACGCGGACGGGGCCGTCGTCGGCTGGTCGCCGGAGCAGGAGCAGGTCGCCGCGAGCAGACCGGTGGCGAGCAGCACAACTGTTGCCGCGCGGTACATCCTCACTCCTCAGGTGTGCGAATCACGAATTCGAACCGACCGTTATCCAGTTCGCCAGCTCGGCATCGGATGCGCTCGCCACGCTCGCACCGGCCGGGATGCGCACCGACAGCGGCGCGAAGAACGGGCGGCGTGCCGACGGCGTGTAGTGGCCGGTCTTCGGATCGACCGGGGCGTCCGAGGGGAGGTACCCGGCGAAGGTCAGATACCAACCGCCACCGTCCTGGATCACCGCGGGCACACCGGGCGCGAGCACGGTCTTGCCGACGTAGTTCGGCCAGCTGGGTTCCTGGGACTGCATCAGGTACCGAACCTCGGGACGGCCGGCCTTCCCCCACACTCCCCCGCTGTCGGTCATGGTCATCTTCCGATACGTGTGGCCCGCCGTCGGCAGGAACGTATCCGACCAGGCCAGCCCGATCTTGTAGTCGGGCTCGTAGTAGGCACCGGTGGAATAGGCCATCACGAACTTGCCGTCGACCTCGGTGATGTTCCCGGTCTCGATCAGCTTGAAGGTGTCCGGCTGGTGCAGACCGAAGAACAGCTCGGAACTGTAGTCACCGGGCGCGAGCAGGACCGTGGGTGCGGTCGCGGTCGTGATTTCCGGCGAGGTCATCGGCTGCGCGACGATCCCGTCCCGTGCGGGGGTGTCGGAGAGCCGGTCACTGTAGACGAGGTAGAGCTTTCCCGCGTCCTCGAAGTACTTCCCGTCGTAGTCCGCCTTGGTCGGGTCCGCGAACGAGCCGACGAGCAGGGAGTCGGCCACCCAGGTCGTCGGCACCGCGTTGCCGGTCGCGTCGACCGGGTGCGCGTGCAGGATCACCGTCCAGTTGGCCGCCTTGGGATGATCGCGGTTGGACACGTAGTACGTGACCGCCATCTGCCAGCCACCCGAATCGTCCTGGAAGATGTTGGCGTTGATCTCGGTGCGCAACGTGGCACCGCTCGCGGCGGCCTGCTGGGCCAGGGCCGACCCGATGGTCACGCCGAGCTGGCTCTGGCTCGGGTGGAAACAGTCCGCTGTGGGCGGTCCCGAACAGCTGAGCACCTGTTTCGTCGTCCCGGACAGCGACTCCGGTATCGCGTTCGCGTCGTCGGCGGCCAGGTGGATCGGGTACGGGTCGGAGAAGTAGCCCTGCTTCGGCTGCTCGGTCACCTTGGTCATGGGCTGGATGACCTGCACGGGCGCGCTCCCGCTCGTCGGCGTGCCCGGCGTCGACGTGCATCCGGCCAGGGCCAGTCCCAGGCACACGATCGCGAGAGTCCTCCGGCGTCCTCGTAGCCTGCCACGCACTGCCCGATCCTTTCGTCGAAGTGAACCCGAGGGCGCCCCGGCCCGTGGTCGTGTCGTGGGTAGCACGGATTGGGCACGGCGCGGAGTTCACCGGTCACCCTCGACGAA
>DATATE010000222.1:0-3462 GCA_036268955.1 Pseudonocardiaceae bacterium
TTGGCCGCCCCGTGCCCGTCCAGGTGTTCCCCGCCGAGCACGATCGAGCCGGACTCCGGCCGGTTACGTCCCGAGCAGGCGTTGAAGAACGTGGTCTTGCCCGCACCGTTCGGCCCGATCAGACCGGTGATCTCACCACCCTGTGCGTAGACGGTCGCGTCGTTGACGGCCGTGATCCCACCGAACCGGACGGTCACGTTCTTGACGTCCAGGTCGACCCGCTCGCGATGTTGGTTCACGACTGCCTCCCGCCGCCGGCCGATGCGATTTCCAGTTCCGGTAGGCGAATCGCGACGGGCCGCACGGGTGTCGCTGTCACCCGGTCGCGTACCGGGCTGGCGCCCTGATCCCGCTCCCGGCCCCGGGCTCCGAGGGTCAGGCGGCCGAACTTGAGTGCCGGCCAGACAGCGACCAGGATCGCCGTCGCACCGAACAGGACGCCTTCCCACTTGACGAAGTTCTGGTGGTCGAACGGCGGGTAGACCTTCGAGACCTCGAAGACCATCGCAGCCAGCAGCGGGGACAGGATCGGACGACGTCCGCAGAATCCCAGCACCGCGACGATGATCAGCGAGAACGTGTAGTCGTAGATGCCACCTGGAGTCCCACTGGCCTGCTCCGGAACTCCGGAGAGCATCGCCCCGCCGATGCCTGCCATGAACGCGGCCAGGCAGAAGATGAACACGCGCATGATCGTGGCGTTCGCGCCGTGGGTCTCCACCGCGACCGGGGAATCGGACAACGCCCGCAGCAACTGGCCCAGGCGACTGCGCCGCACCAACAGGACCACCGCCGCCATCAGCACGGTGACGATCAGGCAAAGGTAGTAGTAGCGCTGGTCGGAGACGAAATCCACTCCGAAGATGCCCGGCGTGGTGCCGTGCTGCCCGGTGCGGAACAACGTGAAGTCGTCGCCCGGGCGCGGGATCGGCACCAGCGGGGGATTCCCGAAGAAGCACCACATCGGGTAGACGAGGTACTGCAGCACGATGCCGAACCCGAACGTCGCAACGGCGACGTAGATCCCGGCCAGGCGGATCGCCGGGATGGCCACGATCGCCCCGAACGGCACCGCGGCCAGGCCGGCGATCAGCAGGGCCAGCGGCCAGGGCGGGTAGTTACGCCCCATGTGCAGATGCTGGGAGATCCCGGTTGTCATCAGGTGGCCCATGGTGGTGGCACCCAGCGCCGCGAAACCCATGTGGCACAAGGAGATCTGCCCGGACATCCAGATCAGCATCCCCAACGACAGGAAGATGATCATGTAGCCCAGGCCGGCCGAGTACTGGGTGATCTTGGCCGAGTCCACCGCGTGCGGGACCATGATCGCCGCGAACAGCAGCAGCCCGAGACCGGCCGCGGTCACCGCCGGGGGGAACTGCCGTGGCGGAGTGAACTTGCGTGCGTTACGGACCCCGCGCTCGGTCAGCTTGCGGGCCGGGACCGTGAGGAACACGATCAGCAGCACGATGAACGGGGTGTTGCGGGGCAGCTGCTCCATGATCAGGTTGTGTTTACCGAACAGGTGATTGGACAGGCTGGGGACCTGTGAGGGCAGGTAGTTGACCAGGACACCGATGAAGAAGGCGCCGCCGACGGTCAGCGGCAGGTTCTCGAACAGCCCGATCGCCGCGGCCCCGTAGGCCGCGATCACGATGAGCACGAGCGTGTTGACCGAGACACCGAGCTTGGGCGCCAACAGCATCCCGGCGATCGTGGCGAAGCAGGAGCCCAGCACCCAGGACAACCGCCGCACCGCGGTCGGGCTCATCTTCTGCAACGAGAGCAGGTTCGGGTCATCGACCACCGCGGTGGTCGCCTTGCCCAACCGGGTCCGACCGAAGAACGCGAACAACGCGAAGGCCGAGACCAGGCAGAACACCGTGACCATGACGTCACCGTAGGAGACCTTGATCTCCCCCAACGTGAATCCGCTGGTCGGCAGGTAGTCGCGGGTCCGCAGGTCCGCGGCTCCGTAGATTGCCGTCATCAGCCCTTGGAGCATGACCAGCAGACCGACGGTGGCGACCACGATCATCACCGTCGGGGCCTCGGCCAACAAAGCCGCCAGGCGTTCCATCACCAGACCGCCGAACACACCGACGATCAACAGGCCGAGCAGGAAGGCCACCGGCCACGGGTACGGCCCCTGCAATGCCGACGGCAGGATGTCCTTCAACCACGGCCGGGACGGCAGGTCGTGGAACTCGTAGAACATGTACGCGCCCACCGCAGCCTGGGCGCCGTAGGCGAAGTTGAACACGCCCGAGGTCTTGTAGGTCAGCACCAGGCCCAGGGCGCACAGGGCGTACACCGAGCCGTCCGAGATTCCCGGGACGAAGTAGTTCAGGAAAGTGTTCATGGCCGGCAAACCCCGCAGGGTCTACGCCCCTCCTGCTCGTGAGTCGTCAATGCAGCCTCGGGCCAGTCCCGCCCGATGGCCATCTGACAGCCAAGTCGGTGATAGTGCGTCAGCCCCGCGCCTGCGACCAGCGGGCCCGCCCCGGCCTCGACAGCAACGCTCTGTGCGCCCGGCTTGACGATCCGGATGTCGGGACGTTCCGAGAGCAGGACGCGACGGCGCAGCGCGAGCATCCGGCGTCCGCTGACCAGAGCGGCCGCACCGGACAGCCCCGTCAGGACGACCGCTGCGATGGCCAGGTCGAGTGCGGTCTTCTGGTCGTCAAAGGTGCGATCACCGCTGATTGAGTACCAGCACAGGATGAGGACCAGCGCGCCCGCCGTGATTGTTGCGACCCAACCGAGCATCACTTGCGGCGCCCAAGGTTCGGACCACACCACCGAGCTGGGCTTCTGAGCTGCTCGGCGCGATCTAGACATCGCCGACGACCGCGGCGTGGCTCCGCGATCCGTTGGCCGCGTGGGCGTTCTGGGTCTCCTCGACGAGGAGCTCCGCCGCGAACACTCGGTCCTGCCCGTCGTCCCAGCGCAGGACCCCGCCGGACAAGGCAATCTCGATGCGGTCGAGCTTGCGCCACTCGTCGCGCAGGTCGGCCGAGATCCACAACGTGGCGCCGATGCCGAGCAGGAAGATGCCGCCCAGACCGCCGGAGACGATGTAGGGGGATTGCTCGGACAGCACGTTGGTGCCGCTGACCCCGACCCAGCCGGAGATGAGCATGACTGCGCCGACGATGGTGAGGACCAGGGAGACCAGGCGGTCCCACTGCTTCTTCGCGACGTTCAGGAATTCCATGACGACTCCGGACATGAGAGTTTCGACTGCAGCGGCAAATCGTCAAGGGCCGGCACCGGAGCACGGCGCACGGCCCCCGACGATGTTCGATCAGCGGTTCAACCGCTGTGGCGCTGAGGATCGTTGGAGGCGACCAGGTCGGTGCACCTGGCGGTGGAGTCCCAGTTGACCCACTTGGTGTCAGTCGCATCGGAGCTGACCGCGAACAGGCAGTAGGGCACGGTCGGGTTGCCATCGGCACGGAA
>DATATE010000223.1:0-21431 GCA_036268955.1 Pseudonocardiaceae bacterium
CAGATCGTGTCGGGGTTGCCGTCGGATGCGGTGGTGGCGATGGGTGATCTGAATGGTGATCATCATGCGGACATGTTGTACACCGATGGTGGGAATCTGTATGCGTTGTTGAACACCGGTAGTGCGAGTGCGCCGTTCACCGGTAGTGGTCAGCAGATCAATGACACGGACGGGTCGTTCAGTGGGGTGACCCAGATGACGGCTGCTGACCTGTCGGGTGATGGTGTTGCGGATCTGTTGTGGACCGATGCGGCAGGCGACGTCTTCTATCTGCCGAACAATTCGAGCACGAATCCTGGTGGCGCGTTCTTCTACGGAGACAGCACCCAGGTAGCGGCGTTCGGCGCCGGCCACACCCTCATCTGAAGCACGGAGCTGTCATGGACGAACCCATTGGAACACCGGTGAGCAGGCGTCGCCTGCTCACCGGGGCGGCGGCCATCGCGGCCGCCACCGCCGTCACCTTCAACGGCATGTCCTCCGCCGCTGCTTCGCCCGCCTCGTCGCCGAAGGCGGCGACGAGCGGCAGTGGCTACGACGTGAAACAACGATTCATCCAGCTGCTCGCCGGCGGTGACGGGGTCATCTACGGCAGGCAGGCGGACGGAACCCTGGTCTGGTACCGGCACACCGGATGGACCAACGGAACCCCGACCTGGTCGGTCGGCAACGGTCTTGCCATCGGCTCGGCCTTCCACACCTTCCGCACCGTGCTGGCCACCGACGACGGCCAACTGTTCGCCGTCGGGGCCGACGGCTCCATCCGCTGGTACCGCTACGTCGTCTCCGATCTCAACACCGGTAGCGGCAGCTGGGCCGATGCGGCCGGATCGGTCATCGGCACCGGTTTCAACCAGTACCCCAGGTTGTTCGGCGGCTACGACGGTGTGATCTACGCCGTCGACACCGACGGTGCCCTGTGGCGTTACCAGTACACCGCGGGCGACGGTTCGAACGGGCCGAACGCCTGGGCCAACGGCGGAGCAGGCGTCCGGATCGGTAGCGGGTTCAAGGCCTACCTGATCCTGCTCGCCGGCAACGACGGGGTGATCACCGGCATCAAGAACGGCGGTGAACTCGACTGGTGGCACTACGACAGCGCGACCGGCGCCTGGGACAACGGCGGTGCCGCGATCACCATCGGCAGCGGCTGGGGCGACGGTACGCACAAACAGCTGTTCACCGCGGAGAACGGCGTGATCTACGGCGTGTTCATCGACACCGGCTCGACGCCGGGCAACGACGACACGCTTGGCTGGTACTGCCTGACGAACGCGACGACCGTAGCCGCGACCGGCAAGCCGAACTGGGCCAACGGCGGGACGGCTGCCACCGTTGGCAGCGGTTTCACCGTCGAACCCACCGCGGCGTTGCAGGGCTACCCGGTCACCGTGTCCACCGCCCAGGGCACCAGCCTGGGATTCGCCACGTCCACCACCCTCACCGGGGTCACCGCTACGGTGAACCGGCTCACCGGCGGTGCCCAGCCGCAGGCGGTCTGGGGCCCCGTTGCGGTGGCCGGCCAACTCCAACTGCTCGGCGACGACTACCGGCAGACCGGCTGCGGCTGGACGGTTGGCACCACGGTGCCGGTCGCGAGCAGCTGGAAGTCCGGCGTCTACTCACTGCGGCTGACCGACTCGTCCGGCCTCACCCACGACGTGGTCTTCGTGGTCAAGCCCGCGAGGCCGACCGCGAAGATCGCGGTACTGCTGCCGACCAACACCTACAACGCGTACAACACCTGGGACGGCCACAACCAGTACTCCAACGGCGAGTCCGATCACCAGCGCACCGTCACCTTCCAGCGACCGAGCACGTCGACCGTGGTCGAGCCGCCCGGCGTGATCAGCCACACGCTCTATCACGACCTGGTGTTCTTCAGCTGGCTGGACTCGACGAAGTTCGCCTACGACTGCTACATCGATGCCGATCTCGACAGCGACGGCAGTTGGCTCGGCCAGTACTCCGCGCTGATTCTCGGCAGCCACCCCGAGTACTGGTCGGAAACCATGCGGCAGCGGGTCGTCGACTATGTCGGCGCGGGCGGCCACCTGATCTACCCCGGAGGTAACGGCTTCTACGAGCGAATGACCTTTGTCAACGACTCGGACTCGGCGTTGCACCGGACACCGACCGGTGTCCGGGACATCTACGAAAACCTGGGCATGTCGGAGTCGCAGGTGATCGGGGCGACCTACAACCCCAACTCCTACATGGACTTCTATCCCTACCAGGTGGCCAACGACCATCAGCTGCTCGACGGTACCGGCCTCTCGGTCGGTGACACCTTCGGCGCCGTCGCCTACAACGGGGCGGCAAGTGGTTGGGAGGTCGACTCCTACCAGGACGGTGCCATACCGGGGGCGACCCTGATCGCGGCAGGACAGAATCCGAACGGTGGCGCGGCATTGCTGTTCGTTCCCGGCGGCAACGGCGGGTGGATGTTCGGGGCGAGTTCGATCTCGTTCAACGGCGCCCTGCCCTATGACGCGGCGGTCCGGCAGATCATGACGAACGCGATCAACCTGGCGCTGTCCTGATCGACCCCGCGACGACCGGTCGGTGCCGACTCGAGCGGCACCGACCGGTCCGTTCCTCGGGTTCCGGGTTCGCTAGTTTCGCCTGGTGTGCGCGGAGACGATGCTGGTCAGCAGATCGCGGGCCGGCCCGCTCGGGCGCGGGACGGGGCCGGCCCAGACCGCGTGCAGATGCCGACGCAGATCCAAGGTCGGCACGGACAGCCGGACCAGCCGCCCGGCCGTGATGTCGTCGGCGACCGCGTAACTGGTGAGTACCGCAGGGCCGGCGCCGGCGATCGAGGCGGCGCGAACAGCGGCATTGCTGGGCAGTTCGAGGGCAGGCTCGGCGATGCCGATCCGGGTCCCGGCCGGTTGTGCCTTGGTCAGCTGCGCGGTGAGTACCTGCCGGCAGCCCGAACCGGCTTCGCGCAGGACCAGCGCCGTCCTGGTCAGTTCGCGGATGCTCACCTGCCTGCCGGGCCGCCGTGCCCAGGGGTGGTCCGGGGTCGCGACCACGAACAGCTCGTCCTCGGCGACCTCGCGATGACCCAGCTTCGCCGGTACCCCCGGCCCTTCAACGAAACCCAGCTCGGCCTCGCCATGGGTGACCATGCGCTGCGCGCCGTCGGTGTTCGTCGCGGTCATCTCGACGTTGATCACCGAGCGGTGCTCGGTTTGGCGCTGCGCGTAGAACTCGACCAGCCAGCCGGGCAGCAGGTACTCCGCGACCGTCATACTCGCCGCGACCCGAAGATGCGCCTGATGATCGCTGCGCAGCGCGGAAATGCCGATGTCCAGCTGCTGCGCGGAGGCGATGATCTGCCGGGCCCACTGCGCGACCAGCCGACCGTCGTCGGTCAGCGTCGAGCCGTGCGCGTCCCGGTTGACCAGCGGGGTGCCGACGAGTGCCTCGGTGCGCCTTATCCGCGCCGACACGGCTTGTTGGCTGATGCCGAACTCGGTGGCCGCCGCCCCGATCGAACCGGCCCGGTCCACCGCAAGCAGCAGTTCCAGCGAACGCAACTCGGGCACCCGAGGACTCAGCATACAATAGACAATACACCAATACCCACAACTTGGCGTTGTGCCAACCCAATTCCAGGCTCGTTCCCACCGCCCTTGCGGTGCAACACAGTTGGTGTCAGCCGACCGTGCGGATCCGTTCCCCGGCTCCTCCGCGGCGCGGCCGCTCATGTCCGAACACCAACCGACAATCGCAGGAGGCCGCCGTGGCCAAGATCGTGTGCGTGCTGTACCCGGACCCGAAGACCGGCTACCCGCCACCCGTGGTGCGGGACTCGCTGCCGGAGATCACCGCCTATCCCGACGGGCAGACGCTGCCCTCGCCCAAGAACATCGACTTCACCCCAGGCCAGCTGCTCGGCAGCGTGTCCGGTGAACTGGGCCTTCGCGAGTTCCTGGAGAGCGCGGGCCACACCCTGGTCGTCACCAGCGACAAGGAGGGCGCCGGTTCAGTACTCGACCAGGAGCTGGCCGACGCCGACGTGGTGATCTCGCAGCCGTTCTGGCCCGCGTACCTGACCCCGGAACGGTTGGCGCGGGCGCCGAAACTCAAGCTGGCGATCACCGCCGGTATCGGCTCCGACCACGTCGACCTGCCGACCGCGATCGCCAACGACATCACCGTCGCCGAGGTCACCTTCAGCAACAGCATCAGCGTCGCCGAACACGCGGCAATGCAGATCCTCGCGCTGGTCCGCGACTACCTGCCGATGTACCAGATCGTGCGCGAGGGCGGCTGGGACATCGCCGACGCCGCCAAGCGCAGCTTCGACCTGGAGGGCATGGACGTCGGCGTCCTCGCGGCAGGCCGAATCGGTCTCGCCCTGATCAAGCGGCTCGCCCCGTTCGACGTCAACCTGCACTACAACGACCGGCACCGGCTGCCCGCCGAGGTCGAGGAACGCTACGGTCTGACCTTCCACGAGGACGTCCGCTCGCTGGCCAGCTCGATCGACGTGCTGAGCATCCACGCCCCGCTCACCGCGCAGACCAAGGGCCTGTTCGACGACGAGCTGCTCGGCACGATGCGGCGCGGCTCCTACATCGTGAACACCGCGCGCGGTGCGATCATGGACCGCGACGCCGTGGTCCGCGCCCTGGAAAGCGGTCAGCTCGCCGGGTACGCGGGCGATGTGTGGTTCCCGCAGCCCGCACCGGCCGATCACCCGTGGCGCACCATGCCGCACCACGGCATGACCCCGCACACCTCCGGCACCTCGCTCACCGCGCAGGCCCGCTACGCAGCCGGTACCAGGGAGATCCTGGAGCACTGGCTGGCCGGTGAGCCGATTCGGCCGGAGTACCTGATCGTCGACGGCGGCAACTACGCCGGCACCGGCGTGCACTCCTACAGCAACACCCCGACCGCCTGAAACGTACCTTGCCGGTGGCCCGACCGATGAGACGATCGGTCGGGCCATTGGCGCCGACAAGGCTGATCGGCCGAGCCGAATGCTGCCCGGCTCTCAGGCGGCGGCGCGTTCCTCGGCCGGCCGCCGACGCAGCCTCGCGTGTTGGATGGCCGGTGGGTCGTAGGACATGTCGAGTGGACTGACATCGGTCCCCGGCGGCACGATCTGGTCGATCTGGTCGAGGATCTCGTCGTCGAGGGTGGTCTCTGCACCGAGGAGCAGATCGTCGAGCTGCTCCATCGTGCGTGGCCCGATGATCGCCGAGGTGACGCCGGGATGGGCGATCGCGAATGCGATCGCGAGATGAGTCAGTGACAGGCCGGCCTTCTCGGCGAGCGGGAGGAGTTGCTCGACGACATCGAGCCTGCGCTCGTCACTCAGGTGCTTGAAGCCGAAGCCGGCCCGGTGGCTGTCGGTCTGCTGCCCCTTGCGGTATCGGCCGGTGAGCATGCCACCGCCCAGCGGACTCCAGACCAGCGTGCCCATTCCGTAACGCTCGCAGACCGGCAGTACCTCGCGTTCGATGGCGCGGTTGAGGATCGAGTACGTCGGCTGCTCGGTCCGGAAACGTTCCACACCGCGTCGCTGCGCGGCCCACTGCGCCTCGACGATCTCCGAGGCGGGGAAGGCCGACGAACCGATCGCCCGCACCTTGCCGCTGTGGATCAGGTCCGACATGGCCGAGAGCGTCTCCTCGACGTCGACCGTCGGGTCCGGCCGATGGGCCTGGTAGAGGTCGAGGTGGTCGGTCCGCAGGCGGCGCAGCGAGTTCTCGACCTCGGCGATGATCCAGCGCCGTGAGTTGCCACGGCGGTTCGGGTCATCGCCCATCGGGATGTGCACCTTGGTGGCGAGCACGACATCGTCGCGGCGGCCCTTCAGCGCCTTGCCGACGATCTCCTCGGACTCGCCCCGAGAATATGCGTCGGCGGTGTCGACGAAGTTGATCCCGGCGTCGAGGGCCTTGTGAATGATCCGGATGCTGTCCTCGTGGTCGGGGTTGCCGATGCGGCCGAACATCATGGCGCCGAGGCAGTAGGGGCTGACCTGGATACCGGTCCGACCCAGCGTGCGGTAATGCATGGTGGTCCCTCCGAAGTTGGTCGATGCGTGCTCGGCACCGGCTGGGTGTCCTATGGTGGGCAGAAGCGGAACACCACTCCAGGTAGATCTGGAACAACGTTCCGGTATGATGAGACTATACGGAACCGTGTTCCGCAAAAGCAAGTGGGTGAGCAGCATGGGCGAAGACCAGACCGAGCACAGCGACGGCCAGGCCATGGAGGACGGCCCAGCCGCGCAGGCGCCACCGGGTAACGCACCCCGTCGGGTCCGCGCCGACGCGCAACGCAACATCGCTGCTGTACTGGAAGCGGCGAAGGCCGTCTTCGCCGACTCGGGCGTGGACGCTCCGGTGCGGGAGATCGCCGCACGGGCCGGGGTCGGCCTCGGCACCGTCTACCGGCACTTCCCGCAGCGCTCCGACCTGGTCTCGGCCGTGTTCCGTCGTGAGGTCGACGCCTGCGCCGAAGCCGCCTCCGTCCTGGCGGCCGAGCAGGAACCGGGCCAGGCGCTGGCCAGCTGGCTACAGCGGTACACCGGTTTCATCGCGACCAAACGCGGACTCGCCGCGGCCCTGCATTCGGGAGACGCCGCCTTCGAGGCGTTGCCCGACTACTTCTCCGAGCACCTCCGCCCCGCCCTCGGCTCGCTGCTCGACTCGGCGGCGGCGGCTGGTGAGATCCGGGGCGACATCAACCCCCGCGACCTGCTGACAGCCGTCGCCAACCTGTGCTCGACCAACGATGAAGGCCAAGCTCAGCGCATGGTCACCCTGCTCGTCGACGGCCTCCGCTACCGCGCGGCCGCCCCCGCAACCAGCATCGCCGAGTAGCCCGGTCGGTCGGAGGCCGTCGACCGGACTGGTCGCCGACGGCCTCGTGCAGGACTAGCCTTGCCTACCCGCACATGTTGGTGAGTACCGCAGGTCCGCCATAGTGGTTTGCGGCCACGTCCCTGAGCAGATCTCTCGATGAGCCCTCATCCAGAGCAGCGGCGGAGAGCGCGGCAAAAGTCTGTTGGTAGGCAGTGATCAGCGCTGGTTGCTCGACAAAGAACCCAGCGACGTCGTTGTCGATGTAGGCAACAGGATTCACGTCGGAAAACTCCATCAGGCAACAGGAACCAATCAGGCTACCCTTGGCGCCGAGGGCCGTTGGTACGACTCGGATCGTGATGGACGACCGGATGCTCATTCGCAATAGATGATGCAGTTGCTCCGCCATGATCTCTTCGCTGTCGATCGGCAACTGCAAAGACACCTCGTGGACAAAGAAGATGCAGTTCGGCGGGTCGCTACGGTTGAAGATCTGCTGGCTCGCCATCCGGGCCGCGACCTGTTCGTCGAGCTTGTCGAACGACACGGTCGTGGTCCGCGCGATGATCGACCGCGCATAACCCTCCACTTGCAATAGGATGGGGATCAAAGAACCCTGGAACTCGGTGATGCGCATCGCTTGACACTGGTTGTCGGCCAGGATGCGATGATCGGTTTGCCAGCCGAGGATCGTCTGTTCTCGGTTCAGGTCAAGCAAGTAGCCACGATCGCGGCCAGTGACGTGGCACAACGCCAGCATGGCCGACAGGTCAATCTCACTGATGACCGCATTGCCGGTCACGACACGTGACACCTTGCTTTCCGACCAGTCAAGCAACCTTGCCAACTGCTTGCCGCTCAGGCCGGCGACATCCATGGCCGCCCGCACGGCGCCTCCCAGTTCACGGCTGCGTACGGTCGACACACCAAAGGTCATCGGCCCTCTCCTCATGTTTCGCTATAGCCATGCCACTCATCCTTGGTAGACAATGAGGAACGGCGACTTGGGTCTGGTTTTCTGGCCTATCGACTGCGGAATGTTGCATCGGCTAAAACTGATCGTGACTTGGCCTGGTCTCCTTTCTGTCAGGATTTAGGAAGCGTGCCAAGTAGTGCGGCCGTTGGATGGGCGGCTCAATCTCTAGCTTCTCGAATAGCGAGATATAGAGGTCGTTGAGCACATCGCCTACCGAGCCGCTGACGTCGGCGCGGTGTTTGACCTCGCGGAACGTCAAAAAGGCGTGGTCTTCCACCCAGTGTCCGCCGTCGGGGTACTGGATGGAGTGGCCAAGTGACAGCGCGATGATCTCGGCCTCGTCGCTGACCGACACTCTGGCGCCCCAGTCGCCCGGCCTGACACCGAACTCATGCCTGTACGGCCTGCGCTGCATGTTCCAGCTCCATTTGTGGATGGAGCTGCGCACTTCTGTCTCACTGAACGTCCTCATCCAATGCCTCCGCGATGGATGCGTGGTAGGCCCACCTGTCAACATCTGGTGACTTCATCGAGCTGACACTGGAAGTTACACCGGGAATCCTAGTGGGCATACTCTGTCACTAGGAATCCCGGTGGAATCACTCAAACGGAGGTGCCTGGTGTCTGGTCGGAAGCGCTGGGGCAGACTGACCGGCATGGCGGAAGATCCCGGTCCGGCCCTGCAACGCATCGTCCTCGGCGAAGACTTGCGCGAGCTGCGCGAAGCGGCCCGTCTGACCTCGGACGATGCGGCTGCTGCGCTGGGCTGGTACCGGGCCAAGGTCTCCAAGGTGGAGACAGGATCGGCCAAGTTGACCGATCCTGAGATCGAGAAGCTGGTCACTGCGTACCGGGTCGAGCCGGACCGCGCGGAACAACTCCGGAAACTCGCCAAGGAAGCCCGGCGGCAACTCCCGCCGTCGCGGGTGCCTGACTGGGCGGCCAAGTACGTCACACTGGAAGCCTCGGCGGCCGACGTGAAGCTGTTCTATTCCGACTTCGTGCCTGGGTCACTGCAGACCAGGGCGTACGCCAAGGCCATCCTCGACGCTTCGGTGATCGTCTCGGCCACCGAAGTGGAACAGATGGCCGATGACCGGGCCAAGCGGGCCAACCGTTTGGGCCGCGAAGACGGACCATTGGTCTGGGCCGTGCTCGGTGAAGAGGCGCTGCGGCGGCGGGTTGGCGGGCCGGAGGTGCTACTCGGCCAACTCCAGCAGCTCAAGGCGATGACCCAGCAGCCGAACTTCACGCTGCAAGTCCTGCCGTTGGAAGCGGGCGCGCATCCGGCACTTGGCATGTCGTTCTCGATCCTGGAACTGGGTCAGCAGCGACGCACTATTGTGTACATGGAGACGCTCACCGGCTCCGACTATCTGCCGAGGCCCAACCAGGTGCGCGCGTACAGCTTGGTTTTCGGACGACTCCAGGCCGAGGCGCTGAATCGCGAGGAGTCGCGGCGATTGATAGTCCGCCTGATTGAAGAGTTGGAGTAAACAAGTATGAAGTTGGTATGGCGTAAAAGCTCCTACAGCGGCGGTGCGCAGAACTGCCATGAGGTCGCCTGGGGCGACAAGGCAGTTTACAGTCGCGACAGTAAGAACCCGGCGGGCGGCACTATCCAGACCACGCCAAAGGCTTGGGCGGCGTTTGTGCGATCGGTAGCCAAGTAAGCGTTGCCATGGAGAGGCCCCGGCGCGCCGGGGCCTCTCCGGGCTTAATCACCGCTAACTGACGCACGCTCGCGGCGGCGGATCGTCATGAGTTCCGGTACGGGGTGTCGATGACATGACCAACTTGCGGACGGCGCCCCTGCGGGTAGGGGCATGCTTGTCGATCTCGGGCCAGTACGCTCGATTTGGAAAGCAGGCTGCGCGGGCGCTGGAAGTCTGGGCGGACTGGCACGGCGCTGTTGAGCTTGTCATCGAGGACGACGAGAGCAGTCGCCGTACATTGCATACCGTATTGCCTTCTGTCGCCGCGCGCTCGGACGTCCTGTTAGGGCCGTACTCCACCCAACTCGCCCGAGCCGCCGCTCAGCTGGCAACACAGGAAGGCTGGTTGCTGTGGAATCAGGGTGGCTCAGGAGACGATGTCGAAACCGACTATCCCGGCCACTGCGTATCGATCCTTTCTCCCACCAGCCGCTACGGTGACCCGTTTCTCCGCCATCTCGCTGATGCCGACGCGGCCGGAAGTGAGTTGTGGATCGTCCGCGCGACCGGAAGCTTCGGCCGCCAGGTCGCCGAGGGCGCCCAGAGCATGGCCGCAGATCTTCGGATCGGTACGCGAGTAGTCACTGCTGAACAGTTCGAATCCGTGCAGCCATCGGCTCCGTGGAACCTGCTGTCGGTAGGCCGGTTCGAGGACGATATCGCTACAGTGCGCCGCGCCCACAGCCTCTCGACACCGCCGTCGACCATCTGCACCGTGGCCGCCGGCGTACGCGAATTCGCCGATCATCTGGAGGATCCCGAGGGGATCTACGGGATCGCTCAATGGTTCCCCGGCAATCCGATGCCACCCATGCTTGGGCCGGCCGAGGCGGACTTCCTCCGTGCCTACGGGGCACAGGGGACCTCCATGCCGGACTATCCGGCTGTTCAAGCGGTGGCCGGTGCGGTCATCGCCGAACACTGCGTCGCTCAGGCAGGCGGCACGGCTCGCGATGCGCTGCCTCCGCCTTGAATACCAGCACGCTGTTCGGCGAGTTCCAGATCGACCCCGTCACGGGCACCCAGCACAGACATACCACCGCTTTGGTGGCGTGGCACGACAACCAACCCAGGCGATGCCGGTAGACGCCACCAAGATCGGCCGGACCTATCCCACTCAACCCCGCTTCCTTACTTCACAAATGACCTATTTCGGGTCAATCGCCGGGCCGATTGTGTTGGAATGTCTCGATCGGCCAGGCCCTACCGGGCGGACCATCGCGGGCCTAGCCTCCTTACCGAGTGCTGACCATCCACACGTCGGCCGGCAGCTGGTTCGATCGCCTGGCAAGCTGACGACAGCGGGCTGTGTTGCGGTGCGGCGAAGGGATTGCGGTGGTGGCGGACTATCCGGCGATGATCGCGCAGGTCAACCAGGTCGAGCCGGTACCTCGGCGGATTCGTGGCTTTATCGGTGACACGGTGATCATGGACAGCACTCGCGCGCTGTATGTCTGGGAGTGGGCGAACTATCCGCAGTACTACTTTCCGCTCGACGACGTCCGGATGGACCTGCTCGTCGATGAGGACCAGGTGCAGCACACCCGGCGCGGACCGGTGCGACGGCACGGTATCCGGGTTGGGGACGTGCACAGGGAAGGCGTTGCTCGGTTGCTCGGCGACTCCTCGGTCGCGGGGTTGACCGGCACGGTCCGGTTCGAGTGGTCGGGGCTGGACCGCTGGTTCGAGGAGGACGAGGAGGTCTTCCTGCACCCACGCAACCCCTACGTCCGGGTGGACGCGCTGCGCTCGACGAGGACGGTGCGCGTCGAGTTGGACGGGGCGGTGCTCGCCGAGTCGGGTTCGCCGGTGCTGGTGTTCGAAACCGGCCTGCCGACCCGTTACTACCTGCCGCGCACCGAGGTCCGGTTCGCGCGGCTGCGCCACACCGATACGGTCACGGTCTGCCCGTACAAGGGGTTCACCAGTGACTACTGGTCGGTCGTGCTCGGCGAGACCGTGCACCAGGATCTTGCCTGGTCCTACAACTTCCCGGCCGGCGCGCTGCTGCCGATCGCCGGCCTTGTCGCCTTCTACAACGAGAAAGTGGACATCGTCCTCGACGGTGTCGCGTTGGAGCGGCCGAAAACCCATCTGATCAGGTGATCGCGAAGGATCCGAAGACCGAAGGACCGAAGACGAAGACCTCAAGAGCGAAAGACCTGATGTGCTGCCGCTGAACACGCAACGACTGCTGCTGCGAGCCTGGGGCGAAGCCGACTTCGACGGCCTGTACGACATGCAGAGCCGGCCGGAGGTCACCCGGTACCTGCGCTGGGACATCCGCACCCGCGAGCAGGCCCGCGAGATGCTGGCCAGACGGATCGCGCAGACCGAGATCGCCGGTGAAGGCGACAACCTCGCGGTGGCCGTCACGGAACGGGAGTCAGGCGCGCTGATCGGCGATTTCAACCTCGACCTGCTCGACGCCGAGTTGGGCCGGGCGGAGATCGGCTTCGCGATGAATCCGGCCTACGCCGGCAAGGGCTATGCCACCGAGGCCGGCCGGGCCGTCCTCGGGCTCGCGTTCGAGCACTACGGCTTTCACCGGGTCATCGGCATCTGCAACGGGCGCAACACCGCGTCGATGCGGTTGATGGAACGGCTCGGGATGCGGCGGGAGGGCTACTTCGTGCAGAGCGAGGTGGTCAAGGGCAAACGCGTCGACGTGGCCAGCTACGCGATCCTCTGTCAGGAGTGGTTCGGCCAGCACTCCGGTCGCTGAACCGGCTTTTTCGGGCCGGCCACGGGTTCGGCACACCGGCCCCGAAGCTGGTCCGGTGCGGTCACCGAACACCTTCCACCGCGTGGCCGTGCAGCGTGGCCGAGGGCATCGCCGGCTTGCGGGCGGCCGGGATGACGAGGGGAGTGCCGGTCTCCGGATCGTCGATCACCGTGCAGCGCAGCCCGAACACCTCCTCGACCAGCGCCGAGGTGACGATCCGGCCGGGCTCGCCCTGCGCGACGATCTGCCCGTCCCGCATCGCGATCAGCCGGCCCGCGTACCGGCAGGCGTGGTTGAGGTCGTGCAGCACCGCGACGAGCGTGCGGCCGTGCTGTTCGTGCAGGGTGGCGCACAGGTTGAGCACGTCGATCTGGTGGGCGATGTCCAGATACGTCGTCGGCTCGTCGAGCAGCAGGATCGGCGTCTGCTGGGCGAGCACCATGGCCAGCCACACCCGCTGCCGCTGACCGCCGGACAGTTCACCGACGTAGCTCCCGGCGAACTCTCCCACGCCGGTCGCGCGCATCGCCTCGGTCGTGGCGGCCTCGTCAGCGGGCGACCACTGCCGCAGCAGGCCCTGATGCGGATACCGGCCTCGAGCGACCAGATCCGCGACGGTGATGCCGTCCGGCGCGATCGGCCCCTGCGGCAACAGTCCGAGCCTGCGCGCGACCTCCTTCGACGGCAGGGAGCGGATTTCCTGCCCGTCGAGGTGCACCGCACCGGATTTCGGCGTCAGCATCCTGGCGAGGCCGCGCAACAGGGTGGACTTGCCGGAGCCGTTCGCGCCGACGATGACCGTGAAACAGTTGTCCGCGATCTCAACGTCCAGACCGTCCACAATGGTCTTCTGGTCGTAGGCGAGGGTGAGGTCCTCGCCGCGCAGCCTGCTCATCCTCGTCCCCTTCGCCATTCCCGGCTCAACAGCCAGGCAAGGTAGATTCCGCCGAGCGCGCCGGTCAGCACACCGACCGGCAGTTGGTTCGGCGCGAAAATCCGTTGTGCGGCAAGGTCGCTCGCGGCCAGCAGGGTGGCACCGGTCAGCGCGGTAGGGATGATGTTCGGGCCGGGCGCGCCGGTCAGCCGCCGGGTGACCTGTGGCGCGGCCAGTGCGATGAACACGATCGGACCCGCGCTGGCCGTCGCGACCGCGGCGAGACCGACCCCGACGATCACCGCCGCCAACCGTACCGGCTCCGCCGCGATGCCGAGCGCTCGCGCGGTGTCGTCGCCGAGTTCCAGCATCCGCAGGCTCCTGCCGAGGTAGACCGCGATCGGCAGCAGCACGACGACGGCGATGGCGACCGGATCGAACTCGCTCCAGTCCCGGCCGTCGAGGCTGCCGGTGAGCCAGACCGCGGCCGCCTGCGCGTCGGCGAGATTGGCCCTGGTGATCAGATAGGAGTTGGCCGAGGTGAGCATGGCCGCGACCCCGATCCCGATCAGGATCAGCCGGTAGCCCTGCACACCGTGCCGGTTCGCCAGCAGGTACACCACCAGCGCGGTGCCGACGCCGCCGATGAGCGCGCCGAGCGCGATCTGGAAGTTCGAACCGTGGACGAGCACGATGACGGTCAGCGCACCGGTCGCCGCGCCCTGGGTGAACCCGATGATGTCCGGGCTGCCGAGCGGGTTGCGCGAGACGCTCTGAAACGTCGCCCCGCCGACCCCGAGCGCCGCGCCGACCAGGAGTCCGGTCAGCAGCCTCGGCAGCCGCAGCGTGTTCACCACGAACTCGTCCAGCGCGTTGCCGCCGCCGAACAGTGTCCTGATCATCTCACCGAGCGGCAGCGGGAAATCGCCGGTGGTCAGCGTGATGGCGCCGACGACGAGGATGACCACCACCATGGCCGCGCAGACCGCTACGGCGCGCGGATCCAGCCGCAGCAGCACCCGGCCGCCGAAGGCCTTGAACACACGCGTCGTCGTCGCGGTCACAGTTGGGCCATCCGGCGACGGCGGGCGATCAGGATGAACACCGGGGCGCCGACGAACGCGGTGATGATGCCGACCTGGATCTCGCCGGGTCGCGCGATGATCCGGCCGACGATGTCCGAACCGAGCAGCAGAATCGGCGCGAGCACCATCGAATACGGCAGCACCCAACGCTGATCCGGCCCGGTCAGTCCGCGCGCCACATGCGGCACGGTCAGGCCGACGAACGCGATCGGCCCCACGGTCGCGGTGGCCGCGCCGCACAGCAGGGTCACCGCGAGCATCCCGATTCCGCGCGTCCTGCCCAACCGCGCGCCCAGTGCGCGACCGGTGTCGTCGCCGAGCGCGAGCGCGTTTAGCGGCCGGGCCAGGTACAGCGCAAGGAGCGCGCCGATGAGCAGGAACGGTCCGGTCTGGGTGAGTATCGACAGCGGTTCGGTGGCGAGGGAGCCGACCGACCAGAACCGGTAGTCGTTGAACGCGGTCTGGTCGAGCAGGGTCAGGCCGGTGACGAACGCGGTGAGCACCGCACTGACCGCGGCGCCCGCCAACGCCAACCGGACCGGGGTCGCTGCCGAGGAGCCCCGCGAACCGAGCAGATGGACCGCGCAGGCGGCGATCCCGGCGCCCACCAGCGCGAACCACACATAGGCCGACGGGGTGCGCAGGCCGAGGCCGCCGATCGCGGCCACCACCGCCGCTGCCGCGCCCGCGTTGATCCCGAGCACGCCAGGATCGGCGAGTGGGTTGCGGGTGAGCCCCTGCATCAGCGCGCCGGCGAGACCGAGCGCCGCGCCGACGGTGAGACCGAGCACGGTGCGCGGCACCCGGAGGCTACGGATGATCACGCCGTCGTCCGAGCCGTCGTAGCGCGTCAACTCGTGCACGACCGTGCCGAGCGGGATCGCCTTGGCGCCCACCGCGATGCTCAGCAACGCGATCACCACCAGTACCCCGACCGCGAGCAGCAGGCCACCGGCCCGCAACGCGGTCGGCGCCGTTCGCGCAACGGGCGCGACCGGGGTACTCGGCGGGCGCTGTGTCCCGGCCAGACTCACCAACACCACCCGTCCGCTCAGGTTAGGCTTACCTGGTCACATTCTGTTAGGGCAGCCTAACCTGATCGGGCGAGTGAAGAGAAGGTGGTCCCGCACACTGGTGCATTCTCGCGCGGTGGCCAGCTACGGTTCGATCACGCGACAACGGATCGACCGATCGGAGAGTGCATGTCGACGCCTGGTGCTGCGACCACGAATTGGGCCGGGAACGTCACCTTCCATGCCCGGCAGGTGCACCGGCCGACCTCGGTCGACGAGCTGAGTGCCATCGTCGCGGCAGCCGAGCGGGTCCGGGCGCTGGGCACCGGGCATTCCTTCAGTCTCATCGCCGACACCACCGCGGACCTCGTCCGGCTCGACGGCCTGCCGGAAACCGTCGAGATCGACGCGGAGAACTCGACCGCGACCGTCGCGGCCGGCATGCGCTACGCCGAGGTGGCGCCGCGTATCCACGAGGCCGGTTTCGCGCTGGCGAACCTGGCCTCCTTGCCGCACATCTCGGTGGCCGGATCCTGCGCGACCAGTACCCACGGCTCCGGTGACACCCAGCGCAGCCTCTCCGGTGCCGTTGCCGGCCTGCGGATCGTCGGCGCGGACGGCACCGTCACCGAGCTGCGCAGGGACGACGATCCGGACAGCTTCCCCGGTGCGGTGGTCGCACTCGGCGCACTGGGCATCGTCACCCACCTGACCCTGGACATCGAACCGACTTTCCAGGTGGCGCAACGGATCTATCTCGATGTCCCGCTGGACGAGGTCGCCGGCGGGTTCGACGAGGTGTTCGGTGCGGCCTACAGCGTCAGCGCGTTCACCAACTGGGCCAGTGGCACGGCCGCGGTCTGGCTCAAGCACAGGCTCGACCAGCCGGAGCCGACCTGGGCCGGCGGCAGGCTCGCCGAAGAGGGGGGCCCGGCCTCCATGACCGAGCAGTTGGACGTGCCCGGCCCCTGGCACGAGCGCCTGCCGCACTTCCGGCCGGAGTCCACGCCGAGCGTAGGCGAGGAACTCCAGTCGGAGTTCTTCCTTCCGCGCGCCGAGGCAGGCGCCGCGTTCGCCGCGATCCGTGAGATCGGGGAGCTGGTCAGCCCGGTGCTGCACATCACCGAGGTGCGCACGGTGCGCGCCGACGAGCTGTGGCTGAGCCCCGCCTACCAGCGCGACTCGGTCACCGTGCACTTCACCTGGATCAAGGACACCGCCGCCGTGCTGCCGGTACTGGCCGAGGTCCAGCGGCGACTGGTGCCACTGGGCGGACGACCGCACTGGGGCAAACTGACCACCATGCCGGCCGAGCAGATCATCGCCCGCTACGACCGCGCCGCGGACTTCCGGCGACTGCTGGCTACCTTCGACCCCGCCGGCAAGTTCCGGAATTCCTTTGTGGACGATCTCTTCCCGGTCGGCTGACCGCCGGCTCCTCGGAAGTCGCTATTTTCCGCGCGCCGCCGTGAGTTCGGTGGCCAACCGGGTGAGCAACTCGGCGGCGGGCTCCTCGGTGACCGACTGCCAGCTCGCCCCGGCCCACAGATGCAGATTGTCCAGGTCTCCCGCTGCCGCCGCGGCGGCCCGGATCGGCCGGGTCACGTGGTGGATCTCCGGGTAGCCGGCCGGCGCGTGTTCCTGGTGCTCCCGCACGAAGGCGTTCACCAGCGCCCGCGCGGGCCGGCCGGTGAAGGCCCTGGTGAACACGGTTTCGGCGAACGGCGCCGTCAACAGTGCCCGCCGATACGCGGCCGAGGTGCCGGCCTCCGGGCAGCACAGGAACGAGGTGCCCAGCGCGGCGGCCACCGCGCCCCGGTCCAGGGCCTGCGCGATGTCCTTCCCACTGGCCAGCCCACCCGCCGCGATCAGCGGCAGCCGGCTCGCCGCGCTGACCGCGTCCAGCAGTTCGAGCAGAGGAGTGGCCGGTCCGCCGGCCACCAGCGCCGGATCGTCCCGGAAGATCCCTCGGTGCCCACCGGCCTCCGCACCCTGCACCGCGAGCAGGTCGACCCCGCTGGTCTCGGCGAGGCGGGCCTCTTCGGCCGAGGTGACGGTCGCGATCAGCAGCGCGTCGGTGTCCTGCCGAATCCGGTCGCACAGGCTGACATCCGGCCGGTCGAAGGTGAAACTGACCGCGGCGGGCCGGTGCCTGGCCAGCACATCGGCCTTTGCCTCCAGGGCGTCGTCGTCCCAGGACGCCCGGCCCGGCTCGACACCCAGCGCCGCCGCCCTCGGTTGCAGCTGTTGCCGGTAGGCGTTGATCGGGCCGAGGTCGGAGGTGCGCGGTGAGGGCAGGAAGAGGTTCACCCCGTAGGGGGCGTCGGTGAGCGCCTCGATCGCGGTCAACCGCTCGTCGAACGCGGTCGGACTGAGATAGCCGCCCGCGAGGAAGCCGAGGCCACCCGCTGAGCTGACCGCGGCGGCCAGCTCAGGAGTTGACGGGCCACCGGCCATCGGAGCGGCAATGATCGGTATCCGAATCGGCAACACGTGCGCACTTACCATGATCTCCTGCTCCCCGACCGCTCCCCGACAAAGTGGTTCTCCCGACCATAGTCGGCACCAGAACGAGAACAGGATGAGGTAATGACAACCTGGTTCGTCGGCAAGGTTGTGCTGGTCACCGGCGGTACCAGCGGTACCAGTTGTCTCGGTGGTACCGCCGGAATCGGCGTTGGAGTCGCTCGTCGGATCGTGTAGCAGGCGGTGCCGTCGTGGTCGAGGGTCGACGGGTCGAACTCGGCGAGTCGGGTTGCCGCCGCCATGCGGGCGACCGGATGGCGGCGCGCTGCTGCCAGCAGGTTGTGAACAACCGCGAACGGATTTTCCGGCCGCCGAGCCGCCGGCCGCTGTGGAGGTACAAAGGACGGGCGAGCCAGTTGCGGACCTGACGACCAGGTGAGTGGGCAGGATCGGTGAGTGGGTGTGACGGTTGTTCGCCGCAAGGCGCAGCGACGATGGGCGATGGTCGGGGTGGCCGTCGCCGTGTTGTGTGCGCTGCCCTCGGTGATCGCCGCCATCCCGGCCACCCCGAGCGCCCTTGGTGTCAACCAGTTGCGGCAGCGCATCGTGGCCTCGACCGCCCAGCCGTTCTCCGGTTACGCGCAGAGCAGCGCCGCCCTCGGCCTGCCGACCCTGCCCGACCTCGCCGACGTGACCGGCCTGCTCAGCGGCACCACCGACATGCGGGCCTGGTATGCGGCGCCGAACAGTCACCGAGTCGACGTGATCACCGGTTTCGGTGAGCGCGACTACTACCAGACGCCGAAGGCGGAGTACGTCTGGGACTACGGCGCGAACCTGCTCAGCGAACTCATCGGCACCGCACCGATCCGGCTGCCACAGGGCGAGGACCTGCTGCCGCCCGAACTGGCCTGGCGCATCCTCCAGGTCGACCCGACCGACGCGGTGAGCGGCCTGCCGGCTCGCCGGATCGCCGGGGTGGACGCGGCCGGACTCCGGTTGCGGCCAACCGATCCGGACACCCGGATCGGCCAGGTCGACATCTGGGCCGACCCCGCGACCGGCCTCCCGCTGCGGGTCGAGGTCACCCAACGCGGCGCGACCAGCCCGGTCCTGCGGACCGCTTTCCTCGACTTCACGCCCGGCCCGCCCGCCTCGGCGACACTGACCCCGCCGAGCGGCGCGAACTCCGGTTTCACCGTGGCCACCGTGCCCGACCTGCTCGGCGCCCTCGGCAACGTCAGCCGCTTCACCCGGCTGCCGGACGAGCTTGCAGGCTACCCGCGCGCACCGCAGGTCCCCGGCCTGCCGCAGATCGCCCGCTACGGCAGCGGTCTGACCTCCTTCGTGGTCCTCGCGCTGCCGACCGATGTCGGCGCTTCCGCGCTGACCAGCGCGAAACAGGCGGGTGGGACCGAGGTCAAGATCAGTTTCGGCGACGCGGAGCTGATCCAGGTCCCGCTGCTGACCGTGCTTGTGGAGAACCGGGGCCGGCGCAGCTACCTGATCGCCGGCCTCGTCGACAGCGCGGTGGTCAGCAACGCCGCGGTCGACCTCGCCACGTTCCGGGGCAGGTTCCGGTGATCCGCACCAGCGCGTTGACCAAACGCTACGGCTCGGTGCTCGCCGTCGACGCCGTCGACCTTGATGTGCGCGAGGGCGACCGGTACGGCTTCCTCGGCCCGAACGGCTCGGGCAAGACCACCACCGTGCGGATGCTGCTCGGCCTGGTCTACGCCACCAGCGGCGAGATCGAGATACTCGGTAGGCCGGTACCGAAACGGCTCCGCGAGGTACTGCCCGCGATCGGCGCGCTGGTGGAAGGCCCCGCCGCCTACCCGCACCTGTCCGGCCGGGCCAACCTCGCCGCGCTGGACGCGGCCGGCAAGGACGGCAGGCGCCGCGATCGCCGCCAGCGGATCGCCGACGCCCTCGACCAGGTCGGGCTCGGCGGCGTCGGTCGGCGCCCGGTCAAGGCCTACTCACTGGGCATGCGGCAGCGACTGGGGCTCGCCGCGGCACTGCTGCGCCAACCCGAGCTGCTGATTCTGGACGAACCGACCAACGGCCTCGACCCGCGCGGCATCCGGGAGATTCGCGATCTGCTGATCAGCCTGAACGAGGCCGGCACTACGGTATTCCTGTCCAGCCACCTGCTCGCCGAGGTCGACCAGCTGTGCACCAGGGTGGGCGTCGTCGACCGGGGCAAGCTGGTGTTGCAGGAGGAGCTGAGCGCCTTGCGCAGGCCGACCGGCCGGGTGCTGATCGACAGCCCGGACGCGGCGGCCGTCGTCGGTCACCTCGATGGAAAGGTGCTCTCGCGGGAGGGCTCCCGGCTGCTCGTCCGACACGCCGACCCGGCCGAGCTGAACACGCTGCTGGTGGGCAAAGGGTTGCGCATCAACGAAATCGGTCCGGAACGCCGCACCCTCGAACAGGTCGTCCTCGACATCACCAGCGAGGGCTCCGACCGGATCGACGGTGCCGTCAAAGGCGCCGTCGACGGTGCCGCTGACCGAGCGGACGAGGGGCAGCCGTGATCCGGGTCGAACTGGTCAAACTCATCCGCAGGCCGCGCACGCTGGTCAGTATGGCGCTGCTGTGTCTGCTGCCGATCGTGGTGGCGATCTTCCTTGCCACCACCCATCTCGCACCGCCACCGGGCCAGGGCGCGGCCTTTCTGTCGGCGGTGCTGAGCAACGGCGAACTCTATCCGGCCGCCGCGCTTGCCCTGGTACTGCCCATTTTTCTGCCGGTCGCGGTGTCGGTGTTCGCCGGGGACGCGGTGGCCGGCGAGGCGAGCATCGGTACCCTGCGCTACCTGCTCATCCGCCCGGTCGGGCGGGGCAGGCTGCTGCTGGCCAAGCTCGTCGCCATCTGCGCGTTCGTCATCGTCTCGATCATTCTCGTGGTTATCACGGCGCTGATCACCGGAATTCTGCTGTTCGGCACCGGCCACGCCGCTGCGGTCGGCCAACCGGGCGGCCTCACCTCGCTGTCCGGTAGCTCACTGAGCCCGGCGCAACTGGTGCTGAGACTGATCGGCGCGATCGGCTACATCGTGCTGTCCATGCTCGGCGTCGGCGCGGTCGCGCTGCTGCTGTCGACGCTCACCGATTCGGCGCTCGGTGCGGCACTGGGGACTCTCGCCGTGCTGATCGCCAGCGAGGTACTGGACACCCTGGACGCGGCGGCGGGCGTGAAACCCTATCTGCTCACCAACTACTGGCTGTCCTGGGTGGACTTCTTCCGTGATCCGGTGTTCTGGAACAACATCGAGCGCGGCGCGGGTTTGCAGGTCGTCTATATCGTGGTGCTGCTCGGCGCCGCCTTTGCCAACTTCTCCACCAAGGACATCACCAGCTGATTCAGCTGACCTTGCTGTCGACGAGTTGGGCGATCATCAGGTCGAGGTCGAGGCAGTGGCTTTCGGTGCCGACGGGCACCAGTTCGGTGGTCTGCCGAAGGAAGTCGGCCAGCACGTCGCTGTCGACCCGCAGTGAGGCGGTGCCGCCGGGTGAGCTGAGTTCGATGAGGGTGCCGGTCTCGTCGGTCGGGTCCGGGCCGATCCGGACGTCGCCGATGCCGGCGCTGCGGCACAGTCCGTCGGCGACCAGGTCTCGGCCGACGACCCATTCGACGTTCTCGTCGGCGAAGGCGATGACGACCGCGTAGGGGTCGGTGGCGCGGTAGCTCAGCTGGGTGTCGACCTGCTCGCCGGCTCCGGCGACCAGAACCGTCATG
>DATATE010000224.1:0-18758 GCA_036268955.1 Pseudonocardiaceae bacterium
TGACGGGGTTCATCTGTACTCCTTGATCAAGGTGTAATGTCCCGCGCGGTTGATCGCGCCGGACCGGCGCCGAGATCGAGTGTGGTGTGGGAGGCCGCCGAGGTGCCTGTTCGAAACGGCCAGTCCGGCTCGTTCGACGCCGGCTGTGCGCCGCGATGGGCCGCTCACCAGGCCGCCGCGTCTCGAACGGTTTCGGGCACGGCTGATCCGGCGCCACCCCCAGCGGCATATCGGTAGCGCCCTCGACGCGCAGGCGGCGCCGGTGTCGTCGTGAGTCCACCCGGCCCCGACGTCAGGGACACAGCTCCAGCACAGGTCGCCCACAAGAACCTCATACGAACGGCCGGCAGTCTTTGAAACGGATGCCTACTTGGTAGGCAGCTAGGTCTTCCGTCAAAGAACAGGAGCGCCGTCATGAACGACCACGAACCGACAAGCTACTCGCCGTCCGGATCATCCCAGACGACCACGGCCGACCGAGAACGCCGGCCGCGCGCGCGGCGGTCGGTGCTGAAGAAGGGTGCCTGGATCATGGCCGCCGGGGTGACCGTTGCGGTGGCCGGACTCGTTGGTGCCGGCACGGCCTCGGCGGCAGGTCTCTCCTCGTCGACGCCGTCCCTTTCGGCCGCGACAACCTCCGCCGACGGCGGCCCCGTGGCCGGGCCGGCAGACGGGGGTGCGACCGGCATCGTCGACGCCAAGTCCACGTCGAGCTTCACCTTCGCGACGGCGACGGGTGTCGAGGTGACCGTCGAGGAGGATTCCTCCACCGCGTACCGGCTGGGAATCCTCCCCGCCTCGGCGAACGTCGTGCGGAAGGGTGAAAGCGTCCTCGTCCTCGGCCTGGTCGATACCTCGACCATCACGGCGACGCAGGTTACCGTGCAACCCTTTGGCGATGGCGGAACCGCCGCTGCCAAGGCTGCCGGGGTGATCCCCTTCCAGCAGGGCGTGCCTTCGCCGACGAAGTCGGTCGGTCAGATCCCGCCGGACTACACCGAAGGCGACGGGACGATCGTCAGCGGGACGGTGGCTGACAAGGCGACGGCGGCGGCGCAGGCCGTCGTCCCCGGCGGCGTCGTCGACCGTGTCGTGCAGCTGAGTGACGGGGAGTACGAGGTCCACAACATCAGCATCAACTGGCCGCACCACGTCTTCGTCAGCGCGGACTTCACGGTCCTCGGCTACGAATAGTCGTCGTGAGGTGGCGCCGGTGCGCACAACCGGCTCGGGTTGCCCTGGCGGCACGCTGCCAGGGCAACCCGCCTTCGGGCCTCGAACCCACGGCGCCGGTTCCCGCGAAACCACTTTCCAAACAATTGATTACTCGTTCGAGTTACAGTTTTGTGCACAAATATGAATGAGATGCCGATTCTTCGTCGGTCGGCGCGAAAATGTATCACGTTACCCACCCCGATCAGGCGATATGCTGATTACGCCCGCGCCGAATACGCAATAGCGGGGCATAGTCGTTCGCATGGCGCTGGTGATTTCTGGTCGTATGCGTGTGCCCGCGCTGACCGTCACCTTCGGGACGTGGGCCATCGCCATCACAATGGGAATACTGGTCGCCGGCCAGCAGCACGCTGGTCCGGTCGACCGTTGGCTCACCCAATGGGTGCACGCCGTGTTCGGCAACCGTGGCAGGCTGGCCGAGTTGCTGCTCGTACCGACCGACACGCCGGTGATCGCGGCAGCGGTGCTGGCCATCGTGGTAGCCGCGCTCGCCCGGCGCCGCTGGGATGTCGCCCTGCTCGCAGCGGGTACGCCCGTCCTCGGTGTCGGCCTGGTGGAACTCGCACTCAAACCGTTGTTCGACCGGCGGCTGCACGGTTACCTGAGCTATCCCAGCGGGCACGCCGTGGCCGCGATGACCGTGTACACGGTGGCCGCGCTCGCGGTCACCTCGACCGGTGGACCGCTGCGCCGATGTCTTGCCACGGCCGGGTGGGGCCTGCTGGCCGTGGTCGTCATGGTCGGGCTGGTCGCCATGGACTGCCACTACCCGACCGACACCGTCGGCGGTGTCTGCGTCGCCATCGGCATCACCCTGCCCTGCGCACTGGGCATCGACCGCTGCGTACGGCGCGATCGGTCGGCCATCCAGATACCGCGACAACGGTCCGAGTCCCCTGCCGTGACCCGAAATTCGCCCGCCGGCACGACCCGCGAACACACCGCCGACCACACGACCTGACCCGCTTGAGGCGATGCCCTCACCTCACTCGCGAGGATATGGGGGAAGATACGAGGCATCCGTCCTGGAATGGCGTTGCGCGCGTTACGGTGTTGCCGCCCGGTGACGTGGGTTGCTGGTGACGGAGGGTTGTAGGTGTCCGACAGTTACATGATCCATGTGCGTCCGAAAGGTGAGGCAGGAGTCACCGACTTCGTTCACGATGTCGAATCGGTGATCGGGGCCGAGTTCTCGCCGGACGCCGCCAGCGGCGGGCTGATCGCCTGGGCACCGACCACGGTTGTCTATGCGCTTGTCGAGGACATTTCTTTTGACGACGACGACAACGTACCGTTCAGCCGCTACCCGTGGCTCGTGGAGCAGACGCCCGACAAGACCGAATCGGCCCAGCAGGCGACGCTTGAAAATATGCGGTCGATCTACGATGCGTTGGTCGACACCGATCGGTACGGATGCTGTCTGGTGTATGCGTTCAGCGAACTGTTGGCGAACAACGATGGCCTGGTACCGCGAACGACGTCCGGATGAGTTCGGCGGTCGGTACTTGTCCTTTCCGCGCACCGGTCCCGGTTCGACCGTGGCCGCTGCCTGTAGCTATGGCCGGGAGGGTCGCCGGGCCTTCGCCGTGACTCGCTCCGCCGGTTCGAGCACGGTGCTTTCGAGGACGCTGTTTTCGAGGACGGTGCGGTAGTAGGCGAGGCTGTCCGGATCGGCCAGCGTGCCGGGACCGGTGACGGTGGCGGGGTCGGCTCCCTGCAGGACGCGCTTGACCGGTACTTCGAGTTTCTTACCGGTTGTGGTGCGCGGAATCGCCGGGGCGATGAAGATCCGGTCCGGAACATGCCGAGGCGACAGGTTCGTGCGGATCGCGTCCGCGGCTAGCTTCCGCAGTTCCTCCTCGCTTCCATGGGTGTCGGCCGCGACGAGGAACAGGACGAGCTGACCGTGGCCGGTGTCCGGGTCGTCAAGATGAACGACAAGACTGTCGGCGATCTCGGGCCGGACGTCGAGCACGGCGTAGAACTCGGCCGTCCCGATGCGCACACCGGCGCGGTTGAGGGTGGCGTCCGAGCGGCCGCTGATGACGGCCGAACCTCGGCTGCTGAGGGTGATCCAGTCGCCTTGCCGCCAGATCCCCGGATACGTGTCGAACCAGGTCGAGCGGTAGCGGGTGCCGTCGGTGTCGTTGTAGAGCCCGACGGGCATGGCCGGGATGGGGCCGGTGATGACGAGTTCGCCGTCCGTGTCGACCACGGACCGGCCCTGGTCGTCGAAGGAGTCGACCGGCACACCCAGCGCGCGGCAGGACATCTCGCCCGACCACACCGGAGTCATCGGCGAAGATCCCACCAGCATCGAGCACACGTCGGTGCCACCACTGACCGACCCGAGCAGGACCCTCCCGTCGACCTGCTCGTACACCCAGGTGTATCCGGCCGGTGGCAGCGGTGATCCGGTCGAGCCGATGAACCGCAGCGCGCTCAGGTCACCCAGCGCCCTCGGCTCGACCTCGTGGGCGCGGCATCCCATCAAGAACGCGGCGTTGACACCGAAGTGCGTGATCCGCTCCTGCGCCGCCAGCCGCCACAGCGTGCCGAGATCGGGATGGACCGGGTTGCCGTCGAACAGGACGATGGTGGCCCCGGAGAGGAGCCCGGAGACCACGGTGTTCCACATCATCCACCCGGTGGTCGTGTACCAGAACAGTCGGTCGCCCTCGGTCACGTCGAGGTGCAGCGCGCCGTCCTTGAGGTGGGTCAGCAGCATTCCGCCGTGGCCGTGCACGATCGGCTTGGGCAGGCCGGTGGTGCCCGAGGAGTACAGCACGTACAACGGGTGATCGAACGGAACCCGGTCGAACTCCAGCGGACCGGATTCGGCGAGCAGTTCCCGCCAGGGCAGCAGTTCGCTCGGGGAGTCGGTATCGGGGAACACCGAGGACACCAGCACGGTGGTGCGCACCGACGGCAAGCCGGCGCGCAGGTCGGCGTGGTCGCCTCGCAGGTCGACCGTCTTGTCGCCGTAGGTGTATCCGTCGACGACGAGCAGCACGGTCGGCTCGATCTGCTGGAGCCGGTCGAGCACGGCCTTGGTGCCGAACTCGGGAGGACACGACGACCAGACGGCTCCGAGACGGGCGGTGGCGAGGAAGGCGATCACGGTCTCGGTGATGTTGGGCAGATTCGCCGCGACGCGGTCGCCGCGACGCACCCCGAGTGCGCGCAACCCCGTGCGGGCGCGGGCGACCTGCTCCCGCAGTTGGCCGTAGGTGAGCTGGCGTGCACGGCCGGTCTGGTTGTGCGCGATCACCGCCATGGCCTCGCCGGGCCGGTCGTGGGTCAGGGCGTGTTCCGCGTAGTTGAGCCGCACGCCGGGGAACCAGGTGGCGCCGGGCATCGTGGTGTCGGCGAGCACCGGCCGACGATCGCCGTCGGCCTTGATGTCGAAGAACTGCCAGATCGAGAGCCAGAACCGGTCGGGATCGGCAACGGACCACTCCCAGAGGCGGTCGTAGTCGACGGGGGCGCCGAGGTGGCCCCGAGCCTGTAACCAGGCGATGTAGCGGCCGATCTGGGTGGCGCCGGTCTCGCCCGGTTCCCACAGGACGGTGGGTGTGCTCATCTGATCGCCACCGCCCCGACCGGGGAGCCGACGGCGCCGGTGATCGGCAGCGGAGTCGCCGCGAGCATGAACTCGTAGCGGCCGTCGGCCGCGCATGCCAGGGAAAGGTCGTCGAGGTCGAACATTTCCCCCATCGCGAGACCCATGTGCACCAGGGCGACCTGGTGCAGCGGCTGGAACACGTCGATCTCGTTGGGACGTACCTCAACGCCCCAGGTGTCGGTGACGAGGGCGGAGATCTCCTTGTCGTACAACCAGGGAGCGGTGTGCAGCGACAGCCCCGGTGCCGATCCCCCCGCGTAGTCGCCCCAGTTGCCGCGGCGCACCGACATCTGCCCGGTCCGCACCAGCAGCGCGTCACCCGGTCGCACGGTGGCGCCCTGCGCGTCGAGGGCGTCCTCAAGGTCCTCCACGGTGATGGCGTATCCGTCGTCGAGAGCGGCCACCCGGCGCCGCACCGGCAGATCGACCAGGACCGCGCGCAGCACCATCCGGTCGGCCCAGTGCTGGATGCCGTTGCGTGCCGCGCCGTGCGAGGTGTGTTCGGCGGCGCTGTAACCGTTCCACATCGTGCCCTTGTGGAAGATGTGCGACAGCGCATCCCACTGTGTCCCGCACTGGGTGCCCATCACGACCATGTCGTCGGAGTAGCCGAAATCGCCGAGGAAGGAGTCCTGGGCGCCGGCAATGCTGTCGGTGCCGGTCGCGGTCGTCACCAGCAGCGTGTTGGAGCGCAGCCCACCGCGCTGTGGTCCGTTCTGGTCGTAGGGCAGGCTCAGCGAGATGACCGTGCCGTCTCGGACGAGGGCCGCCGCGGCACGAACCTGCTCGGGGCCGACCAGGTTCATCGCCCCCAACTGGTCGTCGGCACCCCATCTGCCCCACCGGCTGAAGCGGGCGATGTAGTCGTCGAGGATCTCCGACCCGCTCACCGTGTCGCCTCCACCGCGATCGTGTCGAGCGTGCGCCGCAGCCAGCCGAACATGGTCGGCATCAGTTCGGGCAGCTTCGAGGTGGCGCAGTGTCCGGTGTCGGGGACCAGATGGACCTCGGTGTCGCGTCGCCCTTGGAACACGAGCGTGTCGTGCTGGGGGACGTGCACATCGTCGGCGCCGTTGACGACGAGCATCGGTGCGTTGATGTCCTTGTCGAGCAGGGGACGCAGCGAGAAGGTGGCGAACGCCGCGGCCTGTTCCTCGGCGGTGGGTGGGGTGTCGAAGCCCAGGGCGTTGCCCACGATGCCGTCCATACCGAACCGCGCCGTCTTGCCCTTGGCGAAGGCGGCTTCGACGGGACCGCCCAGCACGAGTGCGGCGTCGACCTCCCCGGCAAGACCGGAACGGGCCGAATAGTGCCCGCCCATGGAGATGCCGACGTGTATGACGACGCCGTTGCCCAGCGCTCGTGCCTCGCCGATCAGGCCGCGCACGATCTCGGCACCGCCGTCGGGTGTCATCGGTACGGCGGACTCACCGGTACCCGGTATGTCGAAGGCCAGCACCGTGGCGCGGGCCTGCGAAGCCATCCCGACCATCATTGTGTGCACATCCATTTTCCACGAGTCGACGCCGCCGCTGACGAGCAGGACCGGTGCCGGCGAGGGCAGGTCGGGCGGCGTCAGGATGTGCACCGGCACCGGTGTCGTCCCGCCCCGGTACGGCAGCTCCAGTATCCGCCGCTCGAAGCCCACCCCGAAGCCAGGAGCCGCGAGCTGGTACTGCTCCAGCTGCCGGGCGAGGGCGGTGCGCTTGGCCTCATCGGCCAGCGTGGGGAACTTCGCCCATCCGTAGGCGAGCGCGGCGAGTTGGTGTGCGCCCGCGTCGGCGTACCGGGACCCCAGCGCGGACCATTCGTGGACCCATCCTCCCGGCGCGTCGGGCCACATATCCGTGATCGCGGCACGGACCGCCGCCACGTCGGCCACCGGCAGTCCGGTGTTGACCATCTGTGGGTACCGCTCGCCGAACAGGTCGTGCACGTCCACCGGCCACTGGTACGACATCGGGACTCCTCCGTGCGATCGCCGTTAACGCAAGTTTTCCGCGTTTAGCACACGGTACAACGACGTCGGTTGTTATCGCAAGTATTCTGCGTTAATATGCCGGTATGAGTGACGTCACCGCCCGCCGCAGGACGGGAGGTCGTTCCGCCAGGGTTCGCCAAGCCGTTCTTGACGCAACGTTGCGGGTGCTGGCCGAACACGGCGCCGAGACGATCAGCGTCGGGCAGATCGCCCGCGAGTCCGGCGTGCACGAGACGACGATCTACCGCAGGTGGAGCACGCGCGAGCAGCTGATCATGGACGCGCTCCTGTCCTACAGCCAGGAACGACTGCCCATCCCCGACACCGGGACACTCCGCGCGGACCTGATCGCCTTCGCCTGTTCCTTGGTGGCGTACCTGGCCTCCCCGTTCGGTGCGGCGCTCGTGCGCGCGATGGCCGTATCGGACGGAGACTCGGCGATGGCCGCGAGCCGCGAGGAGTTCTGGCAGTCCCGCAGGGAACTCTCTCGCGTCATGCTCGACCGCGCCGCGGCCCGCGGCGAGGTGCCGGCCGACATCGACGTGACCCTGGCGCTCGAACTCCTGATCGCGCCGCTGCACTTTCGAGCGCTGCTGACCCGACACCCCTTGGATGAGCACGAGGTCGGTCGCATCGTCGACCTGCTTCTGGACGGCCTGGCGCGCTAGGACCAGCGTGCCGCTGAAGCCGTGATCCTGCCGCGAGGTCGCGGCCAACCACCTGCCCACCGGATGACCGGCCTGCCCGTTAACGCCTTTCGAAACCGAAAGTGAAACGTCGGTCCTTGACGGCGTTTCGAACGGGCGCGTAAGACTGGCTGGTGACACTCGACACCGGGTCTCCCGAGGCGCCCGCCGAGGTCAGGCGGCAGCAGATGGTCGATTTCATCGGCAAGCAGGAGTATGTGCGGGTCGCCGAGCTGGTGGATCGTTTTACCGTTTCGGAGGTCACCATCCGCGCCGACCTCGCCGCGCTGCACCGCCGTGGCCTGGTCACCCGAGTGCGTGGCGGAGCGATGCCGACCCGGCGGCTGGTCAGTGAGCGGTCGTTCGAGGAGACCACGGCCAAGTTCCCTCGGGAGAAGGCGGCCATCGGCGCCGCGGCGGCGGCACTGGTGCGGGACGGGGAGTCGATCGCGATCGACGTCGGCACCACGACGGCGGCACTGGCACGGGCCCTGGTCCGCCGAACCGAGCTGCAACAGCTGACCGTCTTCACCAACGGACTGCGGATCGCCTCCGAGCTGGAGGTCGCGATCCCGAGGATCACCGTGGTCGTCACCGGCGGCACGCTGCGGCCGATGCAGCACTCGCTGGTCGATCCGATGGCCAGCGCCATCTTCGACCGAATCCGGCCGCACATCGTGTTCCTCGGCGCCAGCGCGCTGGATGCCGTGCACGGGGTGACGAACGTGAACGTGCCGGAGGCCGAGCTGAAGCTGCGGATGGCGCGGGCGGGCCGTCGGGTGGTGCTGCTGGTGGACGGTTCGAAACTCGGCGAGGTCGATGTCGCGCAGGTGTGTCCGGCGAGCGCGCTGGACCTGGTGGTGACCGGGCGCAGCGCGCCGGCCGAGCAGTTGGACGCGCTCGCCGAGGCCGGTGTCGACGTGCTCGTCACGCCCGAACTCGATCAGGACTCGGACGACGAAGTCGGTGCGACCGCCCGGCTCGCGCTACCGGAGGAGGACGAATGAGAAGACTGGTCCGTGGGCTGGTGGCCACCATGGCCGCGTTACCCATGGTCGCCGTGGTTGTCGCATCGGGTGCGGCGCCGGCGAACGCGGAGAACAACGGGGTCGGCGCGACACCGGCCCTCGGGTGGAGCAGTTGGAGCTTTGTCCGGCACGACCCGACCGCGGCGACCATCGAAGCCCAGGCCGACGCGATGCGCGGCAGCGGCCTTGAGCGCGTGGGATTCCAGTACGTCAACATCGATGACTTCTGGTATCCCTGCCCCGGCAGCCAGGGACCGGCCGTCGACGCCTACGGCCGGTGGGCCATCGATACCGCGGAGTTTCCCAGCGTGGGAAGCGAAAACGGCATTCAGGCGGTGGCCGATCACGTGCACGCGGACGGGCTGAAGTTCGGTCTGTACGTCACGCCGGGCATTTCCGCCCAGGCCGTTGCCGAGAACACCCCGATCGAAGGCACCAGCTACCACGCCGACGACATCGCCGAAACCGGTGTCTCGGAAGCCAACTACAACTGCGGCGGCATGGTCGGCATCGACTACAGCAAGCCCGGCGCACAGGCATTCCTGAATTCCTGGGCCGATGAGATGGCCTCCTGGGGCGTTGACTACCTCAAGCTCGACGGCGTCGGCGACCAGGACATCTCGGACGTGCAGGGCTGGTCGAACGCGCTGCGCCAGACCGGTCGGCCGATCCACCTCGAACTGTCCAACAGCCTTGACATCAACAATGCGGCGACCTGGTCCCAGTACGCCAACGGCTGGCGCACCGGCGGCGATGTCGAATGCTATTGCGGGGCCGACAACTCCAGCTATCCGCTGACAACGTGGGGCAATGTCGAGGCCCGGTTCGACCAGGTCGCCGCCTGGCAACCCGACGGCGGCCCCGGCGGGTTCAACGACTACGACTCGCTCGAAGTCGGCAACGGCGCCAACGACGGCCTGACCCCGGACGAGCGCAAGACCCAGTTCAGCCTCTGGGCGCTGGCCGCCTCGCCCCTCATTCTCGGCACCGACCTGACCCATCTCGACCCGACCGATCTCGGTCTGCTCAAGAACACCCAGGTGCTGTCCGTCGACCAGGACGCGATCGACGCGGCGCGGGTCACCGACACCGCTACCACCCAGGTGTTCGGCAAGACCGAGAAGAACGGCGATGTCGTCGTCGGCCTGTTCAACACCGGCAGCACCCCGCGGCAGGTCGCCACCAGCACCGCCGCGCTCGGTCTGCCGGCTGGCAGCTATCTGGCCGACGACCTGTGGACGCATCAGGTGACCGAGACCGAGGGCGCGATCGCCCCGACCGTGCCCTCCCACGGCGTGGCGCTCTACCGACTGAGCAAGGCCGGCAGTGCCCGGTCGGCGGCACCGAACACCACGATCGGACTGACCGGCCTACCCAACAGTGCCCCCGGCGGCCAACCGGTCACCGCGACCGAGAGCTTCACCGACAACGGCCCGCTACCGGTCACCGGCGTCGACCTCGCGCTGCAAGCGCCGAAGGGCTACCCGGTCACCGCGACCTCGGCCACCCGGTTCGCCAAGGTCGCGAGTGGACAGACGGTGCAGGCCGCCTTCCGGATCGTCCCGCCAACGCCGAGCGGCCTGTTCGGCACGGGCACTCTCACCGGCACCGCGAACGGACAATGGCGGGCAGGCGGGCCGGTCACCGCGACACTGGCCTATCCGCTGAGCGTCGACACACCGGTACAGGCGCCGTATCGAACGTTCACCGCATCGCAGGGCGGTTTCGCCGAACTCGGCAGCCAGCTCGGTATCCAGGACGACGGTGCCGATGTCTACGGCAGCACGAACCAGTACAGCACCACCTACCTGCCCGGCGCGGAACAGGACGGCACCGTGGCCACGGTCGAGGTGACCTCGCAACAGGACACCGATCCCTGGGCCAAGGCCGGCATCATGGTGCGCAACGACGTCACCGGCGCGAGCAGCTCGCCGGGCTTCCTGATCCTGGCGGTGACACCGGGCAACGGCAACGTCGTCCAGTGGGACTCCGACGGCGACGGGCAGCTGGACTCCAGCCAAGGAGTGGGCAGCGCGACCTATCCCAGCTGGCTGAAACTGGTTCGTACCGGTAGCAGCTACAGCGGCTACTACTCCACCGACGACACGAACTGGACCCTGATCGCCACCGTGTCACCGCCCGGTGTCGCCACGACACAGGATGTCGGTGTCTTCGGTACCGCACACAGTTCCGGCAGCCTCGGCCAGGACGACTTCGATCACTTCACCGTGACCCAGCCGAGTTCCTGATCCACGACGAGGGCTTGGCCGTCCGAGGCGAATGCGTCCCCAGGACGGCCAAGCCCTCGTTCTGGTCCGGCAGTGCCGAGGCCTTGTCAACACAACTCGGTCGACACAACTCGCCATCGGCGAGATCGTCGGTTTCCGCAACCGGACCCTCGCCGACCGACGGCGGCCGGTCGTCACGCTCCCTGGTGCCGCACTTCGACGGTGCGCCGCCGGGTCGCCGAGACCACAAGACCCGCCGCGAGACCGACAACGATGGCGACCGGTCCGAGCCAGGTCCAGGTTGGCAGGGCGAGCAGGGAATCCACGCTCCACGCACCTGGCCCGCACAGTCCGATCGCGATGACGCCGGAGACGATCATCAGCTCGGGCTCGAAGCCGTGCTTGCGGGCGTCCAGCCCGTTGGCGGCATGCAGGGTGAGCACGGTGATCAACACCCCGACCAGCATGGCGACGCCGAGCACGGTGAGGGCGCCGGCACCGATCAGCACCGCCCCAACGGTTTCGGTCAGGCCGGCGATGGCGCCCATCAGTCGGGGCGGGCGGAAACCCTGGCTGGCGAAGAATCGCTCGGCCTGATCCAGCCCGCCGCCGTCCCACCAGCCGAACAACTTCTGGGTGCCGTGGAAGCCCATGATCACCATGATGACCACGCGCAGGATCAGCAGGCCCGTGCCTGCCGAGTCGTTCATGCCCGGCCCGACCCGGCGGCTGCCGGGGTGAAGGCCGGCAGCACCTCGTCGAGGAAAAGGTCGAGCGACCGGCCCGACTCGGCGGCGGTCATGAAGCCGAAGTTGAACAGCAGCGACATGTGTTGGACGCCGACGGCGCCGAAGTCCGCGATCCGCTGCCGCACCGTCTCCGGGCTGCCCACGATCATCGCCCGCTCAAGGAACTCGTCGGGATTCTGCGGTGACACGCCGACCACGCTCTTGAGCTGGTTGCTGTCCTTGATGTCGCCGGTGACGGTGAAGTTCTTCTTCTGGTGCGCGCCCATCTCGGCCATCCGCTCCCGGGCGAACTCGACCGCTGCCGCGTCGGTCTCGCCGACGATCACCTGCTTCTGCACCAGGCTCCAGTCGAGGCGTTCGGTGATGAACTCGTCGTCGTAGCCTGCGTCGGCGAGCGACTCGGTGTAGAGCTTGAGCCGCGAGGCGATGACGTCCTCGGTCTCACGGGCGGTGAACAGGTACCAGCCCTTGCGACCGGTCCAGACGACGCCGTCGTCGCTCTGGGTGGCACGGGCGAAGCGCGGTCCGGTGTCGCGATAGGCGGCCGGCATGATCCTGGTGCGCAACGAGCCGTGCTCGAAGGCGGTGGACCACTCGTAGGGCGGCTCGTCGGGACGCTTGGCCAGCGCGCGTTCCATCACCTCGAGGTTGTGCAGCATCTGCTCGTGCCGTTCCGAGGGCTCCCGGCCCATCCCGGCGTACTCCACCGGCGAACCGCCCGCCGCGAACGCGACGATCAGGTTTCCCTTGGTGAGGATGTCGAGCAGGTTGCAGTTCTGGGCCAGCCGCATCGGGTTGTGCAGCGGCGGCACCGCGCAGGCGAGCAGGAAGGTCGTGTCGGCCGGTACCTGGGCGCTCAGGTGCGCGGCCAGCAGGAAGTTGTTGCCGTAGGTGTTGTAGCCGGAGAAGTGGTGCTCGGTGAGCGCGATGCCCTGCACCCCGGCCCTGGTCGCCCGCAAGGCCTGCTCGACCGTGGTCTCGATGATCGGCACGTCCTCCTCGGGCCCACGGGTCTGTGGGTTGAGGTAGATCGAAAAACGCATCGCTGCCTCCGCGTGAACTGATTAAACCGGTTGCATAACGTCTATCACTCGCGCCTGGGACAGTCAAGTACGCTCGAATCTAGGTAGAACAGCAGTTTCCTGGATGTAGCGCACAGGCTCGCCCGAGGTGTCGCTTGACAGTGAGCGGGCATCTGGTCATGATAGTGAAATCGATTGCATATGCTTCTATATGTAGAGTATCGAGGTCGATGAGGGATTGCGAGGGCTCCTGCCGATGGCGGACGTGGTGTTCATCAACTGTTTCGAGGTGCCGCTGGGTCGGGAGGACGCCTTCCTGCGACTGTGGGCGGAGATCGACGACTACATGCGCACGTGGCCCGGATTTCGCTGGCGCAGGCTGCACCGCTCACTCGATTCGACGGCGCGGCTGCGCTACGTGAACGTGGCCGGTTGGGACTCCGCCGAGCAGTTCGACGCCAGTCATGACGCGGAGTTCCGTCGCATGCAGAGCCAGGAGGGTTGGCTGGAGTTTCCCGCCCTGCCTTCCCTCTACACCGTCGAGCGCGAGGACCACTCCGTCAGCGAACCGGGCTGAGGGCGATGACCTTCGATTCGGCGACCGCCCGCCCCAGACTCGTCGTGGCCAAGGACCTACCGGCCGCGACGGTGCCGGGACATTCGTTCCGTTTCGTCGCCGACGCGCTCGACACCGGCGGTGCCTATTCGCTGACCGAGGCGACCAGCCCGGCAGGTGCCGGAGTCCCGCTGCACGCACACGACAGCGCGGTCGAGTGCTTCTTCGTGCTGGAGGGCGACTACCGGCTCACGGTCAGTGGCCGCACCCACGATTTGGGGGCCGGTGGGTTCTCACTGGTGCCACGCGGTGCCCCGCATCGGTTCACCGTCGCGGGCGAACACACCGCGCGGGCCGTCGTCCTGTTCGCGCCTGCCGGGTTCGAGGAGGTGTTCCGGCAGATGCCGGACATCTTCGGCACCGAGGGCGAGCCCGGTCCACTGTGGGCGGCGGCGAACGCCCTTTTCGATACCAGGCTGTTGGATTCGGAGCCGCTGGATCCGGCTGTCGAACTCGCCGGGCCACCCGCGGTCACCAAGGCGGGGCCGGTGATCGTCGGTTCGGATCGGGCCGTGTTGACCCCGCTCGCCGGTCCGGCGCAGACGCGGACCGGCCTGTCCATCTCGGTCAGGACCGATCCGCGGGCCGGCCTCGTCTGGGGGATCGGTCCCACCGTGTGCGCCGCCTGGATCGTGCGCGGCAGCTATCGACTGCACACCGAGCAGGACACCGTGTCCGTCCACGCCGGTGAGTTCTTCTCCTTCGACCGTCCCACCTCCGCCCGTGCTGTCGCCGCCGAGGCGAACAGTCAGGCCCTGTTGTTGTGTCACTGACCACTACCACTGAACGGATTTCAGCAATGAGCACCTCCCGTATCGAAGAAGTACTCGCCGACCCAGACCTGACGTCGGCGGAGCGGGCCAACATCGAGCTGGTTCTGAAGTTCCGCGGCCTGCCCTTTTCCGAGCGGAGCAAGTACACCGTGCCCGACTTCAAGCCCAACCGCATGGGCATGGTCCACCTTGACGAGGTGCGCGAGCCCGGCACGCACGGGTACGACGCCAACTCCATTCCCGACCGGGTCGACGAGATGCTGGACCTCATCGCGCACGGCGACCGGGTCTGGGCGACCTGGCTGATCCGTGGTACCCATCGCGGCGAGCTGCACGGTATCGCGCCGACAGGCCGAGAGGTTTCCGCGCTTGAGGTGGGCCAGTGGCGGGTCGAGGACGGGCTGATCGCCGAGGCCTGGTTCTTCGTCGACGAGCTGGGCCTGCTGCGTGACCTCGGCCAGTGGCCGAAGCCGGCGACGGAGAACTGAGGTGACGAGCACCTTCGATCCCGTCACCGTTGGCAAGTACCAGCTTGCCAACAGGATCGTGATGGCACCGATGAGCCGCAGCCGGGCCTACGGTCCGGGCGCCTGCCCCGCGCCGTCCACCGCTCGTTACTACCGGCAGCGGGCCACGGCGGGCCTGATCATCAGCGAAGGCATTCAGCCCAGCCCGGTCGGCCAGGGATATCCAGCCACCACGGGGTTGTACTCAGCGGAACAGGTGGCCGGTTGGCGGGCGGTCACCGAAGCGGTGCACGAGGCCGGTGGGGTGATCTTCGGGCAGCTGATGCATGCCGGCCGGATCGGCCATCCGAGCAACCTGCCGGCCGGGCTGCGGCCGGTCGCGCCCTCGGCGATCGCCGCGAACGCCAAGGTGTTCACCTCGGAAGGGCCGAAGGATTGCGTGGTACCGCACGAGCTGAGCGCCGCGGAGATCGCCGGCACCATCGCGGAGTTCACCACAGCGGCGAACAACGCGATGGCGGCCGGCTTCGACGGCGTCGAGATCCATGGCGCCAACGGGTTTCTGCCGCACCAGTTCCTCGCCGACAACACCAACCGGCGCAGCGACGAGTGGGGCGGTTCGATCGAGGGCCGGATTCGTTTCGCGGTGGCACTGGCGAGCGCGGTGAGCGGGGCGGTCGGTGGCGAGCGGGTCGGATTCCAGATCTCGCCGGGCAATCCCTACAACGACATCGTGGAAACGAACATCCAGCCGACCTACCTCGAACTGGTGGCCGCCCTGGACAGGCTGAACCTGGCCTACCTCAACGTTTCCGAGACGCAGGACCGTGCGCTGACCACCCGGCTGCGCGCCGGCTGGTCCTCGGCGTTCATCCTCAACCCCGGCACCACGCCGGGCGCCACCGGCCCTGCCGACCTGGGCCTGGTGGCGGATGGAACGACGGACCTGCTGTCCTTCGGTGCCCTGTTCCTGGCCAACCCGGACCTGCCGCATCGGCTCGCGCTCGGTGGCCCGTTCAACGAGCCGGACCGGGCCACCTTCTACGGCGGCGGCGACCACGGCTACATCGACTACCCGAGCCTCTACGGCTCGATCGCGTAGTACGGCGCCGCTGACACGATCGTGAGCCGGACAGGCTCTTGTGTCAGCGGCGCTCAGTCCAGGCGCGAGCGCACCGCACGCGCCAGTTCGGCGAGGCGGCGCTGGTCGTCGTGGTCCAGACCAGCCCCCTCGCAGGCCGTGCGCAGTCGGCTCAGCCAGATCTGGCGCAACTTCTCCAGATCGGCATCGGCCTGGGGGGAAGCGTGCAGCCGGACGGCACGCCGGTCTCGTTCATCGGTCCGCTTGATCACGAGGCCACGGTTGACCAGTGTGCGGACGATCGCGCTGACATTCGCCTGGCGCATCTTGGTTCGTTCGGTGAGGAAGCTGATGCCGCGACCGGGAAACCGGGTCACCAGGCGCAGTACGGCCAATTCGGAGTCCGGCAGTTCACGCAGACCGGCTTCGGTCGGTGCGTTGAGGTTGAGCAGGTCGGTCAGCTCGAATATCACCTCGGACAGCCCCCTGAGCGGCGCTGAGTCGTCGGCTGCTTCGGTCATCGCCTCACGCATTCCTCGATCTGAGGTGAAAATCCACAGTGGATAGCCTAGCGGGGAGGGGCGACCGAGTCGCGTGGAATGAGTTCCACCGGTAGCACCACCTGCGTGACGGGCGCGGTCGGCTCGACGATCCTGGCCAACAGTAGCCGGGCGGACTCGATGCCGATCTCGTAGTGCGGAATGCGGATGCTGGTCAGCGCGGGCCGTTGGCGGTCGAGGAAGGGCATGTCGTTGAAGCCGATCACGGACACGTCCTGCGGGCAGCGCAGGCCGTGCTTGTCGAGCGCGCGGTAGCAGCCGAGCGCGATCAGGTCGTTGCCGGCCACGATGGCGGTGCTCGTCACATCGGCCGCCAGCAGCGCTTCGGCGGCCCGACAACCGGCTTCCTCGGTGAACGCGGCGCTGTAGGTCGTCCGAGCACCCACCGGCAGGCCGTGGTCGGCCATGGCGTCCAGAAACGCCTGGTGCCGTTCCCGCCCGGTCGACAGTTGCGGTGGCCCGGCCACCTGCGCGATCCGCCGATGGCCCAGCTCGACCAGCAGCCGCACCGCGGACCGCACACCCGTCGCGTTGTCCGGGGTGACCGACGGGATGTCGCTCGCCTCGGATCTGCGGTTGACCAGCACCGTCGGTACCGGCTGGCCGCGGTATTCCGGCGGTACCGGGTCGTCGCTTCGGCTGGTGGCCAGGATGAAGCCGTCCGTCTGCCGGCCGTGCATGGCCGCGAGCAGCTCCCGTTCCCGCTGCCCGTCGCCGTCGGTGTTGCCCAGCAGCGCCATGTAGCCTGCCTCGCGCAGACCGTCCTCGATGCCGCGCACGATCGGCGGGAACACCGGATTGCGCAGGTCCGGGATGATGACCCCGACCACCGACGAGGTCCGGGTGCGCAGGCTGCGCGCCGCGGAGTTGGGCGCGTAGCCGAGAGTTCTCGCCGCCTCGATGACCCGCTTCGCGGTGCCCGCGTTGACCATGCTCCTGGTGTGCGGATTCAACGCCCTGCTCGCCGTTGCCGCGTGCACCTTGGCGAGCAGGGCGACATCGTTGATGGTCGGGACTCGGCCCACCGCTTCGGTACCCATCGGCTCAGTGCGAGCTGAGCCGACCGGGGGAGTGGTTCACCGTAGGCGCGGGCATGTTGACGTCCATGATCTCCCTCTCACCAGGACACGGCGACGTACTTGGACTCGGTGTATTCGAGCAGGCCCTCGTGGCCGCCCTCGCGGCCGAGGCCGCTCTGCTTGACGCCGCCGAACGGCGCGGCGGGCTCGGAGACCAATCCCCGGTTGAGGCCGATCATGCCGGCTTCAAGGGCTTCGGCCAGTCGCATGCCACGCGCGAGGTCCCCGGTGTACACATAGGACACCAGGCCGTGCACGGTGTCGTTGGCCAGGCTGATGGCCTGCGCCTCGTCGGTGAACGTGACGATCGGTGCGACCGGGCCGAAGATCTCCTCGCTCAGCACCGCCGCGTCCGTCGGTACGTCGACCAGTACGGTCGCCGGATAGAAGAAGCCAGGCCCGTCCGGACGTGTTCCGCCGGTCAATGTCCTGGCACCGGCCGCGACCGTATCGCTGACCAGCTCGCTGACCTTCTCCACCGCGGCCAGGTTCACCAGCGGGCCCAGCTGCACCTGCGGATCGGCACCGGGCCCGACCCGCAACGCGGCCATCGCCTCGGCGAGCCGCGCGGCGAACTCCTCGGCGACGCCGCGCTGCACGAAGAACCGGTTGGCCGCCGTGCAGGCCTGGCCGCCGTTGCGCATCTTCGCGATCATCGCGCCTTCCACGGCCGCGTCGAGGTCGGCGTCGTCGAAGACCAGGAACGGCGCGTTGCCACCGAGTTCCATCGAGCAGCTGACCACGCTGTCCGCCGCTGCGGACAGCAGCGTGCGGCCGACCTCGGTCGAGCCGGTGAACGACAGCTTGCGTACCCGAGGATCGGCCAGCATCGCGCCGACGACCGGTCCGGACCGGGCCGAGGGCAGCACATTGACGACACCGGAGGGAATACCGGCCTCCTCGCACAGCGCGGCGATGGCCAGCGCGGTGAGCGGGGTCTCGCTGGCCGGCTTGAGAATCACCGAGCAGCCGGCGGCCAGCGCGGGGCCGATCTTGCGGGTGGCCATCGCGGCCGGGAAGTTCCACGGCGTCAACAACAGCGACACTCCGACCGGCTTGCGGAAGGTCAGAATGCGATTCGCGCCGGACGGAGCCATGCGCAGCTCGCCGCCGACGCGCACCGCCTCCTCGGCGAACCAGCGGAAGAACTCAGCCGCGTAGACGACCTCGCCGCGGGCATCGGTCAGCGACTTGCCCATCTCGAGCGACATGAGGAACGCCAATTCCTCCTTGCGCTCGATCATCAATTCGAACATTCTGCGCAGCACCTCGGACCGCTCGCGCGGTGCGGTCGCCGCCCAGTCGGGCAGCGCCGCAGCGGCCGCGGACACCGCAGCAGCAACATCGTCCGCGCCGGCCCGCGGGACGGATGTGATCTGCGAACCCGTCGACGGGTCGAACACGGCGAACGAGCCGCCGGACCCGGAGGTCCACTTGCCGTCGACGAACATTTCGGTGGGCGTTCCGGTGGGCAGTGTGCTCATGCCCTCCAGCTTGCCACCGCCGCCAATGCCACGAACGAGTGAACGCTCGATGAACGGATCCCGAAAGTGGCAGAACCCGCGAATCGCACACATAGCATCGACCGAGTGCGTGCGGCCGTCGTCTGGGTCATCACGGCAGCAGC
>DATATE010000225.1:0-45455 GCA_036268955.1 Pseudonocardiaceae bacterium
CGCCGCTGGCGCTCGTCCAGATGTGGCAGCAACGCCTCGAACTTCGCGGCCAGCGCCACTTCCGTACCCTCAGCCACGTTCATAGCACAAGCATGACAGCCGATGATCGAAATCTACGGTTTATTCATCGGCGAGCCCTTAGTGGCAAACACCTGAAGGTAATACTTCAGCGTTGCGCCCACGCCGATGAATTTACCGGTACCTCCGTGCACATCATGTCGATTGGTGCCGGAAATGTGGTGGAAAAGCGGTCGCGCAGGCCCGTCAGAGGTAGTCCTCCTGCAGCCAGGTGGCCGGCATGCTCTGGTCGTCGTCAACGGTGGTCGGGCGTGGCGGGTGCTGGGCCGGCTGGCTGATGATCGCCTCAGGCCGAGGATCGCTGACTACCTCCGGCGATTGGGGTGGCGGGGCGTCTTCCGGAATCTTGGGGAGCATGTCGGTCAGCGAGGGGACACCCGGCACCAGATCCGACACGTCCGGTAGCCCCTCGGTCAGCGGCCTCATCAGCTCCGCGGCCTGTCGACGTACCTGCGTCGTGCCCCGTCGGACCAGGTCGCTGATGGTGCGGGCGAGCGCTTCTGGGCTGGTGCGGTCGAAGGCCGTCGGAGACAGCCACAACTGGGTGAGCATGCCGGAGGAGTCGATCCGCATCCGGACGGTGTCGTCCGGGGAAGTCAGCTCCGCGACGAGCGCGGCTGCGGCCTGGTGTGCCTGAGCAAGCTGCGCGGCGCGCTTGTCGAACTCGCCTGACAGCTCGGTCACCTTCTCGCGCAGAACGGCGCTGCGCGCCTCCAATCGTGCCCGCTCGTCCCCGGCTTCGGCCATGCTCGCCAGTCTACAAGCCGTCCAGGTGCGGAACGGGAAATCATCGAAAGCGGCGGACGAACTCAGTAGCATGACCACAGATCGGTAGCGAAGGCGACGGCATCAGGGGGTGACTGGTCGGATGGCGGTCGATGACCTACCCGGACCGGTGGTGAACCTGCTCAACGTGATCGGCGTCCCGTGGCCCTACGTCAACGAGGACACGGTCACCCAGTTCGCCACGTTGACCCGTCAGTTCGGTCAGGCCGTACAGACCACGCATGCCGACGCCACCCAAGCCGTGAGCGGCATTGCCCAGGCGCACCAGGGCGCGTCCACTCAACGGATGAGTTCCGGCTGGGCCACCATGTCCAGCCAACACGTCGACGAGTTGGTGACCGCCTGCAATGTGCTGGCTGACGCTCTGGATGTCGGCGCGGGCTATATCGTGGCGCAGAAGCTGGAGGCTTTGGCCACGCTCATTGGTATGGCCATCGCGTTCGTCGCCGACCAGGCCGCATCCGTGGTCACCCTCGGTTTGGCCGAGACCGCGGTGCCGCTGATCATCGAAGGCGCCGAGCGCCTGGTCAAGTCGCTGGTGATGGATCTTCAGCAGTACCTGATCGGGCAGGTCATCGAGGCTGCGGCCAAGCCGCTGTTCGCCAAGGTCGAGGCGGCAATGGCCGGGCTGGACTGGTCCAAGAGCGGCAGCGGCGACAGCGCCTCGGCGGGTTCCGGATTCACCCTGGACGCCGCTGCGGTGCGTACTCACACCGCGGCGCTGCGTACGCACGCGGCAACCATGCGCCAGCACGGCGCCAATTTCCAGCAGGGCGTGCAGGGGCTGAGTTTCTGATGGCTGACGGAGAACTCGCCGCGGTGTTCACCGGCCTGGCCGGTGACGCCGACCAGGCCGCCGGCAACATCGCCGAATCCGTTGCCAAGGTCGGTGAGCAGACCGCCGACAACGAGGACGCCAACCTCGCCCGCACGCTGGACGACGAGGCACAGAGCGCCAAGACGTTCACGGACATCAAGCCCGGCGACGGCGAGATGCCCGCTGCCACCGAGCCTGCCGCTGGCAGTGCCGGAACGGAGCCGGGTACCGACCCGGCATCGGCCGATACCGAGCCTCCTTCCGTTCCGGGAGAGTCGACGACCCCGAACTCTTCCAGCGGGGACGGTTCGCTGCGTCAGGATGCCGACAATCCGGGGGATCGCGCGGAACCTCCGATCGGCCGTTGTGGGGGCCGGGAACCGATCGACCTGGCGACCGGTGAAATGTTCCTGGTGCAGACCGATCTTTCACTGGACGGCCTGCTGCCACTGCTGCTGGAACGCACCCATGTGTCCTCCTATCGGTCCGGCCGGCTGTTCGGTCCGTCCTGGTCGAGCACGCTGGACCGGCGGCTCGAAATCGACGACCATGGCGTCTGCTATGCCGGGCCGGACGGCGTCATCCTGGTCTATCCGACGCCTGCCGAGGACGGTGTCGAGGTCCTGCCGGCGGCCGGCGCGCGTTGGCCGCTGCGCCGGACGGCCGAGGGTGGCTACCTGCTCACTCGCCCGGAAACCGGACGGACACTGCACTTCTCGCCGCCGGTCGCCGATGAGGCGGCGATCAGCGCGGTCAGCGATCGAAACGGCCATCGGATCGAGTTCGAGTACGAGGCCGGCACCCTGATCGCGGTCCGTCATCCTGCCTATCACGTGCGGGTGGACGTCGTCGACGGACTGGTGAGCAAACTTCGGTTGTGGCACGCCGCGGACGACACGAGCATCGACCTGGTCCGATTCGGCTACGACGACCGGCGCCGGCTGACCGAGGTGACCAACTCCGCACAGCGCACGATGAGTTTCGAATACGACACCGAGGGCCGCATCACCCGCTGGACCGACCGCAATGGACAGTGGTACGGCTACCACTACGATGCGACGGGCCGGTGTGTACGTACCGAGGGATCGGGAAACGCGCTGGCCGGCGAGATCGAGTACGCCCCGGCCGACCGGCACACGGTGGAAACCGATTCGCTGGGACACCGCACCACGTACCATTTCAACGACAGCAACAAACTGGTGCGGCGGATCGACGCGCTGGGGGGCGAGGCCACACAGGACTGGAGTCCGGCGGGCAAGCTCCGCTCGCGTACCGACGCGCTGGGCAACACCACCCGCTACACCTATGACGAGCAGGGCGACACGGTCGACGTCGCCCGTCCGGACGGAACCCGCCTCCTGGCCGAGTACAGCCCGCTGCGCCAGGTGACCACCATGGTCGGCGCCGACGGCGCGGTCTGGCGACGGGCCTATGACGAGCGCGGCAACCTGCTCGCCGTGACGGATCCGGCCGGTGGTCAGGTCCGGTACACCTATGACGAGCGAGGACACCTCACCTCGATCACCGATCCGGACGGCGCCACACGCACCATCGACACCAACGAGGCGGGTCTGCCGGTCGCGGTCACCGATCCCCGTGGCGCGACAACCGTCTACCTCCGCGACGTCTTCGGCCGGATCGCGGCGATCACCGACCCGAACGGCAACACCACCCGCTACGGATGGACCGTCGAAGGCAACATCTCCTTCCGTGCCCGCCCCGACGGCGCGACCGAGCACTGGCGCTACGACGGCGAGGGCAACCAGGTCGAGCATGTCGACGCCGGTGGCCGGCGTACCAGGACCAGCATCACGCATCTCGATCTGCCCGCCGCGCACGTCGATCCAGCCGGGCACACGCACGAGTTCAGCTATGACACCGAACTGCGGATCACCGCCGTCCGCAACCCGCAGGGCCAGATCTGGCGCTACGACTACGACCCGGTTGGCAACCTGGTTCGCGAGGTCGACTTCGACGGCCGGGACCTGACCTATCGCTATGACGCGGCACGTCGATTGGTCAGCCGTACCAACAGCGCGGGGCAGACCGTCCACTTCGGTCACGACCGACTCGGCAACGTGGTGGAGCGGCGCCACACCGACGGATCACGCAGCACCTTCGAGTTCGACCCTGCCGGCCGGATGACCAAGGCCATCAACAACGACTCGGTGGTTGTCTTCGAGCGCGACGCGCGTGGTGCCGTCATCGCCGAGACCGCCAATGGTCGCCGGATCAGCACCGGCTACGACGCCGGCGGCCGGCGCCGCTACCGACGCACGCCGTCCGGGTTGGAAACCTGGTGGGACTACGACCAAACCGGGCGGCCCAGTTCGATGCGAACCGCCGGTCGGGCCATCGGCTTCCGCTACGACCAGGCCGGACGGGAGACCGAGCGCCTGCTGGGCGCCGGCGCCGTCCTCACCCAGGAGTGGGACACGGCGGATCGGCTGACCGGCCAGACGGTCGCTGCCGTCGCGAACGCGGCACAGTCCTCGCAACGGCTCGTGCAGCGGCGTCGGTATGCCTACCACGAGGGCAGTTCGCTGCGCTCCGTCGAGGATCAGTGGTCGGGTTCGCGCCAGTTCGGGTTGGATCCGGTTGGCCGAGTCGTCAGCGTCACCGGCGCCAACTGGGACGAGCGGTACAACTACGACGCCGCCGGCAACCTGGCGACGGCGAACACGTCCAACGTCGTCGATTCGAGCCCGGTGAGACCGGGCGGAGGTGCCGGCGCCCCGGTGCAGGGAGCCGGGGCGGTGCACTACGGCTACGACCCACAGGGCCGCGTGGTCACCCGCAGCAGGAAGCGGCTGTCCGCCAAACCCGATGTCTGGCAGTACGAATGGGACGCCGACGACCGAATGATCGGCCTCCGTACACCCGACGGCACCCGATGGCGCTACCAGTACGACGCACTGGGTCGCCGGATCAGCAAGCTGCGCCTCGGCCCGGACAATGTCAGCGCCGTCGAGCGGGTGGACTTCGCCTGGGATGGGGCGAGGCTGGCCGAGCAGGCGCACTCGCGTGGCACGGTCACCAGTTGGGAGTACGTGCCGGGGACGTTTCAGGCGGTGAGCCAGGTCGAGCAGGCCGCCGATGCGCAGCACCGGGTGGACCAGCGGTTCTACGCGATTGTCACCGATCTTGTCGGCACTCCGGCGGAGCTGGTGGATCCCGGTGGGAATCTGGCCTGGCACGGTACGGCCACGCTCTGGGGCGCGGAATTCGCCGACCGGCGCAACAGCGTCGACGTACCGCTGCGCTTTCCTGGGCAATACCATGATTCGGAAAGCGGACTGCACTACAATTACCAGCGGTACTACGACCCGGAAACCGGCTGCTACCAGAGCGTCGACCCACTGGGTTTGGCGGCCGGCCCGAACCCACGCCGTTATGTGCCGAATCCGACCACCCAGATCGACCCGCTCGGTTTGTCCGGCTGCGATCCATATTTGTTCCGTGGCACCACGGAGGGCTATCCGGGTAGCCCGAACATGGAGCGTATCGGTGTCACGCCCACCTCGACCGATCCCGCGGTGGCGACCGCGTTCGCGACCGAGTCCGAGCAGTTCGGTAACGGGGTACTGCACATCGCCTCGCCGGACGATGTCGCCGGCGTGGAGCGGCTGCCACCCTCACTCGGTTCCTTGGAGGACGAGGTACCGCTGGACATGAAGCCGTCGGAGTTCACGCAGCGGGCAAGTCACACGATCCCGGTCAGTCAGGCGCGCCAGATCCTGAGCGACATGGGAGTATCGGTGCCGACTCAGATCGTGGGCAAGGGGCAACTCGATGCCTGGTTGCATATGCGTACCCCGATGACCGACAGCCAGATCGGTGAGTTCGTGCGAAGGGTGACCGGAGGCTAGATGCGCGAGATCGAGTTCGCCGAGTTGGGTGGCGATCCCGCCGCCCGCGACGATGGCGTCCATCTTGCCGGGCGCTGTTACCAAGGGCCGATTCTGGTCGGTGACGTGTTCGTCGAGGCGGTCACCGCCGATGGAAAACAGGAGATCGCGCTTCGGCTGGATCAGGTGCTCCTCTACGGGCGGCCGTCGGACGAGCTTGATCCGGGGCTGACCGCCGAGATCACCCTGTCCGGCGAGGGTTTGCAGCATGTGAAGGCCGGAGTTCTGTTGCGTGGTCAGGTACCTGACTCGTAGGTAGGCGCTTCGCTCGGATCAGCTTGGCCAGTTCGAGAGTGCTCCGGTCTCGTAGTGCTGGTGAGCACGGTGCCCCGACCAGCGGGCCACCGTGCTCACCGCAGGAGATGACAGCTCACTGCACGACGGACCACACGAAGACGGCCGTGCCGGAAACTCCTTCCGCGTCGGTCGCGGTCACGGTCACCGGGTAGGTGCCGAGCGTGCTACTGGAACCGGAGATCGTGCCGTTCGACGCGATCGTGATACCGGGCGGCAGCCCGGTCGCGGTGAAGGCGAGGTTCTGCGAGGCGTTCGAGTCCACCGCCTGCATGGCGAAGGACATCGCCGCGCCCTTCGGACTGCTGTAGCCGAACGGATTGACAACGCCGACGGTTTCCGCGCCCGGCACGCCCGAGTTCGGCGTGACGTTCGCACTGACCGCGGTGTTGGCCAGGGAGACGCCCGCGCCGGAGGCACCCGCCGCGATCTGCCCGGTCAGCGTCTGGGCCAGGCTCGTCGAGCCGGTCAGCGGCAGGTTGTCGGACGCGTCGCCGACCTTGATCGAGTAGCCGCCGGCCTGTGCCTCCCACTGGTCGTCGGTCGGCGACCAGGAGGCGAGGTCGTGGATCGACAGCGGGAAGGACACCGTCGTGCTCTGCCCTGGGTTGAGCGTCACGCGCTGGAAGCCCTCCAGCTGTTCCGGTGGGTCCTGGCTGGCGGCCGGATCACCGGCGTACAACTGGGCCACGTCCGCGCCGGCCACCGACCCGGTGTTGGTGATCGTCGCGGTCACCGTGGCCGTGCCGTTGGCGTTGAAGGCCCCGACGTTGAGGTTGGCGAAGGCGAACTTCGTGTAGGAAAGGCCGAAGCCGAAGGGGAAGGCGGGGGTGATGTTCTGCGACTGGTACCAGCGGTAGCCGATGTCCACTCCCTCGCTGAAGTCCACGCCGGTCGAGGTGCCCGGCCACTGTGCGGTGGTCTGCGCCGGGACCTGGCTCAGGCTGGCCGGGAAGGTGACCGGCAGCTTGCCGGACGGGTCGGCGGTGCCGAAGATCAGCGCGGCATCCGCAGCACCGGTCTCCTGTCCGCCGTACCAGTTCTCGAACACCCCGGCCACCGAGTTCAGCCATGGCATGACCACCGGTGAACCACTGTTGATCACCACGACGGTGTGCGGGTTCGCGGCGGCGACGTCCGCGATCATCGTCTCGTCCGTGCTGGAGAGGTCGAGCGTGGTCAGATCGGTCTCCTCGCCCTCCGGGGCGTTGACGTAGACGATCGCGTCGGTCGCGGCCTGGGCCGCAGCCACGGCCTGCGGGATGTCGGCGGTGCCGTTGTCGTTGCCCGGCGTGTAGGTGACGGTGACGTTCGGGCCTGCCGCGTCCTGGATACCGGTGATCGGCCAGATCGTGTTGGAACTGGTGACCGTGCCGCTGCCGCCGCCCGCGAGTTCGACCCCGGCGCCGCCGTCGGTGCCGATCACCACGATCGACTCGTTGCCGTTCGGGTTGAGGGGCAGCGTGCCGTTGTTCTTCAGCATGACCGTGCCCTCCTCGCCGAGTTGCAGCGCGGTCTGCTGGTGGGCCGCGGTGGTGACGGTGGCGGAGAGGGAGCCGGTCTGCGGGTTGTCGAACATGCCGAAGGCGAACATCTCGGTCAGGATCCGGGCGACGTTCGCGTTGACCGTCGCCTGGTTCAGCGTGCCGGCCGAGAGGGCTGCGGACAGGGCGCTCGCATCGGAGAACGGCATCGCCACGTCCATACCGGCCTCGGTCGATGGGACGCTGGAGTAGTCGGCGCCCCAGTCCGAGGTGATGAAGCCGCCGAAGTCGGCCTGCTCGTCGAGTCCTTTCTGTTGGATGTCGGCGTTCTGGCAGGAGGCGTCACCGTTGACCACGGCGTAGGAGCACATCATCGCGGCCGGCGCGGACTGGTCGATGGCGGTCTCGAAGGGCGCCAGATACAGCTCTTGCAGCGCCTGCTGGCTGACCGTCTCGTTGTTGTCGCCGTTCGGGTACTGCTCCTGGTCGTAGGCGGCGGTGTGCTTGACCATGGCCATCACGTCCTGGCTCTGCAGGCCGTCGACCTCGGCCGAGGTGATCTGGCCGGCCAGGTACGGGTCCTCACCGTAGGTCTCGTAGGTCCGGCCCCAACGCGGGTCGCGCACCAGGTTGGTTGTCGGGCCGAGTGAGACGTTCACACCCTTGCCGGCGAACTCGTTCCCGATCGCCGAACCCTCCTGCTGGATCAGCGCCGGATCCCAGGTCGCGGCGGCGTTCTCGCCGTCGGGGAAGGCCGTCACGCCGCCGGTGCCGTCACCGACCCCGTTCGGGCCGTCCTCCATGTTGGTCGGCGGGATGCACAGATCGGGGATGCCGGCGATCTGGCCTATGTAGGACGAGCCGCCGTCGCCGGCGGCCAGGGTGAGTTCTTCCGACTCGTCCATGGTGTCGAGTACCTGCTGGACCCGCTGGGCGATCGGCGCGGTGGAGCCGACCCAGGAACAGACTCCGTTGCCGCCGCTGCCATTGCCGCCGGTGACCGGGGCGGTGGTGGTCAGGCCGTAGGCGTCGAACTCGAAGATCGAATCGCCGAACTGGGTCGCGCGCGCGGTGGCGTACATGCGGAGGTAGCGGGCCGTCGCGGAGACCGGAATCGTCTGGTTCCCGCCGGCGCCGGTCGTCGTGGAGTAGACCGTGGTCCAGGTCGAATTGTCGTCGGACACCTGAACCTGGAACGCGGAGGCGTACGCGGTCTCCCAGAGAATGCCGACGCTACAGATCTGTTGCTGGGCACCGAGATCGACCTCCAGCCACTGCGGGTCGCTGGACGCACTGGACCAGCGGGTGCCGGGATCACCGTCGGTGGCGTCCTGCGCCGGGTAGTCGGTGGCGTCCTGGGTCGAGGAGGCCGTGGTCGGCTGGTCCAGGGCGAGGTCCTGGGTGCCGCAGTACTCGGTCGGACCGGTACCGCCACCGCCCGGTCCCTGGGTGAAGGCCAGGTAGTGGAAGTTCCAGCCGTTGGAGTCCTGGTCGACGGTAAGCGTCTGCTGGCCGGCCGGCAGGGTGATGCTGGCAGTGACCGTGGCCCAGGTCTGGTAACCGCCGGTGTTCGGGACGGCGACCGCACCGGTCAGATTGGTACCGGCGGAGTTCGCGATGTGCAGCGCGTCGGTGATCCCGTACGGCGAGGACAACCGGAAGCTGACGGTGTAGTTCCCGGCGGTGGCGAGGTCGACGGTGTAGTCGAGCCACTGCCCTGGTGCGGTCCAGCCGACGTCGTAGGCACCGCCGGCCGCGCTGGTGTCCTGCGTGTCCGCTGTTGTCTCGAGGTCGATCCCGTCCGGGCGGTAGCTGTCGGCGGAACCGTTGGTCGAGGTGACGTTGTAGGCGACGCCCTGGCCGCCGGTGTCGTAGTTGGCGGCCTGGACCGTACCGGGGACGGCAGCCGGAGTACCGCCGAGGGGAGCGCTGCCGGCCGCGTAGGCCGAGGTGGGCGTACCGGTCATGGACAGGGCGAACAGGGCCGAGACCGCGAGCAGCGCGCGGAAGGTGGGCCGGCGGCGAGGCGATCGCGATCTACCGCGCGCGGGCGCCGGCGGGCGGGGGAGGGGGAGAGGCATCGTTGCATTCCCTTCGGTTCAGTTGTCTGATCTTCTTCCGCGGCGCTGGTTCGTCCTGAGAGCGCTCTGTTTGTGAGGAATCGGAAATCCAACAGTGTTCCCATGGCCATGAGAGCGCTCTCACAAAGAGGGTGGACGCGACGGTGTCCCTCGTCAAGCGCCCCTTCGGCGTCTGAACCAGGTAAGTGATCGGGCTGGAACCACGATCGGCGCTACGTGACTCCTGGCCAGATCGGGCATAGTCGGCACGGCTTGGGGCTACCAGGCCAACGGCAGTGCCTCCAGGCTGCGCAGAGTGAGCTGAGGTTTGCAGCGCAGTTCGCTCTCCGGAACCGCGAGGTGCAGGGTTTCGGGAATTCTCGTCAACAGGGCCAGGAGGGCCTCTTGCAGTTCGATGCGTGCCAGCGACGCGCCGACGCAGGCGTGAAAGCCCGCGCTGAAGGTGAAGTGCGATGGGCCGTGGCGACCGAGGTCGAGAACGTCCGGCTGGGCGAAAAGGTGCGGATCGCGGTTTGCGGCGCTCACGGCCGGGATGACGGCCTCCCCGGCTCCGATGGTGGTTCCGTCAAGCTCCACGTCCTGCGTCGCGACCCGGATCAGCGCGCCGGCGCCGCCGCTGATGGGAACGAACCGTAGGAGTTCCTCGACGGCTGCGGGGAGTAGGTCCAGGTGGGTGCGGAGTCCGTCCAGTTGCCGTGGATGGCGGAGCAGGGCCAGCGTGAACATACTGATCTGGTTGGCACAGGTCTCATGGCCGACGATGACGAGCGCGGTTGCAAGACGGATCAGCTCGAAGGTGGTGAGCCTGTCGCTGTTGTCGTACACGTTGACCAACTCGGTGAGCAGGTCCGCAGCGGGGTGACGGCGTTTGTGCGCTACGAGTTCGCCGAAGTAGGCGCCAAGGTCGTCGAAGGCCCGAGCGACCTCTTCGCGGTCGCGCTGCCATCCGCTGACCAGAACCTCGGACCAACCGTGGAGGAGGTCTCGGTCCGCGTGCGGGACACCGAGAAACTCGCAGATCACCTGTATCGGTATCGGGACGGCGAAACCGGCCACCAGGTCGACCGCGAACGGGGACGCCAGCAGTTCCATGGCCCGATCGGTGGCGAGTTGGCGTATCCGGGGCCGTAGTGTCTCAACGCGCCGTCGAGCAAACGCGGCGCCGATGAGTCGTCGGAGCCGCGTGTGTTCTGGCGGGTCCATGCCCATGATCGATTCTGCCGCCAACCGCCCCATACCCGTTCGCGGCACGGTGGGACCGGTGGCGGCGGCTCTGCTGAACCGGGCGTCGGTGAGCACCGTCCGGACTGCCGCATGTCCCGTGGCCAGCCATGCGGCAGTCCCCTTGTCACGAAACACGATGCGAGCGACCGGGGCGGCGGCCTGTAGTTCGCGATATCGCGGGGAGGGAGCGAGCAACGTCGCAGGCTCGGGAAACGGATACAAGACCGGGGAAGTTGAATCAGGCATACCTGGCGCCACTCCTGTCCAAGCGTCATTGCCCTTGGGTCAGTCGCCGAGCAGGCCCCACCACCAGGCGATGGAGGGGATCGGGAGTGGCTGCGTACTGGTGTCGCTCGGTCCGGCGGCAAGGAAGTCGGCGAACTGTGGGAGATCGTCGGGGTTGGGGTAACGCCCGCTGGTCAGGCTCCAGTCGATGTTCGCCGGGATCCAGCCTCCCACGCTCTCCAGGTATCGGCGCAGTTCGGCAGAAGCGTGCGCGGATACCTTGGCACGCAGTAGCAGGAACAACGTCACGACCCGATCGCGCATGGCCACGGCGTCGGTCAGCGCCTCGGCATGGCTGTAGTGACGCTCCCGCGCGAGGATCGAGATCAGGTTCCAGCTGCCGCTGTCCCGCACGCTTTCCTTGTACTGGGAGAAGATGTCGTTGTCCCAGCCGATCACCGTGGCCATGATCTCCACGAGCGCCCGGACCTCGATCTGCTCCATTTCCGTGGCCGGCACCTCATAGCCGTCGATCACATCGAGGACCATCAGGTGTGTGCGCATCGAGCCGGTGTCGATTCGGGACATCGCGTACTCGTCGAGATCTGGAACGCTTCCCCGCGAACGGTGGCCCGCCTCCCACACCAGGAAGAAGAAGTACAAGCGCAACGCCGAGACCCAACGGCTGACCTGGACGGGGCTCGCGTACCTGCCCAGCCTCAGCCGCAGGTCCCGCAATGCCGCGGCGTACCGGTCGCCACCGAAGTCCTCGATCTCGGGCGCCTCCGCGGCGCGGAGCATGCGCGCGAGGACAAGTGAGAACTCCCCAGGAGATCGCCCCAGGTTCCCTTCGTCGCAGTACTCGTCATCGAACGAGGCCATGAAGGTATGCATGTCCGCACCGAGTTGCAGACGACCCGCCAGCCCTTCCGGCGACAGACGCGCCGCCAGCGGACCGGTGGAGCATCCCTCAAGCCGCTGACCTGGCGCCGCGTCCGGGAACAGCCGAAACCGTTCCTTCCAGGCAATCGTCCCCGCCTCCAAGGCGGGTCCTGTCGGATGCGTACTTGAGGAAACCGGGCACCACAGCGGCGGAACCTTGAGACGCTCGACACCGACACCCATGAGAAGTCCTCTCCCGATCTGTCGCATCGCGATCCCGGCTACGTCGCCGGACAGCACATCGTTTACCTGCGACAGAACGGCGCTGGCCGTCGCATGTGGACAAAACCGGCTGCCGGTACCGCTTCGTTGCTCACCGGACAATGCGGTGGTGAGGCCGGCAGGGTCGTGGCGCTTCGCCAGCGGTACGTAACCCGAGCTGCTGGTGTTCGGTCAAGGCACCCGGCGTCACCTCGAAATGGCCGAACTACGAGCATTGTCGCACTCCGCAATGCCGGAATGCCGTACGCGGGAACGGTGTTCACGAAGGTGCCGCCGTCGACACTCGTCGGCGACACCGCGAGTCGCGATCGCGAGATCGAGTCCACGTTTCAGCAGTTCAGGATCATTTCCCTGCGGTTGAGCCGAAGTCGCGGATCCGTCGGTGCGCAACGGTGGTCGGCCACGGTAACCGTCGACGGTGTCCCTGCGGGTGCCGAACCAGACCTGGCCATGGTTTTGTCGTAATTGACATCGCGGGTCCGGTGCGAGCCGACTCGATTTCCGTGCGAAGGACTATTCATTACTTAGCCGTTGCGGCCCTGCCCGACGACCGACAGTCCACTCAGTACCGTGGCGTACGCCAGCGCCAATGGCTGTCTGCGGGTGGCGTTCACCGGGCGGCGAGCCAGTCCTTGATCGCCTGTGCCGTGGTTTCCTCGGCGATCACCGAGACGTGGTCTCCGGGCACGTCCACGACCTGGTCGGCGAAGGTCCACACGGCCGGCCAATCCGGAGCTTGCGGTTGGGAACACAGGTCGCGGATGCCCGGCAGTGGTTCGGATGCTCGTAACAGCACGGTAGGCGCGGCGATGTCGGCGGGTTGCCACTGCCCGAACTGACGCACGTACCAGGCCATGGCGGTCAGCGCGGGGTCGACGACGACGCCCGTTCTGGCCAGCTGTTCGTAGACCAACCCGATGAAGCGCGGGCCGAGTTCCCGAATGAACGGAGCGTCCGGGCTGTGCGAGTCCACCAATACGATGCCACGCACCGCGACATCGTGTTGCTCCAAGTACTGCGCCATCGCGTAGGCGAGCCATCCGCCGGACGAGTAACCGACAAGGACCGGCGCGGGCCCCGTCTCGACGGTCCGCATCAGTGCCTCGGCCTGTGTCTTGACGAGGACGTCGAGAGTGCTGGCGAGCAACTCGTCGGCTCGGAAGCCGGGCGTTGGCAACAGCGCGACATCGTGCCCGCCGCTGAGGTGGCCGGCGAGGCGACTGTACTGGTGGTGTCCGCCGGCTAGGTCGACCAGTGGTGGAACGCATACGAACTGCGTTCCGCGTCCGCCTTTCGCCAGCGTGATCAGCTTGGTCGCGGGCCGACTGTCGCTTTCCGCGGTGAACTGCGGCCGCAGTGCCGCCGCGCGGGCCGCGAGGTCCAGGCCCTCCTCGACTCTGCCCAGTTCGTAGGCTGCGGCGAACAGCGCGGCGACCGGATTGCTTGGTGCGGTCACGGTACCTGGGCGGGAATCCGGTGCGGCCAAGCCGTCGATCAGGTCGGAAAGCAGTTGTTGGCTGAGCGCGGTCGCGGTCGGTTGCGCGAGCACGAGGCCTTCCGACACCGTCAAGCCGGTGGCGTCGCTGAGGCTGTAGCGGAGTTCGGTGGCAGCCAACGAGTCGAGACCCAGTTCCATGAGACTCAGCTCGGGATCCACATCCGCGCCTGACTGGTAGCCCAGAACCATGGCGAGCTGGGCGGTCACGAGATCCAGCATCATCGTCGCTCGTTCGGCGTCGTCGGCATGCGCGAACCGATCGGCCAACGTCATGGCCAAGGCGGTCGCTGCGGGTGGGGGAGCGGCGGCGGGCCGGACTGGAAGCCGAGCGGGAACCAGTTCGCGCAGCAGGTCCGGTACGTCATCGGAACTCACGGTGCCTGCGGCCGCCAACGCGGTCGCCACCAGCGCGGGTTCGGCGGCCCGGCAGCCGGTGTCGAGTAGGGCGAGTCCTTCGTCCACGGTCAACGGGCGCAAACCGGTCCGCGCGATTCTTGACATGTCCACATCGGACAGATGGGCGGTCATGCCGCTGTCCGGCGTCCACGGCCCCCACGCCAACGACACTCCAGGCAGGCCGAGGTGCCGGCGGTACGTGGCGAAGGCGTCCAGGAACACGTTCGCCGCGGCGTAGCCTGCCTGCCCAGGCGATCCCATGACGCCCGCGGCCGAGGAGAACAGCACGAACGCCGTCAGATCCAGCTGTCGCGTCTGCTCGTGCAGGTTCAGGACGGCGTCGACCTTGGGCCTGAGCACCGCGTCCAGACGCTCGTCGGTCAGCGTGCCGATCAGACCGTCGTCGACCACTCCTGCCAGGTGCACCACCGCGCGCAGCGGATGACGATCCGGAATCGAGCCGAGGACAGCGGCCAGTGCGTCGTGGTCGGCCACGTCGCAGCCGACCACCTGTACCTCAGCGCCGACCTCGCGCAGTCGCTCGCACAGGCTTGCGGCGCCCGGCGTGTCCATACCGCGTCGGCCGGTCAGTACGAGGTGCCGGACGTGATGGTGGGTGACCAGGTGCGTGGACACCTCAGCGCCGAGCCCGCCGAGGCCACCGGTGATCAACACCGTGCCGAGGGGATCGAAATGCGTGGGAGCGACACCGGTCTGCTCGTGGTCGGCAGGCAGGGATGTGGTCAGGACGGGGACCAGCAGGTCGCCCGCCCGGATCGCGGTCTGCGTGTGCCTGGCCTGTACCGCTGCCGCCAGGACGGTTCGCGAGCGAGGGTCGTCGTCGATGTCGATCAGCGCGAACCGGTCCGGGTGCTCTGCCTGGGCCGAACCGATGAGGCCCCAGATCAGGGCATGGACCAGGTCCACATGGTCCGGCGAAATCCCCACGGCGACCGCCGAGGACGTGACCACGACCAGCCGGGACCGGTCGAAGCGCCGTTCGGCCAGCCAGGCCCGCACGATCGCGAGCATGTCGCGTCCTGCGGCGTGCACCCGGTCGCCGAGATCCGCAGGAGCCTCCGCATCGGGCAGGCAGACGAGAACGGCCGCCGGCACATCGTCGTGCAGGTCGGCCAGTCCGGCCACGGCCCGCGTGGCGACGCCTGCCGCGCACAGGCCGAAGACGTCGGGCCCCACCACGACCAGATCGTCCCCGCGCACATCGGAGGCCGGCACGTCGACGGCGCGCCAGTCCCTGCGCAGCAGCCTCGGGCCCGTCACCGCGTGGGACTCCGTGGCAGTTCGCGCCGACAGTGGTCGCAACACCAGCGAGTCCACCCGGATCACCAACTCTCCATCGGGGTCGGTGGCCTTGAGCCGGATGACGCCGGGGGAGACGGGTGTCAGGCGCACCCGCAGCGTGCGCGCACCTCGGCGGTGCCACGTCACACCGGCCCAGGTGAACGGGATCCAGTTTCCGGGAAGGTCACGTAGTTCACCGAGGAACTCGCCCAGTCGCACCCCGTGCAGGGCGGCATCGAGCAGGGCCGGATGGATACCGAATGCCGGGGCCGCGTCGTGCAGGGGCGCCGGGAGTTCGACCTCGGTGTAGATCTCCGCACCGTTGGTCCAGGCCGCTCGCACACCCCTGAACGCGGGTCCGTTCGGGTAGCCGTCGGCGGCCATGTGGTCGTACAGGTCGGCAACGTCCAGTGCGGTGGCGGCCGGCGGTGGCCACGGTGCGTCGGCGACCGATTCGACGGGGCTGCCTGTCGCGGCGAGTACGCCACTGGCATGCAGGACCCAGGCGTCGCCGGGCTGGGCATCATCCGGTTGCGAGTAGAGGCTCGCCGCACGCCGTCCTCGTGCGTCGGCACCGTCGACGATCACCTGGATCCGGGTTCCGCCGTGATCCGACAACACCAGCGGCACATGGTGTGTGAGGTCTTCGAGCGCGGAACAGCCGACATGATCACCGGCGTGGGCGAACATCTCCAGCATCCCCGTGCCGGGGAGGATCAGGGTCCCCGCCACCGCATGGTCGGCGAGCCACGGCTGGGAGTCCACCGACAACCGTCCGGTGAGCAGGACACGGTTGCCATCGGCCGGCGTGACCGCGAACTCGAAGAACGGATGAGCGGTGGTACCCAGGCTGGTCGGGGTGACGCTTCGGGAATGTCGCGGACGCGGGTCCGGCCAGTATCGCTGCCGCCGGAACGGATAAGCCGGAAGGTCGACCAGACTTCCCCGCCGGCTGTCCGTGGCCGGCCAGCGGGGAATCGCGCCCGCGACGAACAGCCGGGCGAGGGCATCCAGCAGCGCGCTGTCCTGAGCGACACCTGGCCGCTGCGTCGGCACCACGACGACCTCGCCGTGGTCAGCAGCCTCCAGACAGTCTGCCGCCATGGCGGCGATGGCAGCGGTGGGGCCGATTTCCAGGAACGTGTCGACACCGGCCGCGCGGAGCGTGCCGATCCCGTCGGCGAAACGTACTGTCCTGCGGGCTTGGTCGACCCAGTACTCGGCGGTGCGCATCCGGTCGGTCACGATGGTGCCGGTCAGGTTGGAGACAATGGGAATGGTGGTCGGGCCGAACCCGATGCCGGCGAGAATGTCCCTGAACTCGGCCAGCATCGGATCCATCGACGCCGAGTGGAAGGCGTGGCTCACCCGCAGCCACCGGGTGGCGACTCCGTCCGTGGTCAGCACCGCCACCACCCTGGCGAGGGCGGCCCGATCTCCGGAGAGCACGACGGACTCGGGCCCGTTCACCGCCGCGACGGACACGTCGGTTTCCTCGGCCAGCAACGGCATCAGCCGGCGCTCACTCGCGCGTACCGACACCATCGCTCCGCCTTCGGGCAGTGCGCTCATCAGCCTGCTCCGAGCGAGGACGATCCACGAGGCATCGGCGAGAGACAGGATTCCGGCGATATGCGCGGCGGCCAGTTCGCCCACGGAGTGGCCCATCAGGAATTCGGGCACCAACCCCCACGCCGTGAGCAGCCGGAAGAGTGCGACCTCGAAGGCGAACAGCGCAGGCTGGGTGAACTGTGTCCGGTCGAGCAACGCGGCCGGTGGCGTATCGGGATCGGCGAACATGACCGACCGCAACGGCATGGCCAACGCGGGATCGAGGTGGGCGCAGGCCTCGTCGAGAGCGGCGGCGAACTCCGGGTACGCCGCGTACAACTCGCGGCCCATTCCGGGCGTCTGCGCGTCCTGCCCGGAGAACAGCACCGCGATCCGGCGCCCCGCGCGTGCGGTGCCGGTGGTGAGTCCCGTGCTGGTGTCGCCGGTGGTCAATGCGTTGAGCTGCTGGTTGAACTGGTCGACGTGCTGTGCGATCAGGACCGCTCGATGCGGATGCACGGCCCGTTTCGCCAACGTCCACCCGATGTCGGCAGGCTCCGCATCCGGATGCGTGGCGACCTGCGCGGCCAGGTCCACGGCCTGCCTCCGCAACGCCTCAGCGGTCTTGCCGCTCATCACCCAGGCAATATCGCCTGACTCTTGCCGCGCTACCGGATCCACTGCCGGGGACTGTTCGACAACGAGGTGTGCGTTGGTGCCGCTGATCCCGAATGCGGAGATGCCCGCCCGCCGGATCGTGGACGTGCGCCACGGCTGAGGTTCCTGAGTGAGGCTGATGTTTCCGTCGGCCCAGTCGACGTGCTCCGATGGCCGCTTGGCATGCAGCGTCGGAGGGATGGTCCGATGACGCATCGCCTGGATGATCTTGATGACCCCGGCGACGCCGGCAGCGGCCTGGGTATGGCCGATGTTCGACTTGACGGAGCCGAGGTGAAGTGGGCTCTCGGCGGGACGGTCGCGGCCGTAGGTGGCGATGAGCGCATGCGCCTCGATGGGATCGCCGAGACGCGTCCCCGTTCCGTGCGCCTCGACGACATCGATTTCGCCCGCGCCGAGCCCGGCAGCGGCGAGAGCGCTGGTGATGACGCGTTGCTGTGACTGACCGTTGGGAGCGGACAGCCCGTTGGACGCCCCGTCCTGGTTCACCGCCGATCCCCGCAGGACGGCAAGGACACGGTGGTTGCGCCGTCGAGCCGTGGCGAGTCGTTCAACCACAAGGACCCCGCAACCTTCGCTCCAGCCGGTGCCGTCGGCGCCCTCGCCGAACGCCTTGCAGCGGCCGTCCGGGGCAAGGCCGCCCTGACGAGAGAACTCAAGAAACAGGCCTGGCGAGGACATGACCGTGACACCGCCGGCAAGAGCGAGATCACATTCGTCGGAACGGAGAGCTTGCGCGGCAAGATGCAGTGCGACCAGACTGGACGAGCAGGCTGTGTCGACCGTTATCGCCGGTCCCTCCAATCCCAGCACATAGGACACCCGACCCGATATCACGCTCGTCGCGGCGCCGGTGATCAGATAGCCGCTGCCCTCCTCGTCCGCGTCGATCAAGGAGGGGCCGTACTCCTGGCTCATGCCACCGATGTAGACGCCGGTACGAGTGCCGCGAAGTGCGTGTGCGTCGATGCCGGCAGACTCGATGGCCTGCCACGAGGTTTCGAGGGTGAGACGCTGCTGCGGGTCCATGGCGAGCGCTTCGCGTGGTGAGATACCGAAGAACGCCGCGTCGAACTTGTCGGCATCGTCGAGGAAACCGCCGCACCGGGTGTAGGTCGTGCCCGGTCGCACCCGATCGGGGTCGTAGAGACCCTGGTCCCAGCCACGATCCAGCGGCCATTCCCCGACCACATCTCGACCGTTGACGACAACCTGCCAGAGGTCGTCCGGGGACCTGACACCACCAGGAAAACGGCAGGCCATCCCCACGACCACCACTGGGTCATCGCCGTCGACCAGCAGCGCGCCGACCGCTGACGCGGCAGCGACCGGTGCTCCGGCCCTTTCGCCGGACAGCCGTGCCCTCAGCGCTGCGGCGAGAGCAGTTCCCGATGGGTGGTCGAACACCAAGGTGGTAGCCAGTTTCAACCCGGTGTCGCGGGCCAACCGGTTCCGTATTTCGTTGGCACTCAACGAATCCAGGCCGAGGTCCCGTGGCGCCCGGTCCATGTCCACCTCGGCCGGATCGGCGTGTCCGAGCACCGCGGCCAGATGGCCACGGACCAGGTCGACGAGCAGGCGTTGTTGTTCGGCCGCGGCGAGGCCCGACAGCTCCGGTGCCGGCTCGTCGAGACCCGTGCCGTCCGAGTGACCGCGCAACTGGGGCAGTTCTCGCAGCAGTGGCTGGATTTCGGTGGTGCCGCGCGCGATGCTGAACCGGCCCCAGTCGACCGCACAGACGACGCGGGTCGTGGCGCCGTCGTCCAGGGTGGCCTGTAGTGCTCGGAGGGCCTGGTGCGTGGGTATGGCCGACAGGCCCGTGCGGGCCAGTCGTTGCTCGACAACGGGATCGTCGGCGAGCCCGCCAGCGGCCCACGCGCCCCAGGCGATCGAGGTGGCCGGCAGGCCGTCGGCTCTGCGCTGTTCGGCGAGCGCGTCGAGATAGGCGTTCGCGGCGGCGTAGTTGCCCTGTCCGCCGTTGCCCAGCACGTGCGCGGCCGAGGAGAAGAGCACGAACGCGGTGAGATCCAGGTCCCGTGTCAGCTCATGGAGGTGCCGCGCGGCTTCGGCCTTGGGGCGCAGCACCGTGGCCAGCCGATCCACCGTCATCTGGTCGAGCACCCCGTCGTCGACCACCCCGGCCGCGTGGAACACCGCGGTGGGTGGGTGCTCGCGGAGCACCGCCCCCAGTTCCTGGCGGTCGGCCGCGTCGACGGCCACGGCCGTCACCTCGGCGCCACGTGACCTCAGGTCGGCGATCAGTTCGGTGGCCCCTGGCGTAGCAGCCCCACGCCGGCCCAGCAGCAGCAGTTGCCGCGCACCTCGATCGGCGAGCCAGCGTGCGACGTGCCCACCCACCGCACCGAACCCACCCGTGACCAGCACGGTGCCACCGGCCGACCAGGCCGGTTCGGCCGGCGATATGGCAGTGGGCAGGGGGACCAGTCGCGGTACGTAGGTGCCGGAATCGCGCAGCGCGATCTGATCCTCCGCACCAGGCCGGGTCAGGAAGCCGGCCAACCTGGCGGCCAGGTCCGAGCCGAGTTGATCGGGCAGGTCCACCATCCGCCAGTCGACTGCCGTCTCGGTCAGCACCACCCGGCTCAGGCCCAAGGTCTGGGCGGCGATCGGATGAACCGTGCGATCGACTCCGCCCACCGACACCGCTGAGCGGGTGACCAGCCGAACCGGCAGGTCCTTGTCGATTCCGCTCATCGCCTTGGCGAGAGCCAATGTTGCCGCCAGGCCTGCCGACACCGCCGGCTGCGCGGTCATCGGTGTCTCGTCGATGGCCAACAGCGACAGGATTCCGGCGACGGGCTCCTGGCCGGTCAGCAGGTGCCGTTCGAGTACGTCACCAACGCGTTCCGGATCGTCGACCGGGGCGGCCGTGATCGGCATGCCCGCTTCGTTCAACGAGTCCAGAAGCTTCGTGCACCAGTCGGCTGACGAGGGGTCCGTGGGCAGGAGCGCGAGCCAGTGACCGCATGGCTGTGGCAGGGGCCGTTGGTCGATTCGCCGCCAGCGCACCTGATAGGACAGACCCTCGACAAGGGCTCGCTCGCGTCGTTGCTCGTGCCATGGTGCGAGCGCCGTGAGGATCGCCTCGGCTGCCTCGCTGTTCACCGTGAGCAGGCCGGCCAGTGAGGTTCGGTCTCGCTGCTCGACCGCCTGCCAGAACCTGGCTTCGGTGTGATCGTCCACAGTGGATTTCGGGACCGCGGCCCCGGAGCGCAGCGAGTACCGCTGGTGCTGGAACGGGTAGGTGGGCAGATCCACGTGCCGGGCACCGGGGAACACCGCCGTCCAGTCCACCGCCCCGCCGTGGGTGTACAGCTCGGCCAGCGAGGTCAGGAAGCGGTCCGGTGAACCGTCCGCGCGCCTGAGGGTGCCGAGTACGACGGCCTCCCGCTCCGCACCGAGGTCCTCGATCGTCTCCTCGATCGCCGTCGTCAGCACCGGATGGGGGCTGACTTCCACGAAGTGGCGGTATCCCTGGGAGACCAGGGATCGGACGGCCTGATCGAACCGAACGGGCCGCCGCAGGTTCTGATAGACGTAGTCCGCGTCGAACAGCCTGCCGGGCAGCCAGTCGGCGGTCACCGTGGAGAAGAGCCGGATTTCCCCCTCCCGTCCTGTGAGCGTGCCGACCGAGCCGGTCAGCAGGTCCCGGATCGGCTCGACGAACGGTGAGTGCGAGGCATAGTCGATCGCGACGCGGCTCGCGCGCACGCCGTCGGCGGCGAGTTCGGCTCGCAGGGCGTCCAGCCGGTCGTTGCTCCCCGCGAGGACAACGCTGGCGGGGCCGTTGATCGCGGCGACGGAGATCCCCGGCCGCGAACGAATCAGCTCGTCGATCGCGGCCGACGGCCGCGAAATCGACAGCAGGCCGCTGCTGCCGGACACCTGGCGCAGGGACTGGCCGCGCCGAGCGACCGCTCGGGCGCTGTCGTCGAGCGACAGGACGCCGGCCACGTACGCCGCGGCGATCTCGCCCTGCGAGTGACCAAGCACGGCGTCGGGCACCACCCCGTGCGCCCGCCACAACTCGGCGAGGGAGATGATCACCGCCCAGAGCGCGGGTTGTACGACATCGGTCCGTTCGTAGCGCGCCAGCGCATCCGCCGAGCGCAGCGTTTCCACCAGATCCCAGTCAAGGTACGGCGCAAGGGCCTGCCCGCACCGATCGATCCACTCCGCGAACACCGGAGAGGACTCCATCAGTTCCACGGCCATCCCGGCCCACTGCGAACCCTGCCCAGGGAACACGAACACCGTCCGTCCCCCGTCCATCGCCGTACCGCGCAGCACCGCCGAACTCGGCTCCCCGGCGCTCACAGCGCGCAGCCCCGCCAGCAGGTCCGCACGATCACGCGCGAGGACCGCGGCACGCTCGGGCCGCGCCGCGCGGGTGGTGACCAGCGACCACCCGATATCGGCGAGACGATCCTCCGGTCGGTTCAGGACATGGGCGGCAAGGCGGGCGGCCTGGTCTCGTACGGCTTGATCACTCGCCCCGGACACGGCCAAAACGACCGGCTGTGCGGTGGCGGCATCGCCATCCGGTTCCCGCGCACCGAAGGACCGCTCGACGACGACATGCGCGTTGGTGCCGCTGATCCCGAACGCGGACACCGCGGCCCGGCGCGGCCGGTCCACCTGCGGCCACGGCCGGGCGGACACAGCCAACTCCACCGCACCCGCCGACCAGTCGACATGCGGGGACGGCGCGTCCACCTGCAACGTGGCCGGCACGAGGCCGTGCCGCATCGCCTGCACCACCTTGATCAGTCCGGCCATACCGGCAGCGGCCTGGGTATGACCGATGTTCGATTTCACCGAACCCAACAAGACCGGCTGCCCTGCGGGCCGGTCGGCACCATAGGTGGCCAGCAGCGCCTGTGCCTCGATCGGGTCACCGAGCCGGGTACCGGTGCCGTGGGCCTCCACCACATCGATGTCCGAAGCGGACAGACCAGCATTGGCCAGGGCCTGCTGGATCAGGCGCTGCTGCGAAGGACCGTTGGGTGCGGTGAGTCCGCTGGAGGCGCCGTCCTGGTTGATCGCCGACCCCCGGATCACGGCCAGTACCTGGTGGCCGTTGCGCTCCGCGTCCGACAGCCGCTCCAGGAGCACCAGGCCGATGCCCTCGCCGAACCCCGTGCCGTCGGCAGCCGCCGAGAATGCCTTGCAGCGACCGTCCGCCGCCAGCCCGCCCTGCCGGACGAACTCCGCGAACACCTCCGGGGTGGACATCACCGTGACGCCACCGGCCACCGCCAGGTCGCACCCACCCGACCGCAGCGCTTGCTCAGCGAGGTGCACGGCGACCAGCGAGGACGAGCAGGCGGTGTCGACCGTGACCGCCGGGCCCTCAAGACCGAGCGTGTAGGACACCCGGCCGGACGCGACGCTGGCGGCGTTGCCGTTCAACAGATAGCCGCTCACCTGCGCCGCCACGGCCGGCGCGGTCGTGGTGTAGTTCTGCCCCATCAGCCCCACATAGACGCCGGTCCGGCTGCCGCGCAACGCCTGTGGGTCGATGCGGGCCCGCTCGATGACCTCCCACGAGACCTCCAGCAGCAGCCGCTGCTGGGGGTCCATCGCCGTCGCCTCACGCGGCGAGATGCCGAAGAAGGCCGGATCGAACCCGGTGGGATCGGTCAAGAACCCGCCCTGCCCGCCCACCAACGCGGAACCGTTGGCGGCCAGGGCCTCTTCCCAACCACGGTCGCCGGGGAAGTCGTCGATGGCGTCGCGGCCGGCCGCGATCAGCTCCCACAGGTCCTCGGGTGAGCGCACCCCGCCGGGGAACCGGCAGGCCATGCCGACGATGGCGATCGGCTCTCGCGCGGCGCCTTCGACCTCCCGCAGCTTGCGGGTGGTCTGTGCGAGTTCCTTCGTCACCCGCTTGAGGTACCGCAGGATCTGCTCTTCGCTCGGCATTGCGTCAGGAACCTTCCGTACGGGTCGAGCAGGGGAGTGAACCGGCCGTTCAGGAACCGAGCTGCTCGTCGATCAGGGCGAGCAACTCCTCAGCGGTCGCCTTGTCGACGTCGTCCTCGGACGAGGCCGCCACCGGCTCGCCACAGGACGAGGCAAGGCTGCGCAGCCGCGCGCCCGCCTCCGCCCTTGCCGTGCCGCTCAGCTCGGGGACGGCGAGCGCCGTCGCCAGCCGGTCGAGGATCTCGAACAGTCCCGACCGAGCGGCCGACTCCGAGCGGCCGCCTCCGACCGCCGGCGGCCCGGCCGAGGTCGCGGCGATCCGCGACAGCAGGTGCTCGGCAAGGCGCGCGGGCGTCGGGTGGTCGAAGACGACGGTGGGGGGTAGTCGCAGACCCGTCGCCGCGTTGAGTCGGTTGCGAAGTTCGGTGGCCATGAGCGAGTCCATGCCGGCGGAAAGGAAGCCCCGATCCCGCTCGATCCCACCGGTGCCCTGGTGTCCCAGCACGGCAGCGGCATGGCTGCGAACAAGGTCGAGCGTGCACTCGAACCGGTCCGCGTCGGGCACACCGGCCAGTTGCCTGGCGAAGCCGCCCGGTCCGCCGTCGGTCGGGCCGGCCTCGCCTCGTCGCGGTCCACCGAGTCCCGCATCCTGCCGCACGAGATCGTGGCGGAGCGAGTACGAGTCATCGCCGCGCTGCCCGGTGACGGCAAGTCGCACAGGGGCGAGCACGGGGTGCCGGTCGGTGAGTGCGAGGTCGAGCATCAGCAGGGCCTCGTCGGTATCCATGGCCAGCACACCGGACCGCGCCAGCCGTTGCTCGTCGCGCGCGCTCAGCCGCGCGGTCCGGTCACTTCGCTCCGCCCACAAGCCCCAGGCGAGGGAGACGGTCGGAAGTCCCCGTGCCGTGCGGTAGGTGGCCAGGGCGTCCAGCCAGGTGTTGGCGGCCGCGTAGTTGGCCTGCCCCGCGTTGCCCATCAGGCCGGAGACCGAGGAGAACAGGGCGAACAGGTCCAGATCGCCGGCTTGTTCGTGCAGGTTCCAGGCGGCGTCGATCTTCGGGCGCAGCACCGCGTGCAGCTGCTCCTCGCTCAGGGAGGTCAGCACGGTGTCCTCAAGTACGGCGGCCGCGTGGACGATGCCGCCCAACCGATGCTCGGCCGGGATCCGCGCGAGTAGTTCGCGCACTACCTCGGGGTCGGCGAGGTCGCCCGCGAACGCCGTGACCGTAAGGCCTTCCGACGCGGCGAGGTCGGCGACACCGGGCGGGATCCGTCCGCTGCGGCTGGCCAGCAGCAGCTGGCGGACACCCCATTCCTCGACGGCGTGCCGCGCCACGAGGCCCGCGAGCGTGCCTGATCCGCCAGTGATCAACAGCGTCCGGTCCGAGGCCCAGGTCACCGCGGCGGCGGGTGCGGAATGCCGGATCAACCGGGTCAACCGGGGCACCCGCGCGACACCGGAACGTACGGCGCGCTGCGGTGCGTCCCCGGACGCCAGCAGCTCGGCGGTCTCCGGTCGGCCATCCTCGAAGTCGTGGTCCACCAGCCAGAAGCGACCGGGATGTTCCTGCTGCGCGGCTCGCACCAGCCCCCATACCGATGCCGCAGCCAGGTCGGTCACCTCCGTGTCGGCGGCGACCGCGACGGCTCCGCTGGTGGCCAGCACGAGCCGGGATGCCTCAGTGCGCTCGTCGGCGAGCCATTGCCGCAGGAGGCGTAGCACCGCGCCGAGAAGCCTGTGCGCCGAGTCCGGACCACCACGATTCCCGGCGCAGGAGACCACCACTGCCGAGGGCAGCGTCGCCACCGGCTGGCCAAGGAGGCTCGCGACGGCATCGGGATGATCGAAGAACGCCACACCTCCCGCCTGGCCTGAGGTCGGCAGCGGATCCGGCACCCATTCCAATCGGAACAGGGGAAGGTCCCCACCGGTCCTTTCCGCTGCCAACTGCCGGGTCGAGACCGGCCGGGTCACCAGCCCGTCCACGGACGCCACCACCACACCCGTGGCGTCGCTGAGCTGTATCCGCACACCGTCGCCCGTACGGGAGATGCGCGCTCGCAGCGAGGTCGCTCCCACGCCGCGCACGTTCACCCCGGTCCAGGCGAAGGGAAGCCGGACCGTGGCACCGTCCGCCGAGCCCAGCTCCTCGATCAGGGTGAGCGCATGAAGCGTGGCGTCGAAGAGCGCCGGGTGGATCACGAACCCCTCTGCCGGCAGGGCTTCCTCGGGGAGACTCACCTCGGCCAGCACCTCGTCACCGAACCGCCAGACCGCGCGTAGGCCCTGGAACGCGGATCCGTAGTGGAGACCGCTGGCGGCCATCCGCTCGTACCATCGCGCCAGGTCCACCGGTGCTGCGCCGTGCACCGGCCAGGGCGCCGGGCCGGCGGGACCGTCGGCAACCTGCCCCAGGACACCGGTGCCGTGCCGCAGCCATCCATGCCGGGCTCCGCCGTCCTCTGGTCTGCTGTGGACCGTGAACGGGCGACGGCCGTGCTCGTCCGGCGCGTCGACGGCCAGCTGGATCTCCACGCTCCCGCTTTCCGGGATGAGCAGAGGGGCCTCCAGCACCAGCTCTTCCACGAAGGGCAGGCCGACCTCATGTCCGGCCCGCACGGCCATGTCCACGAACGCCGTACCTGGCAGGATCACCGTTCCCAGCGCGGCGTGATCGGCCAACCACGGCAGATCCTCGCGCCGCAACCGCCCCACGAACGACAGCTGTGCCGAGCCAGGGGTCCGCACCCTCGCGCTCAGGATCGGATGACCGGTCGGCTCGGTATCGAGGCCGGCCACGGTCCCGATCGCCGGCTCCGTCCCGGCAGCCAGCCAGTATCGGCGCCGCTGGAAGGGATAGGTCGGCAGATCGACCTGCTTCCCGTCCGCGAGGAGACGGGTCCAGTCGACCGTTCCGCCGCGAACGTGCAGTTCCGCCGCCGCCGCCAGGAACCGATCCAACGAACCGTCGCCCCGGCGGAGCGTGCCGATTACGACGGCCTGGCCGTCGTCGGCGGCAGCGGTCTCCTCGATCGCGGTGGTGAGGACCGGGTGTGGTCCCACCTCGATGAAGTAGCGGTAGCCCTGATCCAGCAGCGATCGGGTGGCGCGTTCGAACTCGACGGTCTGCCGCATGTTGCGGAACACGTACTCCCCGTCGATCCGCTCGCCCGGCAGCCATTCCGCGGTCACCGTGGACAGCAGCGGTATCGGGCCGCTCCGGCCGGTCAACGAGCCCACCAGTTCGGCGAGCGTCTCCCGGATGCGGTCCACGTGCCGGGAGTGTCCCGCGCAGTCGGTCGGGACCGGCCGGGTGCGGACGTTGCGTGCGGTCAGTTCGACGTGCAACTGTGCCAACTCGTCCGGGTCTCCCGAGATCACGACCGAGTCGGGGCTGTTCACCGCAGCGATCGAGAGATCCGACCATCGCGACAGCTCCGGCTCGACCTCCGCCCTGGACAGCCCGACCGACAGCATGCCGCCCTGACCGGACAGGTGGGTCAGCGCCTGACTGCGTCGAGCCACGATCCGCGCGCCGTCCTCCAGCGTGAGCAGGCCCGCCACGCACGCCGCCGCGAACTCACCCTGTGAATGCCCGATGACGGCGTCGGGAACCACTCCGCAGGCACGCCACAGCTCCGCGACGGAAACCATCACCGCCCACAACATGGGTTGCACCACGTCGATGGCATCCGCCGCTCGGGAACTGTCGCCCCGAAGCATGGCTGTCAAGTCCCAGTCGACGTAGGGAGCCAGCGCCGCCCCGCACCGGTCGATCCACTGGGCGAACACCGGCGAGGAATCGATCAGCTCGACGGCCATGCCGACCCAGTGGGCGCCCTGTCCTGAGAAGACGAACGCCGTCCGGCCCGGTTGGCCGATCGGACTTCCCGTGACCACGCCCGGCACCGCAGGATCGCCGGCGGCCAGTGCCGTCAGCCTCGACGTCAGTTCCGCCGCGCTCCGACCGAGTACCACCGCGCGGTGTGCCAACCGCGATCGACCGGCCGCCAACGACCAGCCGACATCGACCGGATCCGGACCGGCCCCGAGGTGTTCGGCCAGCCGCGCCGCCTGGGCCTCGACCGCCGCCACGGACCCGCCCGAGATCAGCCAGGGCACCGGACCGTCGGTACCGAGTACCGGCCGCCCCGCAGGCTCCTGGGAGTCTGCCGTGTCGGAGGGCGGGGGCGGCGGATCGGCGACGATGACGTGCGCATTCGTGCCGGAGATACCGAAGGACGAGACGCCTGCCCGCCGCGGCCGGTCGCCGCCCGACCACGGCACCGGTTCGGTGAGCAGCCGCAGGCCGCCGGTCCACTCGACATGTGAGGACGGCTGGTCGATGTGCAACGAGCGCGGTAGCAGTCCGTGCCGTAGCGCCAGCACCATCTTGATCACGCCGGCGACGCCCGCTGCCGCCTGGGTGTGTCCCAGGTTCGACTTCAGGGATCCCAACCACAGGGGGCGATCGGCGGAGCGGTCCTTGCCGTAGGTGGCGAGGACGGCCTGCGCCTCGATCGGATCGCCCAACTGCGTCCCGGTACCGTGCGCCTCGATTACATCGACATCCACTGTGGACAGTCCTGCGTTCGCGATGGCCTGTCGGATGACCCGTTGCTGGGCCTGTCCGTTGGGCGCGGTCAGCCCGTTCGACGCTCCGTCCTGGTTGACGGCGCTGCCCTCGACGACTGCCAGCACCCGATGCCCCGACCGCCGAGCATCCGACAGCCGCTCCACCACGAGCAGGCCGACACCTTCGGAGAACCCGGTGCCGTCGGCCGACTCCGCGAAGGACTTGCACCGACCGTCCGGCGAGAGACCGTTCTGACTGGAGAACTGCACGAACACGCCCGGCGCGGCCATGACGGTCGCTCCGCCGGCGACCGCGAGATCGCATTCACCGTCGCGCAGTGCCTGGACGGCAAGGTGCAGGGCTACCAGGGATGACGAACACGCGGTGTCCACCGTCACCGCCGGCCCCTCGAAGCCGAAGGTATAGGACAGCCGGCCGGAAGCGACGCTGCCCAGTGTTCCCGTCATGGTGTGGCCACCGAACTGAGCCGGTGTCTCGTGCATCCGGTAGCCGTAGTCGTGGTTCATGAGACCGACGTAGATGCCGGTCCGGCTGCCGCGCAGCGCATGCGGATCGATGCCGGCCCGCTCCAGCGCCTCCCAGCACGTCTCCAACAGCAGCCGCTGCTGCGGATCCATCGTCAGTGCTTCGCGCGGCGAGACGCCGAAGAACTCCGCGTCGAAGCCGTCGGCGTCGTAGAGGAATCCGCCCCGGCGGGTGTAACTGGTGCCGCCTCGGGTCCGGTCCGGGTCGTACAGGCCCTGGTCCCACTCGCGGTCGGTCGGCCAGTCGCCGATCACGTCGCGGTCGCTCCGCAGCACATCCCACAGGCCTTCCGGGGAGACGACCCCACCGGGGAGGCGACAGGCCATGCCGACGATGGCGATCGGCTCACGCCTGGCGTCCTGGATCTCCTTGAGCCGACGGGTGGACTCGTCCAGCTCGATGGTGACCCGCTTGAGGTAGTCAAGGAGGCGTTGATCACTGGGCATGTCGTGGCCTTTCGGCAGTGTCGGGCACTCGTCGGCGGGGATTCCGATAGGGCGGCTCGCCGGACCTGGCGCGGGCTGGGGATGGGTTAGCCGCCGAGCTTGCGGTCGATGAAAGCCAGCAACTCGTCGGTCGAGGCCGAGGCGAGAAGGTGGCCGGGCGATGTGTCGATCTCGCTGCTCCAGCGGGACTGTAGGTTCCGCAGCCGGTCGGCGATCGCCGACCGTTCCGCTTCGGAAGGACTGAGCGCCGCCAATGCCGCGTCCAGCCGATCGAGCTGCTCGGACACGGATGGCAGCCCGGTCTCGGCGGCCGCGTCCGCAGGCCGCTGGTCGAGCTGGGTCAGCAGGTGCTTGATCAGGTCAGCGGCAGTCGGGTTGTCGAAAACCAGGGTGGGGGCCAAGCGCAGGCCGGTTGCCGCGTTGAGTCGGTTGCGCAGCTCCACCGAGGTCAGTGAGTCGAACCCGAGGTCGTGGAAGTTCCTGTCGCCATCGACCTCCGTCGCCGAGGCATGACCGAGTACGGCGGCGATGTGGCCACGTACCAGATCGGCCACCAACGGCTCGCGCTGCTGGGGATCGACGGCGCGGAGGCGGTCGAGGAAGCCGGATTCCCGTGCCACGTGCTGCTCGTCAGGTCGTTGCTCGCGCGGCCGGGCCAGGCCACGCAACAGTGGGGACACCTGGTCCGGAAGCAGATTCGCGGGGGCGAGCCGCACCGGCACGACCGCATGCTGCCCCGAGGTGAGTCCGGCATCGAGCAGGCGCAGGGCCTCCTTGGTGTCCATGGCGAGGATCCCGGCCTGACCGAGCCGCCGCCGGTCCCGTTGGCTCAGGCGGGCGGTCAAACCGCTCTGCTCCGCCCACAGACCCCAGGCCAGCGAGACGGTGGGCCGGCCGAGCGCGGTCCGATGGGCGGCAAGAGCATCGAGACAGGTGTTGGCCGCGGCGTAGTTCGCCTGCCCCGCGGTGCCCAGGAGGCCGCAGACGGAGGAGAACAAGGCGAAGAGGTCAAGCTCCCCGGTCAACTCGTGCAAGTGCCAGGCCGCGTCCACCTTGGGCCGCAGCACCGCAGCCAGTTGCGCTGCCGTCATGGACGTCACCACCGCGTCGTCGAGGACACCCGCCGTGTGGACGACACCGCCGAGCGGGTGTTCGCCGGGCACCGCGGCAACCAGGCGGGCGACCGCGTCACGATCGGCCAGATCGCAGGCGGCCGAGGTGATGGCGAGGTCGGCGCGCGAGTCGGACAGCGTCGAAATCTCCTCCGGGATTCCCCCGCTGCGGCTGGCCAGCAGCAGGTGCCGAACTCCCCACACCGCAACGGCATGCCGGGCGACAAGGCGCGCCAGCGCTCCAGAACCGCCGGTGATCAGCAGCGTCTTGGCGGCGTCCCACTTCACCGTCGACTCGGTGATCGGGTGCGGCTTCAGCCGGGGCGCGAACACCTGGCCCGAGCGCAGCGCCCACTGCGGCTCGTCGACCACGGCCACCAACTGGTCGAGGGAAGGTCCGGCACCGAGCTTGTCGTGGTCGACGAGCACGAAACGGCCGGGATGCTCGGTCTGGGCCGTGCGGATGAGACCCCATACGGACGCGGCGGCCAGATCCGTGACCTCAGCGACCGCGCCGACCGCGACCGCCCCATGCGTTGCGAGCACGAGCTGCGACCGTTCGGTCCGCTCGTCGGCGAGCCAGGCCCGCACGAGGCGTAACACCTCGCCGGCCAGTGAGTGCACCTGCTCCGGACCGACAGCTCCGCCGGTGCACGAGACGACCACCGTCGCCGGGGGAGCGGCCGGCAGTTCCAGGGCTTGCAGCGCGGCGGCCGGGCCGCCGAAGAACGCCACCGCACCGGACGGCCGGGGCGCTGCCGGCCGCGCCAATCCGACCGGGACCCAGTCGACCCGGTGCAGGTGAGCCGCGCCGCGTACGTTGGCCGCCATCAGTTGTCGCGCCGATGTCGGGCGCGTCGCCAGTCCGTCCACAGTGGCCACCACCGTACCCCGCGCGTCGCTCAGCTCCATCCGCAGGCCTTCGCTACCACGGGCGATCCGTACCCGTACCGCCGTCGCCGAGCTGGAATGCACTGTCACCCCGGTCCACGCGAAGGGAAGACGGACCATCGAGCCGTCCTCGGAGCCGAGCGGACTGAGCAGGGTGGCGGCGTGCAGCGCGGCGTCGAGGAGCGCGGGATGGATGACGAATTCCCCGGTCGTGTTCGTTTCGACCGTCGCCGACAGGGCGACCTCGGCCAGCACCTCACCTTCCGAGTCTTCCGAACCTTCCGAACGCCATACCGCACGTAGCCCCTGGAATGCGGGCCCGTACCGCAGCCCCTGGCCGGCCATGCGCTCGTACCAGTCGGTCAGATCCACTGTGGACGCACCATCCGTCGACCACTCCCGAACAGCCGCGGGAGCACTCGCGGCCGACCCGAGGACACCGTGGGCATGCCTGATCCAGGCGTCGCCCGCCACCCCCTGCGGCTTGCCGTGCACGGTGAACGACCGGCGCCCGCTCTCGTCACGATCGGCGACGGCGAGTTGCAGGTCGACCCCGTGACTGTCCGGGATGGGGAGCGGAGTCTCGATCACCAGCTCCTCAACGCGACCGAGGCCCACACTCCGACCTGCGTGCAGGGCCATGTCCACGAACGCCGTCCCCGGCAGGATCACCGTATCCAGCGGCGTGTGATCGGCGAGCCACGGCGCATCGGCAGGCCGTAACCGGCCGAGGAACAACGTCTGGTCCTGGCCCGCAGGTCGCAACACCTCGTGCAGGAAGGGGTGTCCGGCGGGCTCGGCCACCGATGCGACGAGACTGGTGCCGGCCGCACCGTCGGCCGCGTTCAGCCAGAACCGCGTGCGCTCGAAGGGATAGGCCGGCAGGTCCACCAGTCGCCGGCCGGGGAATGCGCCGGCCCAGTTCACCGGCAGACCGCCGACGCACGCGTGGCCCGCCGACAGCAGGAACTGGTCGAGGCCGCCCCGATCCCGCCGCAGCGACTCGACGACCAGGACGTCCACGCCCGCGTCGGCGGCCGTCTCGGTGATGCCCACCGACAGCACCGGGTGCGGGCTGACCTCGACAAACCGGCGATAGCCCGCTGCCAGCAGTCCGCTGACGGCGTCCTCGAAGCGGACCGTGTGGCGCAGGTTGCGGTACCAGTAGCGCGCATCGACCGGTGTGTCGGCCAGCCAGTCGCCGAGCAGCGAGGAGTACAGCGCAACCTCAGGGCAACGACCCTCGACCTCAACGAGCAGCCCCAGCAACTCCTCCTCCAGGGCCTCCACCCGCACGGTGTGGGACGCGTAGTCGACCGGTATCCGGCGCGCCCGTATCCCGTCTCGGTCGAGGACCGCAAGCAGGCGTTCCGCCGCATCGACCTCCCCGGCGAGGACCACGGAACGCGGGCCGTTGATGGCCGCCACCTCAAGCCGTCCGGCGAACCCGTCGGCCACGCGGGCCCGGACATCGGCGACGGCCAGTGGCACGGAGACCATCGCGCCAAGGCCGGCCAGTCGCAGCGCGATCAGGCGACTGCGAAGCGCCACTACGCGGGCGGCATCCTCCAGCGAGAGAGCGCCACCCACGCAGGCCGCCGCGATCTCCCCCTGCGAGTGGCCCAGCACCGCGTCGGGCCGCACGCCGAGCGAACTCCACAGGCTGGCCAGCGACACCATCACCGCGAAGGACGCGGGCTGCACGACGTCCACCCGGTCCAGCGACGGTGCCGAGTCGGCCTGCTCGATGACATCCAGCAAGGACCAGTCCAGGTAGGGCGCCAGGGCCTGAGCGCACTGGCGCATGCGTTGGGCGAAGACCGGCGAGGTCCGCATCAGCTCCGCGCCCATACCGGCCCACTGAGCACCCTGGCCGGGAAAGACGAACACGACCCGGTCCGCCTCGTCGCCCGCCACGCCGGTCACCACGCCCGCGACGGTCTCGTCGGTGGCGAGGGCGTCGAGTTGGTGGGTGAGTTCGGCGATGCCGTGCGTCACGATGACGGCGCGTCGGGGATGCCTTGCTCGCAGTGCCAGCGTCCAGGCCGCGTCGGCCAGATCTTCCCTGGGGTGCGTGGCCAGGTGTTGTGCCAGCTGGGTGGCTTGTTGTCTTACCGCTTCTGCGGTTTTTCCTGATATCACCCAGGCTGTGCTGTCCGGTGTCTTGGCCACGGGTGCGTTTTGTGGTGGCGACGGTTTGTCGGGTGCCTGTTCGAGCACGATATGCGCGTTGGTGCCGCTGATACCGAACGAGGACACGCCAGCGCGACGGATGCGGCTTCCCGGCCACGGTTGTGATTTTCGAGCTACCGAAATATGTCCCGATGACCAATCCACGCGCTGTGATATCTCATCCGCGTGCAGCGTCGCCGGTACGAGATTGTGGCGCATTGCCTGTACTGTTTTTATCACGCTGGCGATTCCCGCTGCGGCCTGCGCGTGTCCGATGTTCGATTTCACCGATCCGATCAGTGCCGGGTTCTCCTGGGAGCGGCCTTGGCCGTAGGTGGCCAGCAGGGCGTACGCTTCGATCGGGTCGCCGAGACGGGTTCCTGTTCCGTGTGCCTCGATTACGTCGATGTCCTGCGGCGTCAACCCGGCCGTGGTGAGTGCTGCCGTGATCACGCGTTGTTGCGATGGGCCGTTCGGTGCGGACAGTCCGTTCGACGCACCGTCTTGGTTCACGGCGGACCCTCGTAGCACCGCGAGGACTCGATGTCCGTGTTTTTGTGCGGTTGCCAATCGTTCCAGAACTACTATGCCGCAGCCTTCGCTCCATCCTGTTCCGTCGGCTTCCTCGGCGAAGGCTTTACACCGGCCGTCGCGAGCCAGTCCACCTTGTCGAGAGAATTCGATGAACATTCCCGGTGACGACATCACCGTGACTCCGCCGGCCAGTGCCAGATCGCATTCGCCGGACCGTAGCGCCTGTCCGGCCAGATGCAACGCCACCAAGCTGGACGAACAGGCGGTGTCCACGGTCACCGCAGGTCCTTCCAGGCCCAGCACATACGACACCCGGCCCGACAGCACACTCGTCGTCGACCCGGTCAGCAGGTATCCCTGCCAGTCCTGGGACGCCTCGGCCATCCGAGGGCTGTAGTCGTTGTTCGTTCCTCCGATGTAGACACCGGTGCGGCTGCCGCGAAGGGAGTGCGGGTCGATACCGGCCCCTTCGATGGCATGCCATGAGGTTTCCAGCACCAGTCGTTGCTGAGGGTCCATCGCGAGTGCCTCGCGCGGCGATATACCGAAGAAGGACGCGTCGAACCGGTCCGCGTCGTACACGAAGCCACCGCAACGGCTGTAACTCGTCCCTGGTCGCTTCCCGTCAGGATCGAACAAGCTCTGATCCCAACCACGATCAAGCGGCCATTCACCCATCACATCCCGTTCCTCGGCCACCACCCGCCACAGATCGTCCGCGGACATCACGCCACCGGGAAAACGACAGGCCATTCCCACGATCGCCACCAGATCGGCACCGTCGCCCGAGACCGGCCCAGCCACGGGCGCGACGGTTACTTCGCTGCCCGTCAGCTCAGTCAGCAGGAATCGGCTCACCGCCCGAAGTGACGGGAAGTCGAACAGCAGCGAGGAGCGCAACGTCAACCCGGTGGCCTCGGCAAGTCGCTCGGCCAACTCGACAGTGTCCAGTGAGCCCAGTCCCAGATCGCGAAACGCCGTGTCGACTGGGACTGTGTCGGCCTCGGTGATTCCCAGTACCAGCGCGGCGTTCTCCCGAACCAGATCGAGCAACATTCGCTCGCGTTCGGCCTCGTCGAGGGCGGAAAGCCGATCGCGGCAGGTGTTCGGCTCGGTGGGCTGGACGGTGACAGTCGCCGCTTCGGGAGCCTGGCCTGCGGCTACGGACATCGGTGTCGCATCGACTGCCGCCGGCTCGACGTCGCTTCGTTGCGGCAACCAGTACCGGCGCCGTTGGAACGGGTAGGTCGGCAGGTCCACGCGCTGCCGATTGTCCGCGTCGAACAGTGCGGACCAGGCGAGGTCGTGGCCGAGGACGTACATTCGACCCACCGACATGAGCAAGGTGTGCGCCTGCGGACGACCGGAGCGCTGAGTTGCCAGACAGACCGTGGACGTGGTGGCCGGCAGGCATTCCCGAGCCAGTCCGGTCAGGACGGCGTCGGGGCCAAGTTCGAGAACCGTCCGCGCACCCAGCTCGTCGAGCGTGCGGACGCAGTCACCGAAGCGCACCGGCTCACGTGCCTGCCGCACCCAGTATTCCGGCGACCGGAGTAGTTCCTCGGCGAGGAGACCACCGGTCAGACCCGACACGATCGGCAGGGACGGCTCGTGGAAGCGCAACCCGGCGGCCACCTCGCCCAGTTCCCCGAGGATCCCGTCGAGGTGGGGAGAGTGGAAGGCGTGGCTGACCCCGAGGTCTCGCACCTTGCGACCCTGACCTCGGAACCGGTCGCTCACCGCCTTCACCGCGTCACGGTCACCGGAGACGACCGTGGCGGTTGGACCGTTGACCGCCGCGATCGCGATCCGGTCCGATTCCTCGGCCACCAGCCGTCGGACCTCGGCCTCGGTGGCCTGCACCGAGGCCATGGCCCCACCCGACGGAAGTGCCTGCATCAGCCGCGCCCGAGCCACGACCAAGGCGCAGGCATCGGCCAACGTCAGCACTCCGGCCACCTGTGCCGCGGCCAGCTCACCCACGGAATGGCCTACCAGCAAGTCAGGACGCAGGCCCCAGTGCCCGAGCAGCCGAAAGAGCGCGATCTCGAACGTGAACAAGCTCGTCTGCGTGAAAAGGGTCTGGTCAAGCAGGTCCGCCGCGCCCGTCCCCGGTGCGGCGAACATGATCTCCTGTAGGGGCCTGCCCAGGAGTGGGACGAGGCAGCCACACACCTCGTCGACCGCGGCGGCGAACGCGGGAAAGGAGGTGTACAGCTCACTTCCCATACCGGCGTACTGACTGCCCTGGCCGGAAAAGAGATAGGCCGTCACCGGCACCGGCCCGGCGACTCCGGTGGCGAGCACGGGGCTGCGGCGGCCGTCTGACAGCGCCTCCAGTGCGGCAAGGAAATCCGGCGGATCGGCCGCCACCACCGCGGCCCGGTGGACCCCGGCGTCTCGGGTGGTCGCGAGGGAGAACCCCAGATCGGACGGGTCGATCTCGACACCTGCGGCTACCTGGGCCCGAAGCATGTCCGCCAATCCGCGTGCGCTCTCGCGCAGCGCCGACGGCTCCTTGCCGGACAACACCCACGACACCGGAGCGGTCGGATCGTGCCGGCCCGCTTCGCCCTTCGCGCCGACAACGGCGGAGGCCGGGGCCTCGGACAGCGCCAGATGGCAGTTGGTGCCTCCCATACCGAACGAACTCACGCCCGCGATCAACCGTCGGTCCGGGTGGGGCCACGAACCTCCTTCGTGTTGGACACGCAGGCCCAGATCCTCCAGCGGGATCTCCGGGTTGGGCGTGCGGAAATTGAGGCTGGCCGGCAGCTCATGGTGCACGATGGACAACACGACCTTGAGCAGGCCGACGATGCCGGCCGCAGCCTCCAGATGGCCAACGTTGGTCTTGGCGGAACCCACGCTGAGCGGCTCCGTGCGGTCGGCGGTGCCAAGGCCGTTGCCAAGAGCGTTGCCAAGAGCGGTGGCCTCGACCGGATCGCCGACCCTGGTCCCCGTGCCGTGCAACTCCACGTACTGCACCGCGCCCGGCTCGACACCCGCGTTGCGCCAGGCTTGTCGGATCACCGCTTCCTGAGCCCGCGCGTCGGGCACGGTCAGGGCCGTTGCCGCACCATCGTTGTTGATCGCGCTGCCCCGGATCACGCATAGCACCTGGTCACCATCGGACATGGCGTCCGCGTAACGCTTGAGCATCACCAGCGCGCCACCCTCGCCGCGGGCGTAGCCGTTGGCGCGCGAGTCAAACGTGTAGGAGCGACCGTCCGGGGACAACGCACCGAACCTGGCGGTCGCCAGCGCGCTCGTGGGATGGAGATTGAGACTCACCCCGCCGGCGAGAGCCGACGAGCACTCACCCCGCCGCAGGCTCTCGCACGCCAAGTGGACCGCGACCAGTGAAGACGACTGTCCGGTGTCGACCGTCAGACTGGGTCCGGTGAGACCGAGAACATGGGAGACCCGGTTCGCGATCATGGCACGGCTGTTGCCGGTCAGGGTGTGGCGACTGACAGCGGAGCGATCGTTGTCGTGCCTGAGCAGTGCGTAGTCGTCCGACATCGCTCCGACGAACACGCCGGACGGGAGACCCCGCAGGGAGCCGGGCGCGATCCGCGAATTCTCGACCGCCTCCCAGGCCAACTCCAGCACGAGGCGCTGCCGTGGATCCATCTCCACCGCTTCACGAGGCGAGATCCCGAAGAAGCCAGGGTCGAAACCACCGATCTGCTCGGTTTCGAGGAAACCACCGTGCCGTGGCGCGGCCGTGTCGGATCTGTCGGATCGAAACCCGTCGCCGAGTTCCGCACGGCTGGCAGGTGGGTCGGTGACCGCGTCGCGTCCGCCGTGCAACAGCTCCCAGAACGCCGCAAGGTCGGGCGCACCGGGCAGACGGCAGGAAGCCCCGACGACGGCGATGAGGTCCTCTTCGGCGACCAGGTTGTCCGGACTATCGCCCTCGCGACTCTCGTGCCGCTGCGTGCTTGTCACGATCCTACCTCGAATGCTCATTCACAAAGGCCAAGAGTGCTCATGGGTAGCCCGGCGTTCCAATACGACACTCGGCTCTGAGTGATGACTAAATGCGGTCAGCGACTGAACACGGCCGCATTGCGGAGCAGCGTGTTCCCGGCCGCACTGTGAATGGCCGCCCGACGAGCAGGCGGTCGGCGTTGGGCCGGCGCGGGTCACCCGAACACTGCAACCTCCTTGTAGTCGAGGGAAAAAGTGGCCGACGATCACCATGCGTGGACGATCGGATCGTGCCAGCCATGCTCACATTGCGGGAGCGATGCGCGCGAACGACTCCAAATAATGGCCCGAATGGACAGTAGGCTCGTCGCCATCCCGTCTTGTGGGAAGGCGACGGATACCTATCGGGCAGATGGCGATCTCGGGGCCTTCGACGCATCGAGGAGTTCCGGTCGCGTTGGAACGAGAATCGACAGGGCAGCGCCCGGCGATCACAAGGTCTACATCACACCGCCCAACGTCACGCCACCGTCGATGACCAGCGCCGAACCGGTGATCCATCCCGCGTCCTCGGACAGCAGGAACGTCACGGCGCGGGCGATGTCATCCGGCTCGCCCAGCCGGCCGAGCGGATAGGACTCGGCGAGTTCCCGCTCACCGTCCCCTTCGAGCACCACCGCGGCCATCCTGGTCCTCACCACGGCGGGGAGCACGGTGTTCACGCGGATACGCGGTGCGAGTTCGACAGCGAGCTGGGCGGTTTGCTGGATCAACGCGGCCTTGCTCATACCGTAGAGGCCGACACCCGGCAGGGTGCGGACGGCCGCGATCGAGGCGATGTTGACGACTGATCCGCCGTGTTCGCCCATCCAGGCGGCCCGAGACTTCTTCGTCCAGCTCAGCGGCGCCAACGCGTTCACCGCCATGATCTTCGCGGCGAGGTTCTGGTCGAGGTCGACCAACTGTCCGTAGACAGGGCTGATGGCCGTGTTGTTCACCAGCATGTCCACCCGGCCGAAGACCTCCATGGTCCTGGCGATGACCGCATCCTGGAGTTCCGGGTCGTCGACCCGGCCAGGGACGAACTCCACTCGCTGCGGTGCGCCGAGATCGACCGCGGCCTTGGCCAGCACCTCCGGATCCCGTGCGGTGATACAGACCTTCGCGCCGTGTTCGACCAGTCTCCGCGCCACGGCCAACCCGATGCCCCGGCTGCCGCCGGTCACAATCGCGACTGCATTGTCCATCGAGATCACGCGCGGCCTCCTTCTCGCACGGCTGCGCGGGTTCCGGGGACCTGGGTATCGCGCGTCGACAGGACGCGACGGAGCTGTCTGCTCGACAGGGCGAGCACCCCGTCGCGCGTCCAGATCTCCCCGTCCTCGACCGCCCAACCGTCCCGACACTGCCGGTTCCGGAAGATTCCCAGCGCCCACGGACTGGCAGTGCCCCGCGGTATGGCGCCGAAGTGAATCGAGAGTTCGGCGGTGGGAGCCGCCAACTCACCGTCGAGATCGGTGGCCACCACGGGCAGCATGCCGTCGGCGAGGACCGTCGCGGAGAACATGTCCAGCGGGCGGTCATCCCGTAGCCGCATCCAGGCGGCGTTCGCAGATTCCGGTTCGGCACAGTGGACAGGGCGTTGCTCGATGCCCAGCCACGGCGCCGGTCCGTGAGCCGGCGTCCACTTCTCCGGAGCTGCCACGGCGGGGCCCCGAAGACAACTGTCACCCTGGGTGGGAATGGCAGCGCCGAAGACCGCGTGGCCGAGCGCGATCGTGCTGGCACCTTGACGGGCCTTCACCGTGGTCGCGGTGGAGCTTCGCCCACGGTGCTCGATCCCGACCTCGGCGCTGATCGGTCCGACCCGCGCCGGCCGCGGCAGCTGGCAGGTGAACGACCTCGGCGCGTGCCCCTCCGGAACGCTGGTCCACATCGCCCGCAACAGGATGCACGCGAGGTATCCACCGTGGATTCCGAAGTACGCACCCCGGATTGACGGGTCGAGTTCGGCGACAACGGTGTCGCCGGGGCCCTTGACGACACGGGTGAGCAGATCGAAATCGAGTCGCGCCACCAGTTCCGGCGGGGCGGCACTGGTCTGTGCCAATGATGTCAACGTGAACAGGCCTTTCTGTGATGTGCGGTGGGCTCAAACGGTGAAGAGCAGGGCGCCTGCGAACCAGCCCGCTCCCATCGACGGGGTCAGCAGCAGGTCGCCGTGCCGCAGTGTGCCGGACCGGAGGTACTCCGACACCGCGGTCGGCACGGTCGCCGCCGCCGTCGATCCCCGGTGCGCGAAGTTGGTGAGCACGCGGTCGGAGTCGATGTCGAATCGCCGTCGTAGCGCGTCGAGCACCTTCTGCGATCCGGGATGGGTCACCACCCAGTCCACATCGGACAGCTTGAGGCCGTTGCGCGGCAGCAGGATGTCCACCACCCGCTGCGCGGTCGATGCGGCGACCTCGGAAATGCTCGGCAGACTGCGCGCCCAGCCGCTGCGGGCGCTGACCGTCGCGACGTCGGCGTGCTCGCCGAAGCTCATCATGAGGGAGTCGCGCAGACCGCCCGGCGCCGAGCCGTCCATCTCGATCACGATGGCGCCGGCGCCATCGCCCGCGAGCCTGTTGCCCCAGCCAAGGCCGGCCAGTCTTCGGGTGAAGCGGTCGGCGGCGACCACGACCGCGCGGCGCAACCCCTGCGCGACCAACATCGACGCGGCCGTGTGCACGCCGTGGACAAACCCGATGCACGCCCCGCCGACGTTGAACGCCAGCGCGTTGCTCGCACCGATCTCCAGGGCGACCCTCGGCGCGTGCTCCGGGACGGCATCCCGGTCCGTCCAGCTCGACACGATCAGCAGATCGATCTCGGCGGGATCGCATCCGGCGTTCGTGATGGCCTGCCGCGCGGCGTGCGCGGCCATCATGGTGACCGTCTCGTCCTCGTCGGCCACATGTCTGCTGTGGACTCCGAGCACCTCGCCCACCACGGACTGCTCGATCCTCGTGGGCGTCGGAAGCAGTTCGGGAGGCTGTTGTTCGCACCGACGGGGAAAGTAGTGACCCCAACCGGACAGGGACAGTCCGCGCCCCTCCCACAGCGGCTTGGCGATGTTGGTCTCGTACACCGGATTTCCTTATCGGTAGTAGCCTTCGGGATCCACACCGCGCAGTTCCGAGAGTTCGGCTGGGGTGATCGGCGGCTCGGTGACGTACTCCCGTTCCGGTGCCGGCCAACAGGTGAACCGGAAGACGTCCTCGCCGGCGGCTTCCGCGTCTCCAGGTAGCCAACTGTGCAGGTGGAACTTCTGATCTTGCGTGTCCCGTTGGAAGCTGCCGAACTGGCTGACCACCTCCCGGACGCGACGGCCCGGACTGGTGACATGCGCGACGGTGCCCACGTACCGCCGCCGGGAGGCGACAGCGACCACGATCGAATCGACCGCCGACACGATGTCGTTCGCCCCACCGGATCCGGTGATCCACCGACCGTCGGGCAGGACACAGGTGTTGATGTTGCCGAGCGGATCGACCTCCCCGGCGCCGACAACGCCCAGGCAGCGGCTCGCGTTGCCAACGGCCATGCCGCCGAGCACCTCCGCTATGCCGGAGAACTGCTCGGCCCCGTGTTCCCTGCTGAACAGGAAGACGTCACCAGGCGTCGGCCGCTGGCCGTAGACGCCGGTTTCCGCGCAGATCTTCACGTCCTTGCCCGCTGCTCGGAGTCTCCCGGCGGCCAGCCACGCGGCCAGGTGGGAGGCGCCGATTCCGGCGAGGAGGGTGTCATAGCCCCCAAGGAGCACACTTTTCGCGATGACCCTGGCGCCGAGGATGACTGCTCGTTCCGTGGCGGTGGCGGTCTGTGGCGCGGGCTTGGGCTTCGGCGCGATCGGCGGGCGCGTCAGGCGCAGGTCGCGCAGTCGCCGCGCGCCCAGCTTGTCGAGGTACCCCGCGTGGCCGTCGACCTGGAGCACCCACTCCCGATGCCACTGCGCGAGCGCCTCGATGTCGTTGCCTCGTCGAGCGATGTCCAGGAGAAACTCGTAGTCGTCGCGGTAGCCGTCCATGCCTTCGACGCCGGACGTGCCCAGCGAGTTGGGATGCGCACCGTAGGGTGCCTCGCAGATTCCGATCACCCGCTGGCCCGGCACCACGATCCGGTCGGGGTAACGGTCCAGCACCGAGTCGGGCACGATGCGCTCCACCGTAGCCAGGACACCTTCTTTCGCGGCATAGGCCGACCACGGTCCCTCGCCGACCGGTGGAACGAGGACGAGGTTGCCCCGGCTGTCGGCGCAGACACCGTGGATCACCGTGACATCGGGCCGCATCGCCTTGGCCAGCAGCAATGGCGTCTCGCCGCCGTCGGGATCGGGCAGTTCCCGCAGCAGGCCGTCCTTGTCCGCGCACAGGTCGCTGCCCGACAGCGAGGTGGTCACCGCGTAGGGCTGCCCCGTCCCACCGGCCACGAGACGCTGTAGCAGACTGAGCAGGGACCACGGCTCGACGCGGAACGGCTGTTCCCGCACCACGTCGCGGTAGAGGATGTTCGGCCGGGGAGTGGGGTAGGTGTCGCCGAGAAACCCCGTGATCATTTCCCGGACGGCGCCGGACATTGCGAGCGCGTGTGCCGCCGAGTGCACCGCGGACATGCTCACGGTCAACGACCGGGTCCCGGCGAAGGCCCGCGCCAGTGCGTACGTCGCCGCGTTCGGCCGCGAGGGAGTCATGGCCAGATGGACGTGCGTGTCCGGCCGGACGAACCGGGCGACCAGTTCATCGGGGCTCGTCATGATCGCCGTCATGCCGCCGCCCCCATCGCCAGCGCGGACGTCTGACTGCCGATCGCGAAGGCCAGCGAGACCGCCAGGGTGAGATCGACAGGCCGAGCCCCCTCCGCGACGTGGTCGTGATCGCATTCCGGGTCCGGATCGGTGCAGTTGATCGTGGGGACCAGGCTGCCATGGTGGATCATCAGCGCGGTGGCGGCGGCGTTGACCACCCCGGCGCCGCCGAGCAGGTGCCCGTATATCGGCTTGATGGACCCGATCGGCGGCCAGCTCGAACGCGGACGGCCCTCGTAGAGGACACCCAACGCACGGCTTTCCGCCAGGTCGTTGTGCTTCGTGGCGGTGCCGTGCCCGCAGTAGTACCGCACATCAGCCGGCTCGGTACCGCAGTCGGCGAGCAGGCGATGTATCGCATCGGCGGTGTGCTTCCCGCTCGGATCCATGGAAAAAGGGTTGGCTGCCTCGTTCGTGGCTTCGTGCCCGAGCACTTCCGCGTAGGCGCGTGCCTTCCGGTGGCGGGCGGAGGTCTCGCGTTCCAGGCAGAGCGCAACAGCTCCCTCGGAGAGCACCATGCCGTTGCGCTGTCTGGTGTAGGGCTTCATCGCCTGCGTCGGGTTCTCCTGTTCGGCCGACAGCACACCGGCGCCCATCGAGCCAAAGGCGTTCAGCACGACCGGTGCCAGCGGAAACTCATAACCCACGACGTACGCCACGTCCGCGCGTCCCGCCCACAATGCGTCGGTGGCGAGTCCGATGGCGTGATTGCCGCCAACGCAGGCGCTGCTCAGCGTCGTGACGACGCCCTGGACATCGCTGTTGATCGCGGCGAGTGTCGCCGGGGCGCCCGCAAGCCCGTGCAGCATCGCGTTCTTGGAGGAGAAGTGCGGCGCCGATCCCTGTCCGTCGAACTCGGCCCTGATCGCGGAATCCACCCACGTCATCGGTCCTCGGGAGCAGGAGGCGATCAGCATGGTCCGACGCGGGTCGACCTGCTCTCCGTGCAACCCCGCGTTCCCACGGGCCTGCTCAACGGCCGACATGACGATGAGGATGTCGCGGCTGTACTTGGCCGCGTGCGTTTCGGGCAGTACCGGCAGATGACGTCTATGGTCGAATTCCCGAATCTCGCCGGCCACCCGCACCGGCACGTCACCGGGATCGCAGCAGGACAGAAAGCCGAGCTGGGAATCACCGTTGCGCAGGTGACGCCAGAAGTCTTCGACGCCATCGGCACCGGGCAGGATAGTGCCTATTCCTGTCACCAGCACCGACTCGTGTGCGCTCGATGTTCTGCGCCTGCGCATTGCCGGGCTCATCGTCCTATTCCACTTGAGACTGGTCGCCGGCCACGGCGATGCGCCTGCTTTCCAGCAGCGCGACGATCCGGTCCAGTCTGTCCAGTTCGAACACCTCGTCGTCCGTGATGTGCACACCGAGTTCGTCCGACACGACCTTGGCCAGTTCGACCGCGTCCAGCGAGTTGAGACCGAGTTCGTCCAATGTGGCCGTTTCCGAGATCACGGATTCCGTTACCGAGAACCTCTCGATGATCAAAGCCTTCACGTCGTCGAACATGGCACCTCCAACGTGCTACCTGCCGATGAGTTGGGGACCGAAATTGTGGTGCGGAGTGACGTCGGGCCAGGTCAGCGTGGCCGCACCCCAGGAGAGGCCGGCTCCGAAGGCTGAGATCAGCACCCGGTTCCCAGCTTTCAGCACGCCCATCCGCGCCGCATGTGCCAGTGCGATCGGCACGGACGCGACCGCGGTGTTGCCCACGTGCTCGATGTTGCTGAAGCCGCGTTCCGCCGGCAGGCCCAGTGCCTTGACCACCCCACTGATGATCAGGGCGTTTGCCTGGTGTGGAACCAGGAGGTCGACGTCCGACACCGCCCATCCGGTCGTCTGGAGCGCCTTCGCGCACGAGGCGGACATCCGGTCGATGGCGTGCCGGTAGAGTTTCCGGCCTTCCATCGCCAGGTAGTGGTCCTTCTGCTGCGTGCTCGGCCCGGTGGACCGCTGCCGGGAACCGCCGGCGGCCACCCCCACGAGACGGACGTTGTCACCGTCGCTACCCAGATCGAACCCGAGCAGGGCGCCCGGTTCGTCGGTGTGCCCTGCACGCAGGACCACCGCGCCGGCCCCATCGCCGAAGATCACCGCTGTCGATCTGTCCGTGGGATCGACGATGGTCGAGAACGTGTCGGCGGCGATGAGCAGCACGCGTTCGGCGAGGCCGGCCGCGATGAGACCGGTGGCGTTGGCAAGACCGTAGATGAAGCCGCTGCACACCGCCGCGACGTCGAATGCGGGCAGGCCGTTGAGTCCCAGCCTCGACGCCACCGTCGGCGCGGTCGCCGGGCAGGAGTGATCCGGTGTGGTGGTGGCCAACAACACGGCGTCGACCCTGGGTTCGTTCGCGGACCTCAGCGCGTATCTGCCGGCCTCGACGGCGAGGTCAGAGGTGGCGGTGCCGCGGGACACCTGGTACCGGTGCGCTATGCCGGTCCGGGACCTGATCCACTCGTCGGAGGTGTTCAGGGCCGGGTCCAGGTCAGCGTTGAACACGGACAGGTCCGGGAGCCACGCGCCGATCCCGTCGATCACCGCGGTACGAGTTGGTTTCGGTTCACTCTTCCGGCTCGACACATGATCAGCCGTCATTGTTTTATCACCACAAACTGGGAAAGGTGGTCTTCGGTATCAGGGAAACCTCTACCTCTACCTCTGATCGTTTTCCCCGCGTCCACCGGCCCTTCAGCCCAACCTGGGGAGCGCTCGACCACCGATCGAAATAGCGGCCGCAGCCAGCGGGTGTCGCGAACCCGGAGAGTATTGCAAACAGGCGCTCGACAGACGCTGTGACTTCTCGACTCCTGAGTCTTTTTCATCCTGTGGCGGCTTCGTAGTTCTGTAGTACGTGGATGGCTTTGGCCAGTCGGCCGATACGGCGGGGGCTGACGCGGACTTTGTGCAGGATGCGCCAGTACTTGAGTTGGGCGTTGGCGCGTTCGCCG
>DATATE010000226.1:0-6733 GCA_036268955.1 Pseudonocardiaceae bacterium
CGGCGAACGCGCCAACGCCCAACTCAAGTACTGGCGCATCCTGCACAAAGTCCGCGTCAGCCCCCGCCGTATCGGCCGACTGGCCAAAGCCATCCACGTACTACAGAACTACGAAGCCGCCACAGGATGAAAAAGACTCACGGTCCGTCGCGGTTGGAGAAGGTGTGGGCGCCGCCCGAGGACGTGGTGCGGATCGCGCGCCAGGCAGGCATGGTGGGTGGTCCGGTCGCCGAGTTGTTGGTGATCACTGCGGGGTGGACTGGATGCCGGTGGGGCGAGCTGACTGGTTTGCAGCGCGATCGGGTCGACCTCGACCGCGGGCTGATCACGATCGACAAGACGAATGGGTGTCTGCACGAGTCATCGCACGGCATGTGGCTCGGGCCACCCAAGACGGTCTCCTCGGCGCGGACCATCCAGCTTCCGCCGTTTCTGACCGATCTGTTGCGCAAACACCTGGCCCAGCACTCGGGGCAATTGGTGTTCACCGGCCCGAAGGGCGGGTGGTTGCGTCGCAGCGATTTCAACCGTCGGATCTTCAAACCCGCAGTTGAGGGAGACCCTGACCGTGGCCTGGAGGCGGTTCGACCGGGGTTGACCTTTCACGGGCTGCGGCACAGCCACAAGACATGGCTGGCCAATGACATGATCTTGCCGATCGCCTCAGCCAAGCGGCTGGGCCACCATGTTCCCGACAAGCTCGAAGAGATCTACACCCACGTTGCGCCGAAGATGGAACGCAAGATCCTCTCCACATTGCAACAGATGTGGCAGCACGCCCAGCGGGCCGTCATCCGCCTCATGGGCAACCATTCCTGGACACGACCCAGCACACTGACAGGTCGGCATCGCGGTTGCAGTACTCAGACTCAGGCGAGCTCGGTCACCGGAGGACTACGGCAGGGCAGTTCGGTCCAACCGACATCGACACCGGCTCGTCGATCTCATCCCACGAACGCTCGGTTGGCCGCTTCTCGGGCGTCTTCTCTTTCGTCGTTGCGTGCGCACCACAAGGCTGCGGCGTTGCGCAGTGCACCCGCGGCGCCTCAGCGGCCAATACCCAGGCAGATGACGCCGCTGCCGTCCCGCGCGCAAGCGTCAGGCGACGGCACGATCATGCCCCAGGATCGCCCCAATAACCCTTCCGAACGTGATCATGGACGGCAACGAGTATCGATCATCAAGCGCATGAAAAAATCCCTCCGACCTGCACGTATGCTGCGGTCGAAGAGCTTTGATCGGGAGTGGGCCTAACGTGGCACAACCCGAACACCCTGGTGCTCGTCAAGGGACCGGAGATCGCCATCCGGCCCGTGGGTATCCGGCGGCCTCCGTCCGGAGTTGCGAAAGTCAGGCGCGATGGCGGTGACGTCTGATGGCGGTCGCAGAGTTCGGCGGACGAGCGCATCCGGCCGCTGACCAGCCTGTCGTCCGGGGCGTGACGGTGATCATGGGTATGGTCGTGGGGCTGACCTTCCTTTTCGGCTTTGGCAACGTCCTGGACCTCGCGTTCCGGCTTGGCGTACCTGTCTGGGTCGCCCCACTCGTGGCACCTGCTGTCGATCTCTCGATCCTCGGACACGCTGCTCGGCACGCGGCATCTCGCCCTTCATGGAGCCACACCGGAGCAACTCAGGCCGGCACGGCGACTGCTGATCTTCGCCAGCACCGCCACCGTTGCCCTCAATATCGCCAACCCACTGGTTACCGCCGCCTACGGCAAGGCCGCCTTCGACGCCGTCGGCCCACTCCTAGGACCCGACCGGCTCCAGGCCATCAACACCATCAGCAGCCCATCGAAGAAGACAGTCCGCGCAACAGCCAGTGCTGCAGGTGCCAACCTGGACGGCCCCACCACAAACACCGTTACCACCGAGCAGTGCGAAGGACCCGCCAGCAATTCCGCGGACGGACCACCAGTCATCGCGTCTGACGGCGATCTGATCAACCGCGCCCGGCGCGAAGACGCCCACCACTGGGTCACCCACCAGCGACCGATCTCAGCCGAGACCCTCCCCAAGAACCTGCGCATCAGCGCGGCGCGCTCACGGAAGCTCGTCTCGATCATCCGAGCCGAACGAATGGCCATGGTGGCGGCTGGTCAATCCCTCGCGGAAGGACCGGGCGGCGTCATGCTGCCAGGCTTATGGCGGCCCGTCGTCCATTCGACGATCAAGGTGGCCAACGCGTTGGTCGCTCGCTCGTACTGCTCAGCCGTCATCGGCACTACCTCAAACTGCTCGATCACGTTGTCTCGCCGACACCGCTGGGCGAGGGAATCGTCACTCGTACCACAGATCATGACCAGTCGGCACAGCATTGACCGGCATTGACACATCGCCCATCGGAGCCAATCACCGCAAGACCAACGCGCGGTCAGTGACGACTGAGGTGGTCCGCGCGGACTGCTGACCCAAGCCAACTGTTACAGTAATCCATGGAATAGTGGAGGAACTGTGGCCGGTGTGGTAAGCAAGGCGGCGCTGTACGACGCGTTTGCTGCTACTGGCAAGGCGCTGGGCAACGGCAAGCGTCTGGAACTGCTCGACCTACTGGCCCAGGGCGAGCGGTCGGTCGAGGCTCTGGCTTCGACCGCGGGGCTCAACCTGTCCACCGCCTCAGCTCATCTGCAGGCACTGAAACAGGCCGGGCTGGTGACCACCCGCCGCGATGGGGTGCGTATCCACTACCGGCTGGCCGGCCACGACGTGGCCGCACTGTTCGCGTTGCTGCGGCAGGTCGCCCAGGCACACAGACCAGAGGTCGACGCCGCCCGTGCCGCCCTGCTCGGCACCGGTGAGGACGAAGCGGTTGGGCGCGAGGAACTGCTCGCCCGCGCCCGAGCGGGTGAGGTGGTCGTGCTCGACGTGCGACCGTCCGAGGAGTACCTGGCAGGCCACATTCCCGGCGCGGTCGGCATCCCCGCCGACGAGTTGGCTGACCGGCTCGCCGAGCTGCCCGCCGATCTTCAGGTGGTGGCCTACTGCCGTGGCGCCTACTGCGTGCTGTCCTACGACGCGGTCCGCCTGCTCACCGAACGAGGCCGCCGCGCGGCCCGGCTGGATGAGGGGATGCTGGAGTGGCGGCTAGCCGAGTTTCCGGTGGAGACAGGAACGGTCTCGTGACCGGTGTCCATCCAGGGTTGGTCGATGGTCCGATCTACTTGGACTACAACGCCACCACACCAGTGGATCCCGCGGTAACCGAGGCGATGCTGCCCTACCTGACGGGCGGGTTCGGCAACCCGTCCAGCACCCACCACTACGGCACCGCTCCACGCGTAGCGCTCGACGACGCACGCGACCAGATTCGTGCGCTACTCGGTACCGAGGGCGGACAGGTCGTATTCACCGGCTCCGGGTCGGAAGCCGACAACCTGGCGATCCGCGGTGCCGTGCTGGCCGCCAGTCGCGACCGCCGACAGGTGATCACCCAGTGCACCGAGCATCCCGCCGTGCTGGCGGCCTGCCAAGCGTTGCGGCGCTGGCACGACGTTGAGGTGATCACGCTGCCGGTGACTGGTGAGGGTCTGGTCGATCCCGCCGAACTCGAAGCAGCGATCACTCCACGCACGGCACTGGTGTCGATCATGGCCGCCAACAACGAGACCGGCGCCGTGCAACCGGTCCCGGAATTGGCCGCGATCGCCCACGAACACGGCGCGCTGATGCACTGCGACGCCGCCCAGGCGGTCGGGAAGATCCCGGTGCAGGTCACCGGGTTGGATGTGGATCTGCTAACCCTGGTCGGGCACAAGATGTACGCGCCCAAGGGAATCGCGGTCCTCTGGGTACGGCCAGGGGTACGGCTGGAACCGCTGGTGTACGGCGGCGGGCAGGAACATGGAATGCGCGCGGGCACCGAGAACGTCGCGCTCACCGCCGCACTGGGCGCGGCAGCGCGGCTGGCCGACGCCGACGCGCCCGACCGCATTCAGATGCTGCGGGATCGGCTGCACACCACGCTCGTTGACGCGCTGCCCGAGCGGGTTGCACTCAACGGGCCGGTCCAAGCGCGGCTGCCCAATACTCTCAACCTCAGCATCCGAGGTGTGACGGGGCATGAGCTGCTCGCGGCCGTGCCCGAGATCGCCGCGTCGACCGGGTCGGCCTGTCACAGCGGCAGTCACCAGCCCTCACCAGTGCTCACGGCGATGGGCCTCGGCACCGACCGGAGCCTGTCGGCGGTGCGCCTGTCGCTGGGCCGCTGGACCACCACCGGCGACGTCGACCGCGCCGCCGAGTCGATCGCCTCGGCTTGCCGGACCAGAATGAGGACCTCGTGAACGCTGTCGACCGGTGGCGGCACGCCCTGGAAGCGTGGGCGATCCCGCAGCCGATCCTCGACCGGGCACCGCAATCGCCGTGGGTGTTGCCGAGGCAGGTGTTCCTCCGCCGCGCCGACGCCCAACTCGCGCACCCGACCGGCGCGAGCTTCCAGCGGTCGCTGGCCGCGCTGGCCGAACCTGGCACCCTGCTTGACATCGGCGCCGCCGCCGGGGCCACCAGCCTGCCGTTGGCCGCGACCGGACACCTCGCCCACCTGACGGCCGTCGACGCGGACACCGAACTGCTCGACGCGTGCGCGGACCGCGCCGCCCGGCTCGGGATCGAGGTCGACCGGGTGGAGGGCATGTGGCCCGAGGTGTCCGTGCGGGTTCCGGTCGCTGATGTCGTCGTTTGCGGCAATGTGGTCTACAACGTCGCCGACCTCGGCCCGTTCGTGGCCGCGCTGACCCGGCACGCCCGCCGGACCGTGGTCGTCGAACTCGCTGCGCGGCACCCCTTGACTGAGCTCAACCTGTTGTGGCACCGGTTCCACGGCATCACCCGACCGGCGGGCCCGACCGCTGAGGACTGCCTGGCGGCCCTGCGCGAACTGGGCATCCACCCCGAGGTGACGCGCTGGCAGCGACCGCGGGAGGCCGAGTACGCCACCTTCTCGGAACTGGTCGAGGTCACCCGCCGTCGCCTGTGCCTGCCCTTGGACGCCGGGGTCGAGGTCGAGCAGGCACTGCGCGAACTGGGGCACAGCCCGGACTGTCCGCCTGATCTCGGTTCCTCGGGTCGCGACCTGGTGACCTTGGCCTGGGACGGCGGTGCGGTGTGACGGTCGTGGACGTGGTGGTCGTCGGAGGGGGCAGGCCGGGCTCGCGATGGGATATCACCTGCGCGAGCGAGGTATGAGTTTCGGGATCCTCGACGCCAGCCCGACGCTCGGGCATGTCTGGCGGGAGCGGTGGAACTCGCTGCGACTGTTCACCCCGGCCCAGTACGCCAGTCTTCCCGGTATGGCATTGCCCGCCGACCGTGACACGTACCCGACCAAGGACCAGGTCGCCGACTACCTGCGCGACTACGCCGCCCACTTCCAGATGCCGATCCGCCACAATCAGCACGTCACGGTCCTGCGCCGCGACGACGCGGGCTTTGCCTTGGACACGTCCACCGACCACCTGTTGGCTCGGCAGGTCGTGGTCGCTACCGGCCCGTTCCAGACACCGGTCATCCCCGGACTGCGCCGGCGGCGTGGCCGATGAGGTCGTTCAACTGCACAGCAGTTCCTATCGTTGCCCCGAACAACTGCCCAGCGGTCGGGTGCTGGTGGTTGGAGGAGGCAACTCCGGCTTTCAGATCGCCGAGGAACTCGCCCACAGTGTCGATCAAGTGCGGTTGGCGATCGGGACTCGCAACGTCTGCGTCCCCCAGCGCCCGCTGGGCAGGGACATCTTCTGGTGGCAGCACATCACCGGCCTGATCACCGCACCGGCCGATTCCCGGCGAGGCCGGTGGATGCGCCAAGGCGAAGGCACCGTGATCGGGGTGTCCACACGGGACCTGCGCCGGGCAGGCGTCGAGTTGCGTCCGCGACTGACCGGCATCGAAGGACGTCTCGCGCGGTTCACCGGCGGCACCAGCACCGAGATCGACTCGGTGGTGTGGGCGACCGGGTTCTGCCAGGACCACTCCTGGATCACCGTGGACGGCGCCCTAGACCAACATGGAATCCTGCGGCACCAACGAGGTGTCACATCGGTTGCGGGCCTGTACGTCTTGGGACTGACCTGGCAGCACACCACCGGTTCAGCGCTGCTGGGCTTCGTGGGGCACGACGTGGCCTACCTGGCCGAGCACATCGCACGCCGAACACTGGCCTCTCACAGTGATCCTGACGCCCACTGATCATCTGGCATGGTCGGCCGCGTGGCGCGTCCATGATGACCGCGACCCCGGTCAGGCAGATCAGAGCACCGATCACATCGAACCGTGACCCGTCGGACTGGGTGATCGAGGCGGCATCGGCTGCGGCGGTCGCCTGGCAGTTCTTCAGCAAGAACTCGCACGCCCCGGCAACGGGCAGCGTTGAAGATCACGCGACCTCCTTCCGCGCCCTCACCGCCGATGTGTACTGGCGATCGCGCTGCTGCTCAACAGTCTGCTCAAGCTGGCCGTGGGCGGACCCGATCGTCGCGGCAAAGGACAGCCGTGACGCCCGGCGAGGCGAACACTGTTGCGACCGCTCGCCAACGAGCAGGCGCCGCTCGTGACGCCGCGGACGCCAATGGCGTGAACCCGTCCGGATCGACCGTGTGCCTAGGGCGTGTCTCCAAAATTTTGGCCTGTCGTGAGCGATGATCAGCGAATGTTTCGGACAGGTCTGATCTCGGATGAGTTGTGGGAACTGGTAGCTCCGCTGATGCCTTCCCGTGAGGGCTTGCGTGGCAGGCCGCTGG
>DATATE010000227.1:0-39617 GCA_036268955.1 Pseudonocardiaceae bacterium
GTGGTGCGTCCAGTTCGAATACGGCTGTTTCGGGGAGTTCCGGTAGCTCGGGTAACTCCGGCTCGACCGGTGGGAATTCCGCTTACGGGTTGTGTGTGCTGTCGCGGTGTTCCACGACCGTGTCTTCTGGTGCGTCGGGTAATACCGGTGCGACTGGTTCGACCGGCAGTGCGAGCAACGTCAGCTCGACGAACGGTGGCGCTTCCGGTGCCGCTGGCAACGGCGGCAACGCCTCGGCCATCGCCACCGGCGCCAACACCTCCTCCTCCGGCGGCAGTGGCCTCGGCCAGCTGTTCGGCGGCTGGGGTTGGGGCTGGGGCAACACCGGCTCGAACACCGGTTCGTCCTCGGCCGGGGGTAACACCTCGGCGGGTTCGGTGGCCGGTGCCGGTGGAAATTCCGGTAACGGTGGCAAGGCCACCAGCACCAATGGCGCGGTTTCGGGAAGGTCCGGTAACTCGGGCAATTCCGGTTCCACCGGCGGCAACAGCGGCATCGTACTCGGCCTCGGCGGCGAGCAGAGCGGCTCGCACAGTGGCTGGGGCAACCGTTGGGGTGACGGTGGCTGGCGCAATGGCAGCACCGGTTCCACCACGACCGTGACCTCGGGTCGTTCCGGTGACACCGGCGCGACCGGTTGGACCGGAGACGCCGGCAACACCAGCTGGACGAATGGTGGCGCCTCGGGTGCCGCTGGCAACGGCGGCAACGCCTGGGCCACCGGTACCGGCGTGAACACCGCGTCGAGCGGTACGGCCTCTGGTGGCAGCACCGGCGACGACCGCACACACTCGGGTTGGGGCCGGCACGGCTGGACGGGCAACCGCCAGACCGGTACCGGTTCGGCCAACGCGGGTGGGAACACCTCGGCCTCCGCGACCGCTGGTCGTGGTGGCAGCTCGGGTAACGGTGGCAACGCCACCAGCGCCGACGGTGCGGTTTCGGGAAGGTCCGGCAACTCGGGCAACTCCGGTTCCACCGGTGGCAACACCGCGATCGCCGGTAGCGGCAGCTGGTCCGGCCAGCACGCTGGCTGGGGTCGCAAGCAGCACGGTCCGGCGGGCAACCAGTCGGTCACCTCGGTGACCTCTGGTCGTTCCGGCGACACCGGCGCGACCGGTTCGACCGGTGCCGCGAGCAACACCAGCTCGACGAATGGTGGCGCCTCGGGTGCCGCTGGCAACGGCGGCAACGCCGATGCCACGGCCACCGGTGCCAACTCGGCCCTCTCGGGTGTCGTCAGCATGGTGTGACGGCTCGGTCGGCAAACGTGGGGGCATCAGCGAGAGCTGGTGCCCCCACTGCCATGCCAACGCCGTCGAACCGGTTCTATCGCAACTTACTGGCAATAAAATCGATTCGGAAACATTCACCCCGGCCGGGCAAACCACATCGGGTAGGTCACCGAATAACCAGAGCGTGGTGGATTCCTGTCCAACAGGGACGTTCCACTTCATGGGTGTGCCCAGATCGGTGCGGCGAATGCACGGGGCACCGCACCTCTATGTGGAGGTTTCAAACGTATGTCCAGTGACGATGTCACGACGAACGGGTCGCGGGAGTCAGCCGGGGTTTCCCGGCGCCGTTTGCTGCGTGGTGCGGCCGGTCTCGGCGCCGCTGGTCTCGCGGCCGGGCTGATGGTCAATTCCGCCGTCGCGCCTGCTGCCGCGGCAACCGCGCCGGCCACCGCCGATCCGACGGAGAAGCCGGCAACGCCCGGTGCTGTCGGGGAGCCGATGGTGGCGCACGTGCGGGATGCCAGTACCGGCGAGGTCGACCTGTTCGTCGGCACCCGCCATGTCCGGTTCACCGACCCGCAGTTGGCCGCTCGGCTGGCCAGGGCCGCCGGCTGACCATCCGTTGTCGGCACTTCGAGTTTGCGCGAGTTCCTTCCCGCTCGACTTATCCAGTGAGGTTGGTTCATGTCTTCACACCGTGAAGCACCGGAAATCTCCAAGGACCCGGTAGCGGATTCCACCGACGTCTACGCGTTCGTCAGCCCCGACAAGCCCGACACCGTCACGCTGATCGCCAACTACCTGCCACTGCAGGGCCCGGCAGGCGGCCCGAACTTCTACGAGTTCGGCGACGACGTGCTCTACGAGATCCACATCGACAACGACGGCGACGGCCGCGCCGATGTGACCTACCAGTTCCAGTTCACCACGACCGTCACCAACCAGAACACCTTCCTCTACAACACCGGCCCGATCACCTCGCTGACCAGCGCGAGCTGGAACCGGCGCCAGTCCTACTCCGTGACAAGGGTGACCGGCGACGGCGGACTGTTCGGCGACCAGCCCGGCGGGCACCCTCTCGGCCGCGATCTGGCCTGCCCGCCGTGCAACATCGGACCACTGTCCACTCCGGACTACGCTGCGCTGGCCGCTGCCGCGATCCACGACCTCGGTGGCGGTCGCACGGTGTTCGCCGGGCAGCGCGCCGAGGCCTTCTACGTCGACCTCGGCTCCATCTTCGACCTCGGCGACCTGCGCCCGTTCGCGAGCGCGCACAACATGTTCGGCCTTGGCGGCATGCCGGTGAAGTCCGGTCCGGGAGTGAACGCCACCAAGGACCTCAACGTGCACTCGATCGCCATCCAGGTGCCGATCACCGACCTGACCAGGGGTGGCTGGGGCGGCAAGACCGCGACCGATCCGCGCGCGACCATCGGGGTGTGGACGACGGCGAGCCGGCAGCGGGTCCGGCTGTGGGACGCCGACCGGGGCGAGAACATCAACTCCGGTCCGTTCACGCAGGTCTCCCGGTTGGGCAATCCGCTGTTCAACGAGGTCCTGGTGCCGATGTCCAAGAAGGACTACTGGAACACCCAGCCGCCCGCCAACGACAAGCAGTTCGCGCAGTACGTCGCCAAGCCGGAACTGTCCGGTCTGCTGCCCGTTCTCTATCCTGGGGTGTTCCCGAACCTGGACGCGCTCAACAAGTCCGGCAAGGCCCGCGCCGACCTTGAGGCGATCCTGCTGACCGGCATCCCGGCCGGCCTGATCCCCGGTTTCCAGAACTACACCGGTGCCACCCAGGCCGACGAACTCCGGCTGAACACGGCGATCCCGCCGACCGCGACGCCCAACATCTACGGCCTGCTCGGTGGCGACGTGGCCGGCTTCCCCAACGGCAGGCGGGTTTCCGACGACGTGGTCGCCATCGAACTGCGGGCACTGGCCGGCGTCACCTACGGCCTCGTCGACAAGACCTACACCGCGGACGCGGCGGCCAGTGCGGTCACCGACGGGCTCACCCCGGACAACCTCGACATTCCCACGCTGAACGTGTTCCCGTACCTCGGTGTGCCGCACAGCGGCTACACCACCCCGGCCAGCTAGCTGAGGTCCGCTCCACCGCCCCCTCAGCGCTGGCCACCGGTATCGCGGCGGCGGTGCGGTCCCTGGAGCCGCCGTCGCGATACCGCCATCGACGCAGATCCGTTCCAGATCCCTCCGGTTGCGCAAAGGAAACCCGATATGCCACCCGATCATGATCACGAGCACTCCTCGGCCGGCGCGCACCGCCATCCGCCCGGTCCTCGCCACGCGGCGCCCGAGGACGGCCGGTCGGACACTCTCGTGCTGGACATCGGCGGGGACATCGGGGCGCTGAGCATCACCACCGGGGCCGACCGCAACGAGTTGGAGATCGAGATCAGCCCGGTCGGTGCGGACCCGAAGATCCGCACGCACAACGTCGTCCATGCCAGGCAGGTCGGCTCGGCGGTCGTCTACGCCGCCGTGTTCCCCAGCGTCAAGGCCGGCGACTACACGGTCTGGCACGACGAGAGCACCCCGGCCGGCCGGGTCACCATCCTCGGCGGTCACGTCACCGAGTACCGGCTGAGCTGAGGGCCGCTGGGCTGACGGCGGGGCGGGCGGCGGAGGCCGTCCGCGCCGTGGGATCCGTGCATCGCTGAACCGGGTGAGACCGACCGCACAAAGGTTTTCCCGAGTTTCTCCACCGAGGGCCGCTGCCGGCCGTCGACCTGATCGGCCCTCGGTACGTTCTGCCTGGCCACGCCGCCGTCGCTGCTCATCGCGACGGCGGCGTCGCTGTGCGCGTGAGGCGTTCTACCGAGAGTAAAACTCTACAAACTGTTGACGACTGTGGTGACTGTTGTAGAGTTTTAGTGGTCGGTAGCCGTGTTCCACGGGAGGATGTCCGCATGACCAGCCTGGCGAGCGCGCCGCGCGCAGCAACCGAGCCGGCTCGGGTCGACTTCCAGGTGGACCCGGCGGCCTACCGGCACTGGCGGGTCGGCATCGACGGGCCGGTGGCCACGCTGACCATGGACGTCGACGAGCAGGGCGGCCTCGTACCCGGCTATGAGCTGAAGCTCAACTCCTACGACCTCGGCGTCGACATCGAGCTGCACGACGCGGTGCAGCGGCTGCGGTTCGAGCATCCCGAGGTCCGCACGGTGGTGCTGACCAGCGGCAAGGACAAGATCTTCTGCGCGGGCGCGAACATCCGCATGCTGGCGGCCTCCGCGCACACCTGGAAGGTCAACTTCTGCAAGTTCACCAACGAGACCCGCAACGGCATGGAGGACGCCAGCGCCAACTCCGGCCAGACCTACCTCGCCGCGCTGAACGGGACCGCGTCCGGTGGGGGCTACGAGCTGGCCCTTGCCTGCGAGCACATCATGCTCGTCGACGACCGCTCCTCGGCGGTGTCGCTGCCGGAGCTGCCGCTGCTGGGCGTGCTGCCCGGCACCGGCGGCCTGACCAGGGTGGTCGACAAGCGGCATGTGCGTCGCGACCGCGCGGACTACTTCGCCACCCGGTCGGAGGGCATCACCGGCCGCAGGGCGGTCCAGTGGCGCCTCGTCGACGAGGCGGTGCCACGTCCTAAGTGGACGGAGATGGTGGCGCGGCGGGCCGCCGAGCTGGCCGCCGGATCGACGAGGCCCGCCGAGGCGGCCGGTATCCGGCTGACGCCGCTCGTGAAGACCAGGACCGATGCGGAGATCTCCTACCAGCACGTCAGCGCCGTCCTCGACCGGGCAGCGGGCAGCGTGGAGATCACCGTGCACGGGCCGTCGACCGACGCGCCCGCCGACATCGCCGCCGTGCACGAACAGGGCGCGGAGTTCTGGACGCTCGCCTTCACCCGCGAACTGGACGACCTGATCCTGGACCTGCGCACCAACGAGCCGGAGCTGGGCACCTGGGTGCTGCGGACCAGCGGAGACGGCCATCGGGTCCTCGCGCACGACGCCCTGCTGCTGGCACATCGGGACACCGACTGGCTGGCCAGGGAGATCGTGCTCTACCTCAAGCGCACCCTCAAACGGCTCGACGTCACCAGCCGCAGCCTCATCGCGCTGATCGAACCGGGCAGCTGTTTCACCGGTTCGCTGCTGGAGTTGGCGCTGGCCGCCGACCGGTCCTTCCAGCTGTTCGGCGCTTTCGAGGACATCGACCCGGACGCCGAACCGGCCGCCGTCACGGTGGGGCCGATGAACCTCGGGCCGCTGCCGATGGGCAACGATCTCAGCAGGCTGGCCACCCGGTTCTTCGGCGACGCGGAGAGCTATGCGGCGGTCGAGGCCGTTGCGGGGACGCCGCTGCCGGCCGAGGAGGCCGAGAAGTTGGGCCTTGTCACGTTCGCGCCCGACGACATCGACTGGGCCGACGAGGTGCGGATCGCGATCGAGGAACGGTCCAGCTTCAGCCCGGACGCCCTGACCGGGCTGGAGGCGAACTACCGCTTCGCGGGCCCGGAGACCATCGAGACGAAGATCTTCGGCCGGCTGACCGCCTGGCAGAACTGGATCTTCTACCGCCCCAACGCCTCAGGACCGGACGGCGCGCTGCGCCGCTTCGGCACCGGGCAGCGAGCCGATTTCGACCGGAAGCGAGTCTGAACGATGACCACCGCCGCGGACTACTCCGACAAGATCCCCAACAACGTCGAGCTGCGCGAGGATCGTCGGTTGCAGCGGGCGCTGGAGTCCTGGCAGCCCAACTTCCTGCACTGGTGGGAGTCCATGGGCCCGACGCTGCCCACCGAGGACGTGTACCTGCGCACCGCGGTCAACGTCGGCCGCGAGGGCTGGGCGCATTTCGGGCACGTCGCGATGAAGGACTACCGCTGGGGCATCTTCCTCGCCGAACGCGACCGGGAACGGCGGATCGCCTTCGGTGAGCACAAGGGCGAGCCGGCCTGGCAGAAGGTGCCCGGCGAGTACCGCTCGGAGCTGCGGCGGCTGATCGTCATCCAGGGCGACACCGAACCGGCTTCCGTTGAGCAGCAACGCAATCTCGGGGCGACCGCGCCGAGCCTGTATGACCTGCGCAACCTCTTCCAGGTCAATGTCGAGGAGGGCCGGCATCTCTGGGCGATGGTGTATCTGCTGCACGCCTACTTCGGCAGGGAGGGCCGCGAGGAGGCCGAGGAGCTGCTGCACCGCAACTCCGGCAGCGAGGACTCGCCGCGCATCCTCGGCGCGTTCAACGAGGAGACCCCGGACTGGCTGTCCTTCTTCATGTTCACCTACTTCACCGACCGGGACGGGAAATACCAGCTCGGCACGCTGAAGGAGTCCGCGTTCGACCCGCTGTCGCGGACCTGTGAGTTCATGTTGAAGGAGGAGGCGCACCACATGTTCGTCGGCACGACCGGCATCGACCGGGTGGTCGAGCGGACCGTGCAGGTGATGCTGGAGAAGGAAACCGACGACATCGCACCGCACGGCGCGATCCCGCTGAACGTCATTCAGAAGTACCTGAACTTCCATTATTCGGTGTCGCTGGACCTGTTCGGTTCGGAAACCTCGACGAATGTCGCGAACTACTTCACCGCGGGCCTGAAGGGACGGTGGTCGGAGGAGCGGCGCAAGGACGACCACGTGCTCACCGACGACTCCATCATGGTCGACTCGGTCAATGACGGCGAGATCGGCCAGACCGAGGTCGCCGCACTGGTCGGACTCAACACCGACCTGCGTCGCGAGTACGTCAGCGACTGCCAGAACGGGGTCAACCGGTGGAACAAGATCCTCGAAGAGGCCGGGGTCGACCGGCGGCTGAAGCTGCCGAGTGCCGCGTTCAACAGGAAGGTCGGCGCGTTCGCCGGGATCGAGGCCACTCCGGACGGTCAGCGCATCTCCGCTGCCGAGTGGCAGGCGCGTAACGCGAACTGGCTGCCGACCGACGTGGACAGGGCACACGTGCATTCGCTCATGCGACCGGTGTACGAGCGCGGCAAGATCGCCGCCTGGATCGCCCCGCCCCGGCAGGGCATCAACGGCAAACCGTTCGACTACGACTACGTGCACCTCGCCTGAACCAGGAACCGGCAGGCCATGACCGAACTGTTCAACACCACGACCTATCTGCTCGACCGGCACATCGACAACGGGGACGGCGCCCGGCTCGCGCTGACCGGGGTGGCCGGTGAGGTCAGCTACGCGCGACTGCACGAGCAGGTTCGGCGCACCTCGGCCGGGTTGCGCGCGATCGGGCTGCAACCCGAGCAGCGGATCGTGCTGCTCATGGCGGACTCGCCGGAGTTCGTGACGGTGTTCCTCGCCGCGATGCGGATCGGCGCGATCCCGGTTCCGGTGTCCACCATGCTGCGCCCGGACGGCCTCGCCGAGCTGCTACGCGATTCCAGGGCCCGGTTCCTCGCGGTGACCGCCGAGTTCACCGACATCGCCACGGCGGCGGTTGCGAACGCACCGGAACTGCGCGGCGTGCTCGCTCCTGCCGGTGCGGTGGTCGCCGGCCCGCCCGGCTTCGACCTGGATCAGTTGGCGCGCACCGAACCGGACGAGATCATCTATTCGACCACTGAGGACTCGCCGGCGTTCTGGCTCTACACCTCGGGAACGACCGGCGAGCCGAAGGGCGCGATGCACCGGCACGGGTCGATCAGGTTCGTCTGCGAGACCTACGGCCGCCAGGTGCTGGCCATCGACCGCGAGGACCGCTGCCTGTCCGCGGCGAAGACGTTCTTCGCCTACGGGCTGGGGAATTCGGTGCTGATGCCCTTGGCGGTCGGCGCAGCGGCGATCCTGGAACCGCGGCCCTCGCGGCCGGAACTGCTTGCGGCGCGGGCGAAGGAGTTCGGTGCCACGCTGTTCTTCGCCGGGCCGACGTTCTTCGCGAACATGGTGCGCGCGCAGTTGCCGACCGACGCGCTGGCCGGGGTGCGGGCCGCCGTCTCGGCCGGTGAACCGCTGCCCGGCGCGCTGTATCAGCGCTGGACCGGCCATTTCGGCGTGGACATCCTGGACGGCATCGGGATGACCGAGATGCTGCACATCTTCCTGTCCAACCGCATCGGCGCGGTCCGACCGGGTACCACCGGGGTCGCGGTGCCCGGCTACGAACTGCGGATTCTCGACGACGCGGGGCGCGAGGTCGAGCAGGGTGTGCCCGGCACGCTGTTCGTGCGCGGCGCGTCCATGGCGACCGGCTACTGGTCGCGTTATGCCGCCTCCCAACAGGTTTTCCAGGGCGAGTGGCTGCGTACCGGCGACACCTACGTCCAGGACGCGGACGGCTACTACACCTGTCTCGGCCGGACCGGGGACATGCTCAAGGCCAGCGGGATCTGGGTCTCGCCCGGTGAGGTCGAGGACCGGCTACTGGCCCACGACGCCGTCGCACAGGCCGTCGTCGTCGCGGCACCGGACGCGGACGGGCTGGAGAAACCCGTCGCCTACGTGGTGTTGCGGGCCGAGGGGGTCGTGACCGAGGCGGAGCTGGTCGAGTTCTGCCGGCAGGGCATGCCCTCGTTCAAACGACCGAGGAAGGTCATCTTCCTCGACCGCTATCCGATGACCGCGACCGGCAAGATCCGCAGGGTCGAACTCCGCGCCATGGCGGCGAACGTGCTCTCCGCCGCCATGGCGACGCCGGCCGACATCGGCTGAGTTCGGCTCGGCCGATGTCGGCTCTGGTGGCTCAGCTCTGGTGGAAGGTGTAGAGGTCGGTGACGACCTCGCAGACGCCCGGCTGGATGATCAGCACCCGCAGGTCACCGGTTGCCGGGTCGTAGTCGTCGCCCTCGACCTCGAACGTGCCGGAACAGGCGCTGTTGAGCGGAAGCTCGCCGAGCGAGGTGACATGCCCGGTGATGTCCTGGCCGTTCAGGGCGTTCGGCAGGTCGATCTCCAGCAGCTGCTTCGGCGTCGGGAACAGGTCGGTGTCCGGGTCGTCCGCCGAGCACAGCAGCCGGGTCGCGCTGAAGAAGGTGCAGCCCTGGATGTCGCGTACCGGGTGGTCGAGGTTGATCTGGAAGGCCAGGTTCAGCGCACCGCCGGTCTGCGGGGTCGACGGGTTCAGGATCGGCGTCGGGAACACCAGGAACCGGGTCATGGTGTCCCATTCCCCGTTGACCATCCACTGTGAGTCGGGGGAGACCGCGACCCAGGAGTTGTTCATCTCCTCACCGGAGACCAGCGTGTGCGTGTAGTCGTAGTTCGCGCCGCTCGGCGTGGTCACCCGGAACAGCTTCGAGGTCGGGTTGCTGCCGCCGTACTGGAAGTCGTTGAAGAGGTAGCCCTGGGAGGAGTCCGGGTCGCCGATGTGCGTCCAGTTCTCGGCGGCCAGGTCCACCGGCACGGACAGGGTGCCGACGTAGTACTGGTACGGCGTGCCGCCGGGCGGGTCGACCGTTGCCACGCCCTCGTTGTGCGTGGGGGTGAACTCGCTGGTGTCGCTGACCTGGGTCCAGCCGTTCAGCGCCGCCGCGATGTGCGTGCCGGCGGCCTTGGTGACCTGCGGCGCGGCCGGTACCGGCGCGGTCGCCGCGGTCGCGGTCGGCGTGCCGACCCCCAGCACCAGCAGGGCGGCCGCACCGATCAGTAGCCCGGTTGCGCGGAGCCTCGAACGCGCCATGAGGTGATCCCTTCCCAGTGATGATCTCGTTGCTGATCAGCGGGACAACGTGAAGAGATTACGCATCTGGGCCTGGGATGGGCTGCGGCTTGTGGGTGAACGTATTCACTCGGTCACGAACTTCTTGGTTAAGAACTGATGCCTGTGATCACGAATAGAGGCCGATCATGGCTGGTGGCGCAGGATGGGGCGCAGCGCGTCGAGCACGGCCGGGTCCTCGATGGTCGGCGGGACGGGCTCGCTGCGGCCCTCCGCGATGGCCCGCATGGACTTGCGCAGGATCTTCCCGGACCGCGTCTTCGGCAGCCCGTCGACGACCGACACCTCCCGGAAGGCCGCGACAGGGCCGATTTCCGCGCGCACCGCGGCCACCAGTTCGGCGCGCAGCAGTTCGATCTCGACCCCGGCCTTGAGGACGACCAGGCCGCACGGGACCTGGCCCTTGAGCGCGTCGTGCACCCCGATCACCGCGCACTCGGCGACGGCGGGATGACCGGCGAGGACGGCCTCCATCGAGCCGGTGGACAGCCGGTGCCCGGCCACGTTGATCACGTCGTCGGTGCGGCCCATCACGAACAGATAGCCATCGGCGTCGAGATAACCGCCGTCGCCGGTGAGGTAGTAGCCGGGATAGGTGGACAGGTAGGAGGCGACGTAGCGTTCGTCGTCGTGCCAGAGGGTGGGCAGCGTGCCGGGCGGCAGCGGCAGCCTGACGCAGATCGCGCCCTCCTCGCCGGCCGGTACCTGCTTGCCGTCCGGGTCGAGGACGCGTACGTCGTAACCGGGTACGGCGACGGTCGGCGAGCCGGGTTTGACCGGCATGGGTTCGAGGCCGCGCAGGTTCGCGCAGATCGGCCAGCCGGTCTCGGTCTGCCACCAGTGGTCGACCACCGGCACGCCGAGCGCCTCGGCGGCCCACTCGTAGGTCTGCGGGTCCAGCCGCTCACCCGCGACGAACAGGGCGCGCAGGCAGGAGGTGTCGTACTCGGCGAGCAGGGCCGCGTCCGGGTCGGCCCTGCGGATCGCGCGGACCGCGGTCGGCGCGGTGAAAAGTGCCTTGACCCGATGCTGCGCGATGACCCGCCAGAACGCGCCGGCATCCGGGGTGCCGACCGGTTTTCCCTCGTACAGCACGGTGGTCGCGCCGATCAGCAGCGGCGCGTAGACGATGTAGGAGTGGCCGACCACCCAGCCGACGTCCGAGGCCGTCCACCAGACATCGCCGCGCCGGATGTCGTAGACGTTGGCCATCGACCATGCCAGCGCGACCGCGTGCCCGCCGTTGTCGCGCACCACGCCCTTGGGTTTACCGGTGGTGCCCGAGGTGTAGAGGATGTAGAGCGGATCGGTCGCCGCGACCGGGACGCAGTCGACCTCCTCGGCGTGCCGAAGGGCCTCCTGCCAGTCGAGGTCGCGCGGGCCGAGTTCGGCGAGTGCCTGCGGGCGCTGGAAGACGATCACCCGGTCGGGCTGATGGCTGGTCAGCTCCAGCGCGGCGTCGATGATCGGCTTGTACTCGACGATCCGGTTCGGCTCGATACCGCAGGACGCCGCGAGCACCAGCTTCGGTTTCGCGTCGGCTATGCGACTCGCCAGCTCCTTGGGCGCGAAGCCGCCGAAGACCACCGAGTGCACCGCGCCGATCCGCGCGCAGGCCAGCATCGCGATCAGCGCCTGCGGGATCATCGGCAGGTAGAGCACCACCCGGTCGCCCTTGCCGACGCCGAGCGCGACCAGCGCACCGGCGAAGCGGGCCACCTCGGTGCGCAGTTGCGCATAGGTGAAACTCGCGACGCCGCCGGTGACCGGCGAGTCGTAGATCAGCGCGGTCGTCTCGCCGAAACCGGCCTCGACATGCCGATCGAGCGCGTTATAGCAGGTGTTCAGCACGCCGTCGGGAAACCATCGGTAGAACGGCGGCCTGCTCGCGTCCAGCCCGGTGACCGGGGTCCTCGACCAGTCGATCGCCTCGGCGGCGGAGCACCAGAACCGGTCCGGGTCAGCCTGGCTGGCCAGCATGGCAGCCGCGTAAGCGCCCATGAGTCACCTCGCTTGTCGTCCGGACCCACCCTCTCCGCCGCCGCGACACCGCGTCAACATCGGCCCCTGGTCCGGATTTCGATAGCGGGTGATCAACCCGTTCGTGGGGCGAAACGTCATAGAGTGAACAGGGGCCGCGCGGTGGCCACGCACTGTCAGTGACCGAAGGGAAGCAGATCGTGGGCGGACTCGCTCAGGTGATCAGTTCCCTGCTGTCCTGGTTGCACCAGGGCACTCCCAACCTCTGCCCCGGCTCCTGGCCGTGGACGGTGACACTGGCCGGTGCGCTGCTCGCGCTCGCCCCGGTGCTCGGTGCGGTGCTGGTGGCGCTGGTGCGCAAGGGCACCGGCAACAACTACGGCACCGGGATGCTGGCCACCCTCGGCGCCTTCGGCCTGTTCTTCGGGTTCGTCGTGCCCTGGGTGTTCGCCGAGCTGGTCTCCCAGGCCATCAACGCGGCCAGGGTGAGCAGCACCGGACAGTTTCCCGGCCTGGACGGCAACATGTGCCTGTTCGCCCAGTTCGGCAACCAGGGCCAGTACCTGACCGGTGGGCAGATCGGCTACACGGCCTTGACCGACACCGGTGGCTCGCGCACCGTCCAGTTCGTCTTCTACCTGCTGGTTCTCGTCGGTGTCCCGCTGTTGTGCCTGCTCGCGGTGATCGTGCAGCAGCGGATGGCGCTGCGGCGCGGCCCGCGCTGGCCCGGTCGGCTGATGTGGCTGCCGTTCCTGGCCTGCGTCCTGTTCACCCTGCTGTTCCCGGCGAACCTGATGGCGCAGCTGTGGATCGGTTTCCTGCCGGCCAGCGCGCTGGGCATCGTGGTCGTGATGCTGTTCGGCCAGCCGAGCTGGTCGGTGATCCAGCGGTCCCAGCGCGCCCCCGCCGCGCCGCCGCCCCCGCCGCAGCAGGCCCGCGACCTGCAACGCGAACAGCAGCCCCCGCCAGCGATGCCGCTGGCCGAGATCCCACCGCCGCCGCGTCAGCTGTCGCCGACCAGGGTCGCGCCGATCCCCGGCGCGCCCGTCCCGGACGGTCCGATTCCCGGTCTGCCGCCCGCGTTGGTGCCCTCCGGCCAGCTGCCCGCCCGGCCGCCGGGCGGGCAACTGGCCGACACACCCGGTCCGCTGCCGTTCCGCACCGGAGAGGCGACGGTCATCCGGTGGAATTCCGCCAACGGCCGGTTCAAACGCATCCGGCAACTGGGCCACGGTGGCTTCGGCACCGTCTGGCTGGCGATGGACACCCAGCTCAACCGCACCGTCGCGTTGAAGCTCGCGCACGCGCCGGAGGCCGACACCCAGGCCAGGATGCTGCGTGAGGCCCGCGCGCTGGCCGCCGTGCACCATCCGAACTGCGTACGGGTCTACGACATCATCGAGGAGTCCGACGGCCTCGGCATCGTCATGGAGTACATCGACGGCAGCCCGCTGTCCGACATCGTCGGTGCCGCCGCCCCGCTCGATGACATCGCCGCGGCCCGGCTGTGGGTCACCATGGCCGGCGCGCTGGCCGACGCGCACGCGAAGCGGGTCCTGCACCGGGACGTGAAACCCGCGAACGTGCTGCTCGACGGCAACGGCATCGCGCACCTCATCGACTTCGGCATCGCCAAGACCAAGGGCGACGCCACCCTCACCGCCGCCGGCATGATGATGGGCACCCCGGACTTCCTCGCCCCGGAGACCGCCGAAACCGGCCTGTCGACGCCGGCAACGGACGCCTGGCAGCTGGCCGCGACCGTCAGCTACGCGCTGACCGGCCAACCGCCACGCGGACACCGCGCCAACCCGATGTCCGCGCTGATGGCCGCCGCGCAGCGGTTACCCAACACCCACCTGCCCGACCGCAGCGTCCACCGCGGCCTGCTGCTCGCCGCCCTCGACTCCGACCCGTCCCGCCGTCCGACGCTGACCACCGTGCAACGGCAGCTCAGCAGCTGGCTGGCCGGTGGCGGCCACCGCGAGGACGGCCCGGTCACCACGTTCGTGCCGAAGGCCGATGCAGGCACCCGCCGGCCGCAATGACATTCCCGATTGTCCGGCGCTGACCGTGCGAGAATCGAGAATGCGTCGGCTGCAATGACATGATCCAGTTGTCCAGCGCAAATCGTGCGACAATATGGACATATGCCGACATCGGAGGAAGGAGATCAGGAGTGACCGCTCTACCGTGGCCTGATCACCTGCTGACCCTCGACGAATGGGAGGCGCTGCCCGAGGAGACCCGTTACCGGGTCGAGCTCGTCGAAGGAGTTCTGCTTGTGTCGCCTCGCCCGGTGATTTTCCATCAATGGGCTGTGACCCGGCTGGGTTTCCTGATTCACGAGCAACTCCCCACACAGCTCAGCGCAGCGTCTGAGGCGGAAATTGTCATCGCAGAGGGTCCTCCTCCCACCGTGCGGGCGCCTGATGTGATTGTGATCGACACCGAGCTCGCGCTGACCAATCCACCTCGCTGCCAACCCGGTCAGGTGCATCTGGCCATCGAGGTGCTGTCCGAAGGCAGCGTGCGCACCGACCGCGTTACGAAGTTCGCCGAGTATGCCGAGGTCGGCATCGAGCGGTACTGGATCGTCGATCTCGATGCGCCCGCGACCCTGACCCGGTTTCATCTCATCGACGGCGCGTACGAACTGTTCGGCGAGCATGCCGGCATGGTGACCGTCGACATCGATGACGCGCCGATCACGCTCGATCTGGACGCGCTCACCACCCGTCGATCGCAAAAGCTCTAGCCGCACGGTTCATCGCGGCGCGAAGAAGCTGTCCAGCAGGGCGGCCCGGATTCCCTTGCGGGAGGCGAAGACCAGCAGGAACAGGGCCTCCCTTGCCAGCCGCTGCGCGTGTTCGGAGGCCAGGATCGCGCGGCTGCCGGTGTGCACCAGCAGCGCGCTGCTGGCCCGCACGGCAAGCTCGTCGGCGGCGGCTCGGGCGGCCGGGAGGTCCGGGGTTTGCGCGGTGTCGAGGCGGGCGCGGCAGGCGGTCAGCGCCTCGTCCAGCGGGCTCGGGCCGAGCAGCCTGGTGCAGCGGTTGATCACGCCGAGCGCGAGCGAACCGTTGAGGCGCAGGCCTGCCGCGTCCCGCTCGGCCCATTCCGCGAACGGTTGGCGGCCGAGTACCGCTTCGGCCGGCACGAAAAGGTCGGTGAAGTGCGCGGTGACCGTCGCGCTGGCCGAGGTGGCCACCAGTCGCAGTGGTGGGCTGACGGTCAGCTCGGCGCTCTCGCGCGCGTCGATCAGCGCGGAGACGACGGTGTCCTGCTCGTCGCGGGCGGTGACCAGCAGCAGGTCGGTCATGCCCCAGCCGGTGACCCAGGGCGACTCACCGGTGATCCGGTACCCGCCGGGCACCTCGGTCGCGCGGACCCTCGGCGGGCCGGGCAGGGTGCCACCGAGCGCGACGCCGGCCCTGCGCTTGCCGCGACACAGGTCGCCGAGCAACTCGTCCTTGTCGGCCAGCTCCGAGCCTGCGACGCGCAGCACGACACCTTGATGCTGGAGCCAGACGAAAGCCGTTGTCAGGCAACCGGAGGCGAAGGTCTCCACGACCGCGCAGGCGGTCGGGTAGTCCAGCCCGAGGCCACCGGCCTCGACCGGCCCCGCGGTGCCGTAGAAACCGGCCTCGGCGAGTAGATCAAGATGCGAGGCCGGTACCCGCGACGCGGTGTCCACCCGCGGCGCGGCCGGGAACAGCACGGACTCGGCGATGTTCCCGGCCAGCGCCAGCGGCTGCGGTGATGGGGCGGTCATCTCCAGGAGGGTAGCCACAGTTCGGCGTACCAGCGGGTGGCCGAGATCGGGTCGCCGTTGAGGATCGGCCACAGCCAGACGAAGTTCGCCACCACCAGCCCGACATACAGGCCGACGACGAGGATCCCGGTTCTGCGTCGTTCGAAGCTGGCATCGGCCCTGCCGAGGATCTCACCGAGCGGTAGCAGCAGACCGAGGATCAGGAACGGCACGTCCGGGGTCATGTAGAAGAAGAACATCTGCCGCGCGAGGTTGAGGAACCAGGGCAGCAGACCGGCCAGGTAGGCGACGAGGACGAGCAGGTAGCGCCAGTCGTAGCGGCCGATGACCCGCCAGATCGCCCAGCCGAGCATGGGGAAGGCCAGCCACCACATGGCAGGCGTGCCGATCAGCATGGTCGCGCTGACGCAGTCCGCGGAGCCGCAGGAGGCGGTGCCGGACTCGTAGTAGTAGAGCATCGGCCGCAGGCCCATCGGCCAGGTCCACGGCTTGGACTCCCAGGGATGCGGATTGTTCGGCGGCGTGACCAGATGCTCGTGGAAGTACAGCACGTTCTCGCTGTAGTGGAACAGATAGCGCAGCGCGTCCGGGGTCCAGGCGAAGATCGACCAGACCGGATCGCCTGCCTGGTAGGGATAGTTGCCGACGACGCCGTGCCGGTCCACGCCGGTCTCGCTGGCCAGCCAGGCCCACCAGCAGGCCAGATAGCACAGCACCGGGACAATCAGCAGGCCCCAGATCGCGGGCAGCAGATCGCGCAGCAGCATGCCCCGCAACGGCCTGGCGATCCCGGCGGCGCGGCGCGCGGTCCAGTCCCAGCCCAGCGTCAGCACGAAGAACGCGGCCAGCCAGTACAGGCCGTCCCATTTCACCGCGCAGGCGATGCCGATGGTGACCCCGGTGGCAAAACGCCACCAGCGGAAACCGAGTCTCGGGCCGTAGAGCGAGTCGTTGACCCAACCCTCGCGGATGGCGACGCGCAGCCGGGCGCGCATGTTGTCGCGGTCGTTGAGCAGACAGCCGAAGCTGATCAGCACCATCACCGCGAGGAACACGTCCAGCATGCCCATCCGCGCCTGCAGATGGCTCAGGCCGTCGCAGATGAGCAGGATGCCGGCGATCGCACCGAGCAGCGTGGAACGGGTCAGCCGGCGCGCGATGCGGATGATCAGAAGGATCATCAGCGTGCCGGCCACCGCGGACATGAACCGCCAGCCGACGCCGTTGTAGCCGAACAGCCACTCCCCGATCGCGATCATGTACTTGCCGACCGGTGGGTGCACGGTCAGCTCGTAGCCGGGGTTGTCCTCGTAGCCGCCGTTGCGCAGCATCTGCAACGCCTGCGGCACGTAGTGCTTCTCGTCGAAGACCGGGGTGCCGTTGTCGGTGGGGAAACCGAGGTTCTGGAAGCGGATGACCGCGCCGATCGCGGTGATGATGATCGTGGTGACCCAACTGCGCAGCCGGTCGGTCGGCATCGGCTTGCCGAGCCGGTCGCTCGGATCGGTCAGCGCGGCATCGGCGGGCGGGCTCGGCGGCGGGACGTCACCGGGATCGACGAGGCCGAGGCCGTCGTCGTATTCGTCCTCGTCGTACTCCGTGTCGTACTCGGGGTCGACGTAGAAGTCCTCATCGGGGTCGACGTCCGTCTCCGGCGCGAGCGTGCCAACAGCCCCGTTGTCGCCGTCTGCCGTCTCGATCGGTTCCAGCACGGCACCGATCGTAGGGTGGGCGTTGTGAAGCGTGAATCTGGATCGGGCAGGTTGGTGCTGGCCGCGACGCCGCTGGGGGACGCTCGGGACGCTTCGCCGAAGCTGGTGGAGATGATCGGCACCGCCGAGGTCATCGCCGCCGAGGACACCAGGCGGCTGCGTTCACTGGCCGCCGCGCTCGGTGTCGCGCCGAGCGGCCGGGTGCTCAGCTTCTACGAATCGGTCGAAATCGCCCGGTTGCCGGGCCTGTTGGCGGCCATCCGCGAGGGCCGGACCGTGCTGTTGGTGACCGACGCCGGCATGCCGAGCGTGTCCGACCCCGGCTACCGCCTCGTCGCCGCGTGCATCGCCGAGAACCTCGACGTGACCTGCGTGCCCGGCCCGTCCGCGGTGACCACGGCGCTGGCGCTGTCCGGCCTGCCGAGCGACCGGTTCTGTTTCGAGGGCTTCGCCCCGCGCAAACCGGGCGAACGGCGCCGCTGGCTCACCCAACTGGCCACCGAACAGCGGACCTGGATCTTCTTCGAGTCCCCGCACCGCGTCGCGGTCACCCTCGCCGACGCGGCCGAGGTGCTCGGCGCCGACCGGGGCGCCGCGGTGTGCCGAGAACTGACCAAACCGTACGAAGAGGTACGCAGGGGAGGTCTCGGCGAACTGGCCGAATGGGCAGGGGAGGGGGTGCGTGGTGAGGTGACCGTCGTCGTCGCGGGGGCGCCGGTGCCGGCGGCCATGGACGTCGAGGACCTGACGGCCGTCGTCGAGACCTTGGTCGCCGAAGGGCAGCGGCTCAAGGATGCCGTCGCCGATGTCGCGGCCAGCTCCGATGTCGGCAAGAAGGCCCTCTACGACGCCGTGCTCGCCGCCCGCACCACTGCCAGGAGCTGACCCCCGCTCCGCAGGCCTTGGCGGTCAGCTTCCCAGGGAGGGTGGGGTGCCCTTGGCTATCAGCCTTTTGTGCATGAATCCGGACACGACACAGAATCCGCCCACTGCCAACCCGAAGATGCCCGGCGCAAGACCCCACCAGACGCCGCTGCGGATCGAGGCCACGATCACCACGATCCCCATGGCGGACACCAGCCCGCCCTGCATCAGGGCGGCATTGGGGTACCTGTTGACTATCCACCAGGGTCTTGGGCTCGCGGTCATGCCGGAATTGTAGTGACCGCCTCGGATCGCGAGCGCCTCGGATCAGCGGCCGAGGCCGTCGAGGTAGGCGAGTACCGCCTTTCCCCGGCTCGCCGGGGCGGTGAGCGCGAGGTGGCCGTCCGGGCGGATCAGCATCAGGCTCGGCTCGGTGACGCCGTACTCGCGATGGGCGTGTCCGTCCACATCGACCAGATCGACCTCAGGGCCCGTCGACGTGTCGACAAGTCGGCTGATCACCAGGTCGCCATGTTTCGCGGTCACCGCGTCGAGGGTTTCCCTTGTCCCGGCGCCGAAACCGAGCAAGGTGAACCAGCGGGTGCGGAACACGTCGAACAGCCGGACCGGCGTGCCCGAGGTGTCCTGGCAGGGTGAGTCCGGGGCGCGGTCGCCGGCGCGCACTCCGGTCGACCGGTCGAGCAGGTCGGTGGCGAGCGAACTCCATCGGTAGCCGAGGCCCAGTTGGTCCTGCTGGAGTTTTGCCCTCGGGTGGAAACCGCGTTTGCTGATGGCGTCGCCGATGTGCCGCAGTTCCGCCGAACTGGCACCGAGGGTCCATTCGGCGATCGGCACCCGCTCCTCGCCGTAGCTGTCCAGCAGGCCGGGATCGGCCTTTCCGGTGAGCACGAGGCCGAGCTTCCAGCCGAGGTTGTGCGCGTCCTGGATGCCGGTGTTCATGCCGAGGCCACCGGCCGGTGGATGCACGTGCGCGGCATCACCGGCGAGGAAGACCCGGTCGAAGCGGAAGCGGTCGACCATCCGCACATTGACCCGGTAGGTCGACAGCCAGGTCGGTTCGGACAGCCGAACGCCGGGAACTCCGGCTATGTCGTCGAAAATCCGCTGGAAGTATTCCAGCGACGGCGGCGGGAGTTCGCCCTCGGCGTCGTAGTCGGTGATCGGGGTGGCCTGGAACTGCCACTGCGACCAGTTGCGAAATGGGCACAGGGCAACGAAACCGAGCCCGTTGACCGTCCACATGTACCAGGCGTCGGGTGCGAGACCTTCGACGCGGACATCGCCGATCAGCATGCCTGTCGGGCCACTCTCACCCACGAAGCTCACCTCGACCGACCGGCGCACCGCGCTGCGGCCGCCGTCGCAGCCGACGAGGTAGTCGGCGCTGATCTCCTCGCCGGTGCCCACTTTCGCCCTCACCCCGGTGGCGGAGGAGGTGAAGTCGAGCAGTTCGGTGCCGAGTTCGACGGTGACCCCGTACTCGGCAAGCTTCGCGCGCAGGATCTCCTCGGTGCGGCACTGCGCGATCATGATTCCGGTCTCGTACGGAACTCCCGGCGTCGGACGCGGTTCCGCGGCCGGATCGCCGTCGCCGACCAGTTTCCCGTCGACCCAGCGCCTCGTCGCGAAGTGCCGGTAGCCGGATTCCTCGATCTGGTCGAGGATGCCGAGGTTGTGGAAGACCTCGTGGCTGCGCGGCGCCAACCCCTTGCCGCGCGACCCAACGGAATACTCGGGAGCCCTGTCGATGACGCGCACCGCGATGTCCCGACTGGCCAACTCGATCGCCAGGGTCAGGCCGGTCGGCCCGGCCCCGACGACGAGCACGTTCGTCCTTGCCACGCTTGTTCCCCCCTGGCTTCTCGGCGAACCGGCGAACCGGCGCTCAGCCGGTCGGCAGGCTGCCGACCTGGTCGGCGGGCGGCGGGGTGATGGTCACCGGGGCGCCCCAGTTGCTGTAGGTGACGGTGATCAGGCCACCACCGCTCGCCCCGGCGCCCATGTTGATCGACGGCATGTCGATGGTCGTCTGCACGGGAAGACCGCTGCTGTTGAGCCAGACGTCGACCGGGTAGTCGGTGAGGCCCTTCTGCTGCGCCAGGCCGAGCAGCTGCTTCATGGTCGCGTTGGTCTGGTTGGCGATCATCTTGTCGATGTTGACGGTGATCGAGTAGTGCGTCGTCTGCTCACCGTTGAGCTGCTCGGAGTCGGACTTGGTCAGCGTGCCGCTCGCCTCGATGTTCTTGATCATGTTCGCCGGGTCCGCGCTCTGCTGGATGCTGCTGACCAGTGCGGTGAAGAACTGGGCCGCCGGGTTCGAGCTGTCGCTGGTCTTGATCTCCATCCACGGCTTGCCGCCGCTCATGTCCGACATCCCAGGGACCTGGATGTAGAAGTTGTTGTCGAGCAGGATCACCTGCTCGCCGGTGGTGCCCCCGGTGCTCACGGTCATCTGCTCGGCCACCGGGTTGCCGAACTTGATCGACCCGCTGGTGGTGCTCGCCCCGCTGACCATCTTGACCTGCACGGTGGTTGCCTGCTGCACGCTGTCGCCGACCAGGTTGGACAGGTCGGCGACCGTCCGCACCTGCGCGCCGAGCTGACTGCCCGCGCCGCCCTGCGATCCGCTCGGCGAGGCCCCGGCCGCCGTCGGCGACCCCGTGACGGTGGACCCACAGCCGGCCAACAGCCCCAACGAGACCACGACGGCCCCGCCGACCAACAACGATTTTGCCCGCATCTTCGTCAATTCCCTCTGTGGAGCCAATGGCCGACAACACGACCGACGGTATCAGTACGCCTCGGACGCGCAGACCCGTTTTACGGTTCCCGACCAGTCACGACAGGGCGGAAACTCCTCGGAGTCGTTCGGGTTCAGTCGGCAAGGTCGGGGTCGAGGGCGATGCCGGCGCGGGAGAGCAGCAGCCTGCGCAGCGAGGCCAGCCTGCCGGCGGAGGCCTTGCCCTCTCCGACGACCTCGTCGAGCATGCAGTCCGGGTCCTGCGGCGGCCCGAGATGGCCGCAGTTGGGCGGGCACTCCTCGGCGATCTCCACGAAGTCCTCGAACGCGCCGACGATGTCGGCCGGGGTGATGTGCGCGAGGCCGAACGAGCGGATACCGGGGGTGTCGACCACCCAGCCGCCGCCCGGTAGTGGCAGCGCGACCGCGGTGACCGAGGTGTGCCGGCCCTTGCCGACCGAACTGACCGCGCCGATCCGCCGCGCCGCGTCCGGGACCAGCACGTTGACCAGCGTCGACTTGCCCACCCCCGAATGGCCGACCAGCGCGGACACCCGGTTGGCCAGCCGCTCGCGCAGCGCGTCCGGCGGCTGGTCGCGGCGGGTGACGACGACCGTGACCTCAAGCTCGGCGTAGGCGGCCAGCAGTTCGTCCGGGCTGGCAAGGTCGGACTTGGTCAGGCACAGCGTCGCGGAAAGGCCGCCCGCGTAGGCGGCGACGAGGCAGCGGTCGATGAACCCGGTACGCGGCGGCGGGTCGGCCAGCGCCGCGACGATGACCAGTTCCTGCGCGTTGGCGACCACCACCCGCTCGAACGGGTCGGTGTCGTCGGCGGTGCGCCGCAGCACACTGGTGCGCGGCGCGACCCGCACGATCCTGGCCAGCGCGTCCGGTTCGCCACTGACATCGCCGACCACGTCGACAAGGTCCCCGACCACGATCGGCGTGCGGCCGAGTTCACGGGCCCGCATGGCGGTGATCAGGTGGTTCGGTTCGAGTTCCAGCGCGCAGGTCCACCGGCCACGGTCGACGCCGACGACCATCGCCGAGCGCGAGTCGGCATGGTCGGGCCTGCGTTTGCTGCGCGGCCGGGATCCCTTGCCGGGCCTGATCCGGACATCGGACTCGTCGAGCTTGCGCCAGTCGCCGCTCATCCCGCTGCCAGCCCGCTCATGCCCGATCCCAGCCACTCACGAGCCGGAAACCTCCATTGTGGACTCCATGGCGAGCATTCGCCGCCACATTCCCGGAAAGTCGGGCAGGGTCTTGCTCGTCGAGGTGATGTCGTCGATCTCGACGCCCGGCACGAGCAGTCCGATGATCGCGCCAGCGGTGGCCATCCGGTGATCGGCGTAGGCCCGCCACGGGCCGCCGTGCAACCGTTTCGGCCGGATGGCCAGTCCGTCCTCGGTCTCCTCCGCATCGCCGCCGAGGGCGCGGATCTCCGCGACCAGCGCGGCGAGCCGGTCGGTCTCGTGGCCGCGCAGGTGCGCGACGCCACGTAGCCGGGACGGGCCGGTCGCGAAGACGGCCACCGCGGCGACCGTCGGGGTCAGCTCGCCGACCTCGTGCAGGTCGATGTCCACACCGGACAGTTCACCGGTACCGGTGACGGTGAGACCGTGTTCGTCGAGAACCACTTCGGCGCCCATGTCCGTCAGGATGGCGCGGATGCCCTCGCCCGGCTGGGTCGTGGAGACCGGCCATCCGGTCACCGTCACCGACCCACCGGTGACCGCCGCGGCGGCCAGGAACGGGGTCGCGTTGGACAGGTCCGGCTCGATCACCCAGTCCCGGCCGCTGATCGGGCCCGGTGCGACCCGCCAGGTGTTCGGCTCGGTGTCGTCGACCTCGACCCGCGCGCCACGCAACATGTCGACGGTCATCTCGATGTGCGGCATGGACGGCACCGGTTTGCCGTCGTGGTGCACGGTAAGGCCGTTGGTATAGCGCGCGCCGGACAGCAGCAGGCCGGACACGAACTGCGATGAAGCCGACGCGTCGATGGTGACCGAGCCGCCGGCCACCGATCCGGTGCCGTGCACGGTGAACGGCAGCGCGTCCCCCGCGATGTCCGCGCCCAGCGCGCGCAGGGCCCGCAGCACGGTGTCCATCGGCCGCTTGCGCGCCCACGGGTCGCCGTCGAAGTCGATCTCGCCGTGCGCGATCGCGGCGGCAGGCGGCACGAACCGCATCACGGTGCCGGCGAGACCGCAGTCGATCCTGGCCGGTCCGCGCAGCTCGTCGGGGCGCACCCGCCAGCCGCCGCCGTCGACCTCGGTGATGCCGACGCCGAGACCGCGCAGGGCGTCGGCCATCAGATCGGTGTCCCGGCTGCGCAGCGGCCGGTGCAGCACGGAAGGGGTGTCGGCCAACGCGGCCAGCAGCAGTGCCCGGTTGGTGATCGACTTGGAACCGGGCACGTCGACGACGGTGCGTACCGGCTGGGTCGCCGTCGGTGCCGGCCATGGTTGCGTCATGCGCCGATCATCTCACTGGTTGCCCGACCACTCGCCGGTTCCGGTGGTCCGGCTCTCGACACCGCTCGCCCGCGTGGTCGTAACGTGTCAGGATCAGGTGGTAGCCCGCTGGCGAAGAGGTGAACAGCCGTGTGCGGTAGGTACGCCGCGAAGAAGGACCCTGCGTTGTTGGCGGCCGAGTTCGATGCCGTCGACGCGACCGAGGGCAACGGGCCCGATGCGGACTACAACGTGGCGCCGACCAAAGCCGTTGTCGCCCTTGTCCAGCGCCATCCGCGCGACGAGGAGGGCCAGCCCGATCCGGAGCGCACCGAACGCAGCCTGCGGGTGATGCGCTGGGGCTTGGTGCCGCATTGGGCCAAGGACAGGAAGATGGGCGCCAAGATGATCAACGCCCGCGCCGACTCGGCCGCGACCAAACCGGCTTTCCGCAGCTCGGTGACGCGGCGGCGGTGCATCCTGCCGGCCGATGGCTGGTACGAGTGGAAGCGCGACGGCGCCACCAAACAGGCCATGTACATGACCCGGCGCGACGAGACCAGCCTCGCCATGGCCGGCCTCTGGTCGACCTGGCACGACCCGAACGGCGATCCGGACGCGCCGCCACTGGTCAGCTGCGCCGTGCTGACCACCGACGCACTCGGTCAGCTCACCGAGGTGCACGACCGGATGCCGCTGCTGCTGGCCGAGAAGGACTTCGCCGACTGGCTCGACCCGGATCGCACCGACGTCACCGACCTGCTGGCCGGCCACGACATGGCGCTGATCGAATCGCTGGAGCTGCGACCGGTCGCCAGCAAGGTCAACAGCGTCCGCAACAACGGTGCCGACCTCATCGCCCGCGTCGACCCGGCCGCGCCCGCCGTCGACCTCGACGCCGCGCCCACCCTGTTCGACCAGGCCGGCACCCCGAGATGACCAACACGACATGACGACCACCACGCTGGACACCCCGCACGGGCCGGCACGGGCCGAACTGCACTGCGCCGCCGAGGGCAGGGCGGCGCTGCTGCTCGGTCACGGCGCCGGTGGCGGGGTGGCCGCACCGGACCTGGTGTCGGCGGCCCGCGCGGCCACCGCCGCCGGGGTGCATGTCGCCCTCGTCGAGCAGCCCTATCGGGTTGCCGGCCGACGCGCGCCCGCCCCGGCCAAACAGCTCGACGCGGCCTGGCTTGCGGTCGCCGAACAGGTGGGGGAGCGCTGGTTTCCCGGACTGCCGCTGGTGTTCGGCGGGCGGTCGTCCGGGGCGCGGGTCGCCTGCCGGACCGCGACCGAGGGGCAGGCGGTCGCCGTGCTGTGCCTGGCTTTTCCGGTGCATCCACCGGGCAAACCGGATCGCAGCAGGATGCCGGAACTCGACGCCGTCGAGGTGCCGGTCCTGGTCGTACAGGGCGAGTCCGACCCCTTCGGCCGACCCGAACCCGCGCATCACCGGGAACTGGTGCTGCTGCGCGGTGACCATTCGCTCAAGGCCGACGTCGAGGGCATCGGCCGCGCGGTCGGCGAATGGCTCGGCCGCGTCCTGCGCCCACTGGACTGAACCTCTCCACTGGACGCCTCCCCACTGGACGCCTCCCCACCGGACCGAACGAACCCACCCGAGCCGCTCAGGACGAGCCGCTCAAGACTCGGTCAGCCGGCGATCGGGGCCACGGTCGCCGAGGCGAGCCGGACAAGGTCGGCCGGGGCCAGTTCGATTTCCAGGCCGCGCCGGCCGCCGCTGCAGAACATCGTGTCGAACTGCTGGGCCGAGGTGTCCAACACCACGCGCAAACGTTTGCGCTGGCCGAGTGGCGAGATCCCGCCCGCCACGTACCCGGTGGCCCGCTCGGCCGCGCCGACCTCGGCCATCTTCGCCCGCTTCCCGCCGACGGCCGAGGCGAGGGCCTTCAGGTCGAGCTGGCCGGTGACCGGCACCACACCGACCGTCAGTACGCCGTCGACCTCGGCGATGAGCGTCTTGAACACCCGTTCCGGCGCGATCCCGAGCGCCTGCGCGGCTTCGAGGCCGTAGGCGGGATTTCTGCTGTCGTGCTCGTAGCTGTGCACGCTGTGCGCCACCCGCTGCTTGGTCAACAGCACGGTCGCCGGGGTGCCCTGTCCTGACATAGCCGCGGATTTTAGGAGGTGCCGATCGAGAAGATCGTGGAATTACCGCCGAGGAGACCGCGTTGAGATCACACGTGGTAGTCGATGTAGCTAGTGCCGAGCAGGAGCGGGTGAGCACAACCCCGTCGGCGCCGCCGTTCGCGCGGCAGAGCGCCTTCTCCGGTCGTGGTGCGGATCGCCGCCCGACGAGCCGGGTATCCTCTTCCCTGTCCCCGCTGTCGGTGAAGCGGGGGACATCAGTGGGAGCCGTCGACCGGACTGGTCGACGGGGAGGGAGCCAGGTGCCAGGTAGTCAGGCCAGCATGCCCGAATCGACGCCAGGGGAATCGACACCGCACGAGCAGACTCCGAAACAGCAGGAGCAGGCCGCTGCGGAGCTGGCGAGCAGGTTCGAGCGCGACGCGATGCCCCTGCTCGACCAGTTGTACTCGGCGGCCCTGCGGATGACCCGCAACCCGGCCGACGCCGAAGACCTGGTGCAGGAGACCTTTCTCAAGGCCTATGCGGCGTTCGCGTCCTTTGCCGACGGCACCAACCTGAAGGCCTGGCTGTACCGGATTCTCACCAACACCTATATCAACGGCTATCGCAAGCGGCAGCGCCAGCCGCAGCAGTCAGCCACCGAGGAGATCACCGACTGGCAGTTGGCCAGGGCGGGCGAACACTCCTCGACCGGTCTGCGTTCCGCCGAGGTCGAGGCGATGGACCGGTTGCCGGACAACGACGTCAAGGCGGCTCTGCAGCAGCTGCCCGAGGAGTTCCGCATCGCGGTCTACCTCGCCGATGTCGAAGGCTTCGCCTACAAGGAGATCGCCGACATCATGGGTACCCCCATCGGCACAGTGATGTCGCGGCTGCACCGCGGCCGCCGACAGCTGCGCGATCTGCTCACCGACGTAGCGCGCGATCGTGGTTTCCTGCGCAACGGTGCTGGCGCCGGCGCGCCGTCCGTCCAGGAGGTGACGGGGTCGTGAGCTGCGGAAAACCGCACGAGACGGATTGCTCGCAGGTCCTGGCCGAAGTATGGCTGCTGCTCGACCACGAATGTGACGAGGGACATCGGCACAAACTGGTCGAACACCTCGATGAATGTGCGCCATGCTTGGAGCGCTACGGAATCGAGGAGCACCTGAAGCTGCTGCTGGCTCGCAAATGTGGTGGCGACCGGGTGCCAGAGGGCTTCAAGGAGCGGCTGCGTGCGTCGATCCGGCAGACCGTGCTCGAACAGACCGAGGTCAACATCGAGCGCGCCGAGGACGGCAGCAGCACTGTCGAGATCCGCGAGACCCGCGTCGAGGTACACGGCGAATCGAACTGACCAGGCCAGGCTCAGCCGGCCGCTGTCCGGCGCTGAGCAGGTCCTGACCGTCCCGCTGTGCGTTGCTGAGCAGGTCCAATGCCCCAGCGCCGAAGACGTGACGACGGCCCCGGTGAGTGATCACCGGGGCCGTCGTCGTGCTGGCAGCAGCGCTCAGCTGTTCGGCCGGTTGCCGTGGTTCGCGCCGGACTTCTTACGGTCGCGACGCTTGCGGGCGCGCTTGGACATGCTCGTCTCCTCGTGTTCTGCAATGCGGTTGCGCTGCACTGCGTTCTGTAACGGTGCTCATGCGGTGCGGCCAGGCACCCGGAGAGCGGCCGTATTGGCGCAGGCCACCCCGAGTGCGGCCCGACCTGCCGCTACAAGCAGTGTGGCACGTTGTCCCTCGGGCTTCGGAGGGGCCCGAGGCGTGGTTGGATCGAACCCAGCTGGATCGAGTGAGAATCGGCTGCGAGGTCGGGGCGAACCCGTCGCCGCACCGGTGAGAGGGCGCTGAGATGGCCGAGGAAATTCGGGCCGAGATCGTGGCCAACGTGATGAACGTGCTGGTCGGCGAGGGTGACACCATCGGCGGGGGCGACACGGTCGTCTTCCTGGAGTCGATGAAGATGGAAATCCCGGTGCTCGCCGAGTCCGGTGGGGTGATCACCAAGCTGGCCGTGCACGCCGGCGACGTGGTCCAGGAGGGCGACCTGATCGCCGTCGTCGACCAGGTGTCGGGGTAAGTACCGGTGTCCACACTTGTCGATCTCCTCGCCGAGCACACCCGCCTGCCCGGCGCCGCCGTCGACCACCTGCAACGGGTGGTCGCCGAGTGGCAACTGCTCGCCGACCTGTCCTTCGCCGACTTCCTGCTCTGGGCGCCGGTCCCGATCGAGGGGGACGGCGGGGAGGACGGCGACAAGGGCTCCGCGCCGCAGCTGTTCATCTGCATCGCGCATGCCCGACCGACCACCGGCCTGACCGCCTACGCCGAGGACATGGTCGGCACCGAGGCCAGTTCGGCGGAACATCCGCAGCTCAACCGGGCCCTGCAGGAGGCAAGGATCTGCCGCGAGGAGGACCCGGTCTGGCACCTCGGCCTGCCGGTCCGGCGCGAGGTCATCCCGGTGCTGTGCGGTCAGCGGGTGATCGCGGTGCTCAGCAGGGACACCAACCTCGCGGTGCCGAGAGTGCCCAGTTCGCTGGAGATCGCCTATCTCGGCGGCGCGGCCGACCTGTGCCAGATGATCGCCGACGGCACCTTCCCCAGCGACGAACCGTCCCCCGGCGTGCACACCAGCCCTCGGGTCGGGGACGGACTGATCCGGTTGGACGCGGCCGGTGCGGTCGTCTTCGCCAGTCCCAACGCGTTGTCGGCCTACCATCGGATGGGCCACGCGGCCGACCTGATCGGCGTCCGGCTCTCCCCACTGACCCGGTCGCTGATCGCCGACCCGTTCGACGCCACCGAGGTCGGCACCCGCATCCGCGACGCTCTCGACGGCCGCGCGAGTACCAGGGTCGAGGCCGAGGCGCGGCACGGCGCCACCGTGCTTTTTCGCGCGCTTCCCTTGCAGCCCAAGGGGAAAGCCGCCGGTGCATTGGTGCTCGTCCGCGATGTCACCGAGTTGAAGCGCCGTGATCGCCAGCTGTTGTCCAAGGACGCGACCATCCGGGAGATCCATCATCGGGTGAAGAACAACCTGCAGACGGTCGCCGCGCTGCTGCGGTTACAGTCCCGCAGGCTGTCCAGCCCGACCGCGCGCGACGCGCTGACCGAGTCGGTCCGTCGGGTCACCTCGATCGCGATGGTGCACGAGACCCTCGCGCAGTCGGTGGACGAGCACGTCAACCTCGACGAACTCGTCGACCAGATCGTGCCGATGATGGGCGACCTCGCCGGCACCGAGGGCCGGGTGACGGTACGCAGGGAGGGCGAGTTCGGTGTGGTGTCCGCCGAACGGGCTACCGCGTTGGTGCTGGTACTGACCGAGCTGTTGCAGAACGCGTTCGAGCACGCCTATCCGGCTCCGCAGCACGGTTCGGTCGTGCTGCATGTCGAGCGCGGCGCCAAATGGCTGGACGTGGTGATCTCCGACAGCGGCACCGGCCTGCCACGTGGATTTTCCCTTGAGCGCACCGAGCGACTGGGACTACAGATCGTGCGCACCCTGGTCGACAGCGAACTGCGCGGATCGCTGTCGCTGCGACGCAAGGAGCGCGGCGGCACCGAGGCTGCCCTGCGGATACCGCTGCGCCAGCCGCGCTGAACGGTCCGCCTGCCCCGGTTACCGCAGGTGACCGGGGCGATTCGAGTCGCTATTGGTTTTTATTCAAACCAATGAATAAAAACCGTGTTAGGGAAATCCCCAGAACATCGACATCCCGGCTTTCGCCGGGCAGCAGTAAGGGCCTGACATCGTGGTCGCGATGTCAGGCCCTTCCGCGTAAAACAGCTTTGGGTCTAGCAGAACCGGTTCGTGAGGACCGAACCTCGGTTCTTGAGAGGAACAACGCTCTCAGGCGTTGGTCCTGGCCCTGGTCCGGTTGCGGCGCTTCAGGGCACGTCGCTCGTCTTCGCTCATGCCGCCCCAAACACCTGCGTCCTGACCACTTTCCAGTGCCCAGGTAAGGCAGCTGGAAGCGACCGGGCAGCGGCGGCACACAGTCTTCGCCTCGGCGATCTGCAGGAGCGCAGGACCACTGTTCCCAACCGGGAAGAACAGTTCGGGGTCCTCGTCACGGCAGGCCGCGCGGTGGCGCCAGTCCATTTTTGGTGCTCCTCACAAGGCGCGATTGGACACGCCATTCGTCGTGGGTGGGTCGTCGGGGTGCTTGTGAATACTTTCACGAACCGCGTTGATGTCAAGAGGTTTTGACCTACCCGGTGAGAGAACTCACCCGAAAGATCGACGAAGCAGGTAACGCGGATTCGCTGTGCGACGGGTGTGGTCCGTGTAAAACCACGTTCGATCGCTACCAGGTCACGGGCAGGTCACAGGGCAACCCGCAGCGCAGCTGGCACTGAAAAGAAGTCTACCTCGTTTTGCTCGCCGAGGAGATCACCATCGACCTGAACTCGCACCAATTGACTCGATGTCACCCGGATGTGCGGCACATCCTCGCGATACAGCAGGTTGCGGCCCTTCGGACGGGACGTCCCACGCAGCACCTGGCTGCCGTGTCGAGCGATCGTGGTCGGCGCCAGCCTGCGCAGCGCGAATAGGCCGAGGCCCCGATCAAATGAACAACCGGGGATCAACCGCAACGGCTTGGCGCCCAGATAGGTCCAGGGATCGGTATTGCAGACAAAGGCGAGCCGAATGCCCGACACCGGTTGTTCACCGGGTAGTTCCACGGTCAGCTCCGGACCGTTGCGCAACTGTCGTACGTACTGGGCGAACGCGGTGCGCACGTACAGTATCGGGCTGGCCTCCTTGCTGCGCCTGCGCTCGACGGCCGCGACCACCTCGGCATCCCAGCCGACGCCCGCGTTGAAGGTGAACCACCGCTCGTTGACCCGGCCGAGGCCGATCTTGCGGCTGTGCCCGGTCTCGATGGCCTGCAACAGTCGGTGTGTCGCCTCGACCGGATCGCGCGGCAGTCCGAGCGCCCCCGCGAACACGTTGGCCGACCCGCCCGGTACGACGCCCAGCATCGGTACGTCCGGTTCGATGCGGTTCGGAGTCGACGCGCTGAGCAGGCCGTTGACCACCTCGTTGACCGTGCCGTCGCCGCCGTGCGCGACCACGAGGTCGAAGCCGTCCCGTGCCGCCTGGGCCGCCGCCTCCGCCGCGTGGCCTCGGTGGCTTGTCTCCAGGATCTCCAGCTTCACGTCGCTGGCCAGGGCATGCGCGAGCACATCCCGGCCGGCCGGCGTCGTCGCCGTCGCCTGCGGGTTGACCACCAGTAGGGCAAGCACGCGGCCAGCCTAAGCGCACTCGGTGTCATGCCGGGTGTCTTGTCACCCAGCGCACACGACAACCTTGGTGGGTGACCCTCACCCGGTCCGCCGAGTGCTCCTTCCCGCGTCACGGACGCGTGGCACTACGCGTCCAGTACCTGACCAGCGCGGTTGCCACCGTGGCGAGTGCACCCAGACGACCCGTCTGCTCACCGACGAAGCGGACCTGCGCACTGAGATCATCCCTTGCGGCTCGGGCGGAAAGAATCGGCCGACCGGGTGGCCTACGATCGGTGTACCCGTGTTACCTGGCGTATTCAGCGCGTTGAGGCGGTGTCAGGTCCGTTCCCGGGTCGGGTTCGTTCCGGTGTCGGGTCACCGTCTTCGCTGGTTCGTCCTTGCTGGTTCGTCGAGTCGAGAGAGGCCGCCTGCCGTGGTTGTCGAATCCGCCGCTCCGGCATCGGTCCGGGCGGCCGGTGTGCTGGTCGGCCTGCAGGGTCTGGCCGGGGTCGGCTACGCGATCGCGGTGCTGGTCGGTGCCTTTACCAACACCAAGGGCGGAGTCGGGAACCTCTATGCCGAGGCCGGTTTCTTCGTGGTGCTCGCCGCCGCGGTGATCGCGGTCGCCGTCGGCCTGCTGCGCGGCCAGCCCTGGACCCGTACCCCCGCCGCCGTGCTGCAACTGCTGTTCATCGGCATCGCCTGGTACGTGTTCGGGCCCTCCGGTCAGGTGCTGGTCGGCATCATCACCGGGGTGATCTGCCTAGTCACGCTGGTCCTGCTGTTCACGGCGCGGGCTCGGGCCTGGGCGGTCGGCCTCCACTCCGACTCCTGAGCCCAACCGATCCGACTCGCTGGGCCCGGTTGCCTCCGCTGCCCAACAGTCACGCAGCGCGATCGGCCGTCACCATCGAACCGCCGAAAAACTGTCAATGTGAACAGTCACCTCCTCATGGTTACCCAATACCCGTCTAACGATGGGTATGTGTTTCCCCACGACTGAGTGACACTCCATCCGGTAAGGCCGACGCTGATTCGCCCCTGCAACGCTTGAATCGGTGACGGTCGGTGACAAAACCAGCCCATGGAGGAACTGTGTCCCTTTCGAGGACAGTGGCGGTTCGGTGGTCAACGAGGGCGGTTGCCGCGGTAGCGGTAGCGGCGACCTTCGTGCTGCCCACCGTTGGGACGGCTCAGGCGTCCACATCCGGCACCGCCGCAACGGCCGGCGCAGCCGCGCAGGCCAGCCAACTGCACCAGGAGGTCACCAGCGGAACCCTGCTGCAGACCCACGGCGTGCGCCCGGTGTGCGCCCAGTGCGAGTCCGAGGTGGTCACCGCCACCAAGGGTTCGAACAAGCCCATGAGCACCGCGCTACCCAGCGGGTACGGTCCCAGCGACCTCTCCTCGGCCTACAAGATCACCGGTTCCTCCACGGCGACCTCGACCATCGCGATCATCGACGCGGGCGTCGACGGCAACCTCGCCAAGGACCTCGCGACCTACCGCTCCACCTACGGCCTGCCGGCCTGCACCACCGCGAACGGCTGCCTGAAGCTGGAGAACTACACCGGTGGCGCGCAGCCCGCACCGCAGAAGAGCGGCTCGGGTGCCTCGGCGGAGGAGGACATCGCGGTCGAGACCGCGCTGGACGTCGACATGGCCTCCGCGGCCTGCCCGAGCTGTCACATCACCGAGCTTTCGGTGCCGTGGCAGGACGGCGAGACCGACAGCAGCACCTCGACCGGTGACTTCGCCAAGGCGGTCGCCACCGCTGTTGCCGGTGGCGCCAAGACCGTCAGCATCAGCTACGGCTACACCGCGAACTCGACCAACACCAGCGGCACCCAGCTCTCCAGCTTCAACCACGCCGGTGTCGCCATCGAGGCGTCCACCGGTGACAGCGGCTTCAACGGCGGCACGCACAGCTCCTGGCCCTCCGACCTGCCCTATGTGGTCGGCGTCGGTGGCACCCAGCTGACCAAGAGCGGCAGCAGCTACACCGAGACCGCCTGGGGCGTCGACAGCAACAACGGTGCAGCCGGCAGTGGCTGCGAGACCTACTTCAAGGCCGCCAACGGCCAGCCCGCCGCGGTCACCAAGGACTGCGACAACCACCTCGCCGACGCCAGCGTCTCCGCGGACGCCTCGCCGGTCACCGGTCTCGCGGTCTACGACACCTACGCCCCGAGCAGCCACCAGCCGAACAACTGGATCGTGGTCGGTGGCACCAGCGCCTCATCCCCCTACATCGCAGGCCTGTTCGCCCGTGCGGGCGTTCCCTCCACCCTGCTCGGCCCGAACACCCTGTACGCGGCCGCCGCGTCGAACTTCCGCGACATCACCTCGGGCAACAACGAACTGCAGGACTCCTGCAGCAACTATCCGGGGGTCAACAAGGCGGTCTGCAACGCTGGCACCGGCTGGGACGGCCCGACCGGCATCGGCTCGCCGAACGGTCTCGGCGCCTTCTGATCGATCCTGTTCCGCTCTCCTGGTCGGCCGGTCCTTCAAGCGGACCTCGGTAGGCAGTAAGTGGGGCCCTGTCCGCCACCTCCCGGCGGGTAGGGCCCCACGTTCTTTGTCCGGCCGCGGTTTCGCTTTCAGGCGGCCAGCGCGGCGCCGTGCACCGGCGGCGGATCGATGATCATCGCGGTCGCGTTGTCCTTGCCACCGATCAGGTGCGCGAACTCCACCAGCGTGTTCGCCGCGACGGATGGCGAGGGCTGGTCGGCGAGGATGGCCCTGATGCGGCTGATCTCCGTCAGTTTGTGCACCCCGTCCGAGCACAGCAGCAACCGGGACCGGCCGATACTGGTCCTGTTGCGGCCGATCTGATCCGCCCGCACCGTGCGCACGCTGGTCGTGACCAGGTGCTCCATCCTCGGCGTCGTCGGCTGACCCTGGGCGCGGAAGTACTCGGCCACCGTGTGGTCGGTGGTGATCTGCTCCAGAATCCGGCCGTTCCAGTGGTAGGCGCGGCAGTCCCCGACCCAGGCCACGTCGCAGGCCGTCCGGGCCGCCCCGACCTGCGGCACCGCGACCACCAGCACGCAGTCCCCGCCGTCCTCGGCGGGTGCCGCGCTCACCACCGCCTGCTGCGCGGCCAGGATCGCCGCCACCGGCCCCTCGACGGCGGCGACCTTGGCCGCCACCTCGGCGGCCAGCCTTGCGGTGCGTGCCGCGGTCTCGTCGTCACCGACACCGTCCGCGACGACGTAGGCGGTCAACCCGGTGGTCGGATCGGTGTGCACCGCGGTCGCATCGGCGTTGATCCGACGTGGACCGCGCTCGCTCACGGCGTCCCAACGGGGCAGCACGGCCGGTAGGGGATGGTTGGCCAGCATCGGTGACCTCCTCGCGTCACGCCTGGGCGGAAGCCCCGCGTAATTCAAGGAAAACCTCTCAACCAAGGCAACAGCTCAGAACTACCCCAGAAATACCTGAGAATCGATCAGCGGCCGGCAGGCTGAGCAGTCCTGCCGGGCTTGTGACGGCGGCCGGCCGAGGCACTCTGCCGGGCTTCGTGGCGGCTGGCGGTGGCCGCGCCGGCTCAGTGCTCGCAGGCTGGGCTCAGCGGCCGCGTGCTGGCTCAGTGGCTGCGTGCTGGCTCAGTGGCTGCGTGCCGGCTCAGCGGTCGCCCAGCTCGGCGAGCGCTGAGCCGGTCAGCCGGTAGGTGATCCAGTCGCTCAACGGGCGGGCGCCGAGTTTCTGGTAGAACTCGATCGACGGGGTGTTCCAGTCCAACACCGCCCACTGCAACCGGCTGTAACCGTTGCGCCGGCATTCCCGCGCCAGCTCCACCAGCAGCGCGAAACCGAGCCCGGTGCCCCGGCACTCCGGTGTGACATAGAGATCCTCAAGGTAGATCCCGTGCACGCCGTCCCAGGTGGAGAAGGTCAGGAACCAGACCGCGCAGCCGACGACGACGCCGTCGTGCTGCGCGACATGCGCGAACAGCGCGGGATTCGGGCCGAACAGTGCGGCGTGCAACTGTTCGGCCGACATCCGGAACTCCTCCGGCGCCTTCTCATACACCGCGAGTTCGCGGCACAGCTCGACAATCCGCTCCACATCGGACGGTCGAGCGCGACGAATTCCCTGACCGGCGGCGGAAACCTGGTCAGTCTCAGACATCCGCGCTCCACGGCGGAATGTTCGACCGAACCACCTGGCGCTCGCCGCGTTCGGACCCGAGCACCGTCGTACCGGCCGGGTCGAGACCGAACTGGACACCCTCGGCCGCGCTCAGCCCGAGCCAGGCGGCGATCAGTACGCGGCTGAAATGCCCGTGTCCGATCAGGATCACGTCGCCGCGCTTCATCGCGGCCGTCACCCGGTCGAGCAGCCTGTTGGCCCGCGCGGTGACCTGATCGGCGGTCTCCCCGCCGGGAATCGGATGCGACCACACGCTCCAGTCCGGCACCTTCTGCCGGATCTCCTCGGTGGTCAGGCCCTCGTAGTCGCCGTAGTCCCATTCGGCCAGGTCGGCGGTAACCTCGTCGACGTGCAGTCCGGCCAGGCCGGCGGTGTGCTGGGCGCGTTGGCGGGGGCTGCTCAGTACGAGGGCCGGCGGCAGGTGGGTGCCACGCAGATGGCTCAGCACCAGCCCGGCTCGTCGCGCCTGCTGTTCGCCTTCGACGGTCAGCGGAATGTCGGTTCGGCCGGTGTGCCGGCCGGTGAGCGACCACTCGGTCTCGCCATGACGCAGTACATAGATCACTGGTTGCTCGTCGGAAGCCACTCGAACATCGTAGGGAGCGCGGCATCCCCGCACCGGCCGAACTGGCGCGATCCGCGCCACAATGCGATGCTACTCACGGGTAACAAGGTTCTCAGGAGGTCGACAATGGCGAACGCGACCGAGCCGAATTCCACTTTCGCGATGTGGCAACGGTTGGCATCACGCCCGTTCGGCCGACAGTTGTTCTCCGCCGCGATGTGCCTTCGGGTGCCGTATTTCGCCACCGTGCTGCCATCCGTACGTGCGTTGCGGCCCGGCTTTTGCGAGGTCAAGGCACCAAAATGGTGGGGAGTGCACAACCACATCGGCACCTTCCACGCCATCGCCGCCTGCAACCTCGCCGAGGCCGCCATGGGCATGCTCGCCGAGGCAACCGTCCCGACGACGCACCGCTGGCTGCCGCGCGGGATGACAAGCGACTATGTGGCCAAAGCCACTACCAGCCTGCGCGCCGTCGCCGAGCTTGCCGACATACCGGATTTCGAATTCGACGAGGCGATGGACCTCCCGGTCCCGGTCACCGTCTACGACGCGGCCGACAAACCCGTTGTGCGCGCCGTGATCACCATCCGCGTCGCACCCAAACCCGCTAGGACCGAGACTCCGGCCGCGTCGAGCGGCTAACCTCAGCCGGTGGCCGCGGATTACTACCAGGTTGGCACCACAACGGGCTCCCAGGCCGAGGCGCTCGCCCTGGCGAGCAGCGTCGTAGAGGCCCGACTCGGGGCATGCGCGCAGGTCAGCGGCCCGATCACCAGCGTCTACCGCTGGGCGGGCGAGGTGAGCACCGACGAGGAATGGGACCTGACCGTCAAGACCGCCGCCGACCGCCTGCCCGCCCTGATCGACCATCTGAAGGCCAACCACAGCTACGACCTGCCACAGATCCTGACCACCGAGATCGCCGGCGGCAGCCCGGAATACCTGGCCTGGATCACCGAGGAAACCCGCGAATCAGCCCGTTAGCGCGGTTGCCGGCTAGCTGTTCGAAATCTCGGTCGCCGAGGACTCCTCGGTGGCGCCGGCCGCGTCCAGCAGGTCCAGGTAGCCCACATTGGCCAGCCACATCGCGTCCGACAACGGCGTCAGTTTCCCCGGCGCCCACCGCTTGTCCGTGTACGTCGCGGTGCACGCGCGGACCGAGGCAAGACAGATCGCCAACTCCGCGGCAACCCTCTCGCGCCGCTGCGCCTCGGTCGGGCCGGCCTCCCGCACCCGCTCGCCGTCGCCATCGCGCAGCGCGGCGATGGCCTCCTCGGCGATACCGTTCTCCGCGTCCCAGAACAGCACCGGCCGGTCGATATCGTGATTCCAGATCGGCGCCCGCAACGACCGCCAGCGCGGCGTGAACGGATTCTTGTTCAACCGGGTCGCATTGGCCCAGTGCTGCGTGCCCACCGGCTCACCGAGCCAGGGCACCTCCTCGGCCGGCAGGTCGATGGCCAACGCCACCGGAACCCACTCGACGTCCGTCGCGGGACCCACCATCTCCCCGAACGTCCACAGCTGCCGAACCTGAATCCGGTAGATGTCCGATGACCGGGTCAGCATGTCCGTGCAGGTCTCGGCGAGCGCTTCGAGATGATGTACGGCGCGGCTCCACTTCACCGACCCATTCTCACCCACCGGCTCAGGCCATGCCGCGCACGGTCAGCCGCGGCCCTGGTAACCGGCAACTTCGACAGCCGACCACTGAAGCATCTCCGGTCTCCACGAAGCGATCATGGGATCGTTGGCCAGCACCGGATTCAGGAACCGCTCCATCAGACCGGTCGCTGCGGCGTACGTGGAGTGATCGACGCACTCGACGACACCCCTGGCGGCCGTCGCATACATCGACCTCCAGTTGGTCGGTGGCGCGTAATGCGTGATCGGGGCGAGCTGTCGATGTAGCCGCTCGGCCTCGATCGCCTGTCTCAGCGCGTGCGCGTGCATCGTTTGGGTTCGAGCTATGACCACAAGATCGACAAGATCGCGCACTCGGCTCGATGGTGCCCGCTTGCTACCGAATCGTTCAAAAGTCGCGCAGACCTTGTCCGCGACATGATCAACGATCGGATAGAGCAGATAACGTGGTGCCGGCATACCGCCTATGTGTACGACTGGCTCAGGCACCAGGGTTTCTGGCTCTCGGGTAATGATGCTACCGATGACTATGTCGACGCCGAAACGTGCTTTCAGTGTCGCGCCGGCATAGCCGTCGACGCTCACCGTCGCCAGACGAGTAGCGCGCTGGCCGGCCCGCTCGTCGCGCACGGTGTGCGAATGCGCGACGAAACGGAAGTGATCGCGGAGATCGCTGGCGGCGATTTTCTTGAACTTGGCGACAGCGTCACCGACGGTGCCCTGCAAGCGAAAGAGGTCCACGTCCTTGCTGTGGCGAGCGGACCGAACGCGCGCGAGCAAGGCGGTACCGCCTTTCAGAACCCATTCGTCGGTATCCCGGAAAACGCGCGCGAGCAACCGCTCGTAGACGAACTGCCGTTGCAGATTTCCTTTGGTCAGTCGCGGATCAGCCACGACCAACTGTTCGATTCGCGTGTCGACCGCTGCCCACAATGCCTCCGGCGTTCGGTAGTCGCTCAGCTGGCGGTCAGCGGTTCCCTGGCTCACGTGCTGGTTCCTCGTGTTCTGGTGGTCCGGAGGTAAACGTCGGTGTGCTGATTCGACCGGCAAGCTGGTTACCGAGTGCGGCCCATTCGGCGAGGCTGCTGTTGCCGGCGCGAGCTAGCTGCACCAGATCGTCGGCGAGTACCTGATCGGCTGCCCCGCCCAGTTCGAGAAGGTGATCGAGAAGTCCTTGTCCGTCATTGACGGCGAAATCGAAACGAGCGGCGAAAGGAGCCAGGCGCGCACCGAGTTGGCCGACATCGATTGACCTGGTCCGTACGGCGTCGGCGAGTACGCCAGCGACATGCTCGCCGTCGTGACCTGCTTTGAGTAGGTCGACGACCGTACGTTCAGGTTTCGTGACAGGCAGTCCGTTGAGGACCGTGACGTCGTTGTCCGGAAGGACGCCACGGTGGAGGCGGATATCCCGCCGCCTGGTCTGTTGCCTTTTCGGCACAGTGAATTCATGGTGGTCGGCATCCAGATCGCCGAAACCGTAGAGGTCTGCCGCTGAACTGTGCGACACGACCGTTCCCGCCGGGCCGTCACCGAGCCGGTCGTTTGCCGTGCGAGCGGGGTCGAGGCCGAGCCAGGCCGCGCGCAGTTCGAGCCGGTCATCCGTTCCGGCTCCGTGTAGGGCGTAGACCCCATGTGCCAGCCGCTGTAGCACCCCGGCCTGGGTCAGCCTGGTGAGCTGCATGCGACTGATCCCGGCGTCCTGGGCTTGCGGCGCCGTGCAGAGACCCCATTGGCCGGCCGTCAGCTCGGCCAGCGTGACCTCGACGCGCCTGGGCACACTTCAATAGTATCACCTGACCGATACTATTGAAGATGTCATGGATAGTCGAAGCGTTGCGATGTCTGCAATCGTAACGTCCAGATGTGACTTGCGAAGTATTGCGATCGACCGAAGGTTCGGCACGTCACCCAGGGGAGCCGGCCGCGAGTCTCCCGCCCAACGCGACCAGGTACGACAACGGCCGGCAGCGTGGAGCTTCGGTGCGGGATGGCACCTCTGCTCGGCGCTGCCGGCCGTGTGGTCAGGTGAGCGAACTCAGCCCTGCTTGGTCTCCCAGAAGATCTTGTCGATCTGACCACGAACAGGGCATGACCTGGCGTTATTGGCTTTTTGGATCTTCCTGGGCCGTGGCCGGGCCGTCGGTCCCACCTGGTGACCTCCGTTCGTAGACGCCTTCGATGACGGTCTTGGTTCGCGAGTCGCTGGTCGGCATCAGGTGCGTGTACGTCGCCAGGGTGAACGCCGAGTCCGTGTGCCCCAGCCACTCAGCTACGGCCTTGATCGACTCGCCCTGGTCCAGCAGTGCGGACGCGAAGAAGTGACGCAGGTCATGGGTGCGCCGTGAGGCGCAGTGATTCGAGTGGAGGTGAGAGACCTTCACCGCTGATCCCGTCGCAGCGGGACGGTGGAGCTGAGGGCAGCCTGATCCGGGTGGTGCCGGGGAGGGTGGGAGCAGCCCTGAC